>DATION010000004.1:0-105586 GCA_035473115.1 Candidatus Udaeobacter sp. | reverse complement strand
TAGTACCAGCACAAGTCCAAGTCCAAGGACCAGAACCATTTACAGAACTAGCTGCACCAACTGAACAGAGATTGGTTGTTGGAATAGTTGGAACAGTTGTACCATTAGCTGAACCACAGACTCCGTTTACTGGGGTTGGGGGTGGAGGTGTATTAGATTGAGCTCGGACTACATATAAGTGAGCGTCATCTACAGTAACTACGACTGAACCGCTATTTTCTAAACTAAACTGAAAGAAAGCCATGTATAATTGTTTGGCAGAAAGACTTTGAGTTAAATATACATCAGCTACATTTTGATTATTAATTGGAAAATTTTGACAAGTATTTAGAGGTTCATTGTTATTTTGAATGTAGGCGATTGAGCAAACTTTTAATTGGCGTCCGCTGTTACCGCTCTCTACTCTAATTTTTGCTTTAACAGTTAGTGAGTCGCTAAAAGGTCCGCCTTCCCAAGGAAAAATATTTCCAAAACCTACTCGGCCATAACTGTTGACAGTTAGACTTAGACTCTTGCTGCCTTGGATAGGGTTTACTGAAGTTTGAGCTACGCTGCCTTCAGCAGCTGAACCCATAACTGCAAAACCTCCGGTTGAGTTTTCAAATCCATTATCCGTAATCAAATCAACCATTTCATAGCCAGGTGGAACGTTTGGCAATTGAGAGGTGTCAGCTTTGGCGACAGTGGTAAATAATGTATAAACCACCAAACCGAACACCGGGATTAAAACGGCGAGTGCGGATAATTTTTTCATAAAAAATTATGAATGAATTAATTTTTGTTAGTATTAATTATACACTCATTTTTGAACTAGTCAATTTATTTCTATAAAAAAATTAATTATTTATTTTTTATAAAAATAAATCAGGATCGAACACGCAACGCGCATCCGATCCTGTGAGAATGCCATCAGATGTGAATCGGCTCCATCTTTAGAAGATAGGGCGGATCAGTTTCTGGGCATTCAAGTCCTTTTCCGATTGTTGGCTAGTTCTGGACCGGTGGCGCGCTCATGGGCGCTTCCGTTCCGAGGGTGAGGTAGATGTTGGTCTCACCTGCGGCTGTGTCAAAGGCTACAGAGCCGTTCGTGTCAGTTGTCACCGCCATGCTTCTGGTCAAGGTGCCGTTTGCGTCAGCCACCGAAGCGACGTACGCACGGGACGGCACGAGATCGAAGACAAGGTTTTTGTGAGTGCCGCTTGATGGCTCCGTAAACTGGAGGTGGCCACCGAAGCTGCCTGCGGTAGCTCCGAACAGTATGGTCCATTGACCGGTGCTGCTCGTGAGCTCGACTCCTTGAACGCTCGCATCCGTCGAGTGAACAAGACGTCCGGGCGTCATCGTCGGCGCTGAAGCATCACTCGCTTGGAAGACGTGGAGGAAGTTCCCCGTCGTACTTCCAGAAGTAACTTCTTGGAAGTTGATCGAGGTTATCCCGGCGCCTTCAAGCGAAGTCACGACCGGAGCTGTGGCAGGCGCGATTACTGCTTGCATATCGAGTCTGCTTGCCCCAACCGTTGTTGACCAGAGGCTATTCCCGTTGGTCAACAGTGTGGTGCCGCCGAAGTTCCAGTTTTCCGTTACCCGGATCTGCGCGTGTTTGGTCTTGAACCGGTCAAACACCGCAATCAGACCACTTTGGCGCAGAAAGATAACTGAACGTTGTGCCGCTAGAACCGAGTTGTCAGTGAAGACCCCACTGTTATTGCGGCTGGCGTCGGTCCAATCGCCTTTGCTGTAGACGTAGCTCCCCATATCGGCACGCTTGATGATCTGCTCGTTGCCGCCCCAACCGCCCTGGCATCCACCTTGAGGGTAAACACAAAGACGGTTGTAGCCGGAGATGCCGGTATCATCGAATCCGAACGTGTTATGCCACGGTATCGGATCCATGAAGTTATAACCGCCACCATTGACAATGAGATTGTCTTTGCCGTGCTTCAACGAGAAGTGTCCGTCGTCCAGATGCTGGTGAGCGACTGCTCCGTTGAAGTTCACCTTGAAGGCCATCCAGGTTGCGTTCGGGCTCCAGTCGGAGCGGGCAAACACGGGACCGGTTGCTTTTCCAAGGAAAGACAACGGGAGTGTCTCTCGGTAGTTGCTGACGGTACCAGGCGGCGGTGTTCTCCCCATTTCTTGGAGAAACCATCGTCCGTAAGGCGCCGTTGAATGGTCTGGTAGGAAATCGAGGAAAAACTCTACCTCGCCGTCGAGCGGCGAAGCGGGCATCTCACTCCAATCTCCTTGGTCGTATCCGGTCGAGTTCTGTGGATCGCTCCCGTAGATGGCTGATAGGACAACGTTGTTTGTCCAGTCCAAGTACACGGTCAGGTCAGTACCGACAATGTCATTGGAAATAGCCAGCGTGCGCAGTACAGCATGGGTCATGCCCACGGCATACTGGCCTTCCGGCGCGTCGCCGTCAGGCACAATCCTGGCCAGACCTTCGAATACTTCCATGATGTGCTGATTTGCCAGTGCCTTGAGGTCATCATCGTCCACGGCGTAGGCCGTAAATAGCGTACCCAAGACAATTCCGTCGGTGAAGTAATTGCTGATGCTGCCGTCTTTGCCGCTCCTTTCGAAGCAGAAGTCGCTGCACCAGCGAATTTGTTCCCTTAGAACATTGGCAAACCTGTTCTTCATCTCATCCGTGAGCAATCCGGAATCACGCAGCGTCCTGAGGACGATCGCGAGCGCCGGATTGATGGTCCTCATCTGATAACCGGGGCCGTCTGGCTCGATGCTGTTCGGCCCTTCGTAGTTCAGACCGTTGCCGGTCTGTTCTCGATTGGTTCCCAGGAATGAGACCATTACCTCTTGGTTGGAGGCTGCTGGCACGTTCAAGGTCAGAGTTCCACCAGAAACGCTGTAGTCGCTGGCAGCCAGAGTGACTGAATTGCCGCTGGCGACCGTGACGTAGTAGATGGACCCTGGTGTTGGCTGTGAACTGCCTAGCCAGCGAATGTCGAACGTATCCATTTCGCCATTGCCGTCGGCGTCTGCCCCGTCGAAGTCTCTGAAGTCCAGCGCGTAGCTGGACGCCAGGTAGTCGGCCGGTCCGCCCAAAGTGTTACTCACCTTTGCGATGGGCGCGAACACGCCCAGAGCGTCATGGCCAAGCGTACGGAAGACTGCGACGTCACTGGTGGTGACGAGAGTGACTTTGACACGGCTTGGATCCATCGGCAGGAATGGAAGCGCAAAATTCTGTTGCACTCCGTCTCCCAGACCGATGGGCTGAAGCGTATCATCCTCTGTGCCGAAGTTATGGTCAAAGGCGAGAACCTTTCCGATCCCCGCGAGCTTCTTTCCATACTCCAGCGCGTTACTCGTGTCACCTTGTTGCACGGCAACAAGATAGCACCTGGCGTAGTTTTCTGCAGCCAGGTTCCAGCCCCAGCCCGCAAAATCCGGCTGATTTCCGGTTACATCCCGGAAGTCATCCTTCACTAGCAGGTTGAGGTTTTCGTCACAAAGCTGTTTCTGCGCATCCCAGTCGGGACCGCCAGCAGCCAAGTGAGCGACCAGAACCGGAGAGATCAGCTGCGGATGAGCTGACGGGTCAACGACCAGTTGGGGCGGGGTTAGCGCCGTCACCGTCGGTGAAACATCAGACGTCCTGCCATCGCTGTCAATTGCTGCCACGTTGTACATGTACGACGTGGCTCCGGTCAGACCAGTGTCTTCAAATCTGACATTATCGGCCGTGAGATTGCCGATAAGCATGCCGTTTCTGAAGACCATGTAGGCGATCACACGTGCCTGGGCTAGGCCTGGAACGGTCGGGCTATCTGAGCCTGACCACCTGACCAGAACTCTGTCCGAGGCGAGTGCGGTTGCCAACACGTTGTTCGGAGTGGTTGGAGGCAGAGCAGTGCTCTGGCATCCGGGGCCGAAGGCCGCGAATTTGTCCAGGGCATTGGAGACACCAGCGCCGATCGCACCGATATCATTGCCTTCACCACCTGCCGGATCTCCGCTGTCGATCAGCGGGCTTCCGGATCGCGGTGTGTACCTGATCCGGTAGTCGCACAAGAGGCGACTGACAGTCCGTTGCCTGTTCCAAACGTCAGTTCCGCTTAGGTCTGCGGGAACTGGTTCGGTCGGCAACGGGCCGACAAAGTTGAAATTCGGATGACCGACAACGTCGTGTGCCGGAGTCCTGCCATCCGAATAATTGGTTCTCTGACCTGGAGCGGAGAAAGCGTTGTAGTCCGCATCTGCTGAACCGGTGACGTTTTCGTCAACCTGCGCAACACTTACTACCGATGCCCCCGTTCCGTTGTTCGGAACATTGACAAAGGCGTTGGACCTTACAGTAGCCGAAGCTTTCTGCATCCAGATCGCAGCCACCAGCATGTCTGGCAGTCTGCTGCCGGCAATAGCATCGATCGTGTTGTTTTCGATGCGGATTCCGGTTGACTCGTCTATGCCGGCAATGAGTCCTTGATTGCACTCACCACCGTTGCTGGCAAAACCGCAACCAGCAAAGACGTTGTTGTGGATGTAGGCTCTGCTGCCTGGAGAGAAGGACTGGTGTCCTCCATTTCCAATGTAGTTGTAGGCGAATTCGCTATCGCCTCCACCACGGATTGGCCACGAACTGCCGATCAGTATGTTGTGCTTGACTATCAGAGTACTATCCCTGGCTTCAAGCAGGCCGCCCTGACTCCATCCACCGTAGTACACGTGGTGGGCAAGGTTGCCTTGAACTGTGCAGTTGGTGCACTCATCAAACTCGAAAGACGTCCTGACACCAACCAGCAAGTTGCTGTCGGCATCCGACATTCCTCCGATCATCCAGTTGTTGGTGTTACTGAATCCGACAGCGCCCGCCGCGACTCTATTGCCGCTAAAGACCTTGGTACCGGTCGAGCTGCCGCTGAAATCCACCACATGGTAGGAGTCAGGTTCAAATGGCAGCTGTCCGGCCGGGTTCTTGGTGTTTGATGGCCAAGTATTGCCGTGGACATAAGCGGTTGCCGAACCAGCCAGCCTGACTTTGACCGGAGCCGTGAAGCCGAAGTTACAACCTTCGATCGTCACTGATCCGGTGATGTCAATGCTTGGAGATCCGGTAAGTGAAACAGTGTCAAATCCGGTGGAGCTCGGTGTTGTAGTGGTACCGCTGCCCAGATCATACACATCGACATAGCGCAGGGTTAGGCTGCCAGCGCCAGTGATTGTGTGTCCATGACCGTTCAGTCTCTTCCGGGCAGTTGGTGTACCTTCCAGAACATATGATTGGTCTTGGAGGACGACGTCGCCGACCATGTCGACAATGTCTTCCTGAGCATAAGTCGGAGGATCCTCCGCCGTGATGGTGAAGGGGTCGCTGTCAAGAACCATTTCAGGGTTCAGGTAGAATGCCCGAGCCCAGACTTGGTGGGTTCCTGGAGTGAGGCTGACTCCGCTGACGAACGTCTTGAAGACGCTGTATTCAGCAGCGTTTCCAGGTTGCGTTCCGATCAGCGTATCATCAACATACCACTCAACGCTGTGCGCATTTTGCCCATGCCCAAACGAGTCACTCCCATCAACATCGCTGCTGTTGGTGAACACGTTAAGGTCAAAGGCCTGAGCCACAGGCCGTATTGAGGTGGTGGACGAGAACTTCTCTCCATTGGTGGGTGACATCATCGCAACGTATCGGCCAACCGTGTTTGCCGACGGACGACGATGTCCACTGCCTGGTGTAGGCGGCGGTTCAATGGTGCAGGTCTGAGACGAGGGCGGAACCGGGGTGGAGTTGTCGTTGGGACAATCGACCACAGTGCAGCTTCTCGTCTGAGTGCCGTCAACGCAAGGACCAAACTCGGTGCAGGTCCAGACATCGGTGGTGCAGTCGTTAGGCGCCGGTGTGCAGCTCTGTGACTCGGCCGGTTTCGGAAGAGTCGTGGTCGAGCATGGGTTGGTGCAGGTTCTGGTCTGGGTGCCATCGTTGTCACACGTTCCAAAACCGGTGCAGGTCCATTCATCGACCGGACAGGCTGCTGCCACAGGCTGGACTACGTACAGGTACGCATTGTCCAGCGTGTTCTCCGTATCGCTGCTGATCGAGTCGACCAGCAGGCAGGCAAATCCCAGCTGCTCATTGTCCGGGTTGTCGATCGTGAGATTGATATCCACGACCCCGTCCGGATTTACCGGGAATAGCTGGCAGTTGTCCTTGTAGTCGGGCATGTAAACGATCGCGCACACTTCCGTGCTCGCGGTTTCGTTCCATGGATCAGTACCGCTGTTGACTCGCAACTTGGCGGAAACTGTGACTGACTTGGCCCTTGGCCCTTCACCCCAGCCGTATCGATGGCAGAAGTTGACCCCGCCGTAGCCTTGAAGAGCGATGTGCAGGCTCTTGCTGTCGACGAGAGGGTTGGTTTCTGCTTCGACACTGGCAGTAGCATAGCTACTGTCAAATCCGGCAGATTCCGACGAACTTTCGAACGTCGGATCAGGAACGAGCTGAACGAGCTCGTATCCTTCGGGGACATCGGGCGTTCCGGTCTCTGCGGATATATGCTGCTGAGTTTTTTCTTTCCCTCCTTCCTTGTCAGCATCATCACCGCAGGCAGTGGCTAGGATAATTCCCAAGCCGACTGCCAAGCGAACAAACAACTCATACAACCTTCTTTTTCTACGCATTGTTCTCCCAAATGGCTCTGTTGGTTTTTTTGAGCCGACATTATTTTACGCTTAAATATTAGCAATGTCAATTTTGTGATTTACTTTTTAAAAATGATTATTTTGCCAAAGTTTGTTTTATGGTATTATTCCATTAGTTTTAAAAAATATCTTATTTATATATGAAAAAAGTGCTGTTTGCCGTCGTTTTTCTAGCCGTAGTTTTTACCAGCGCCGTGGTTTATCTGTTTGTTTTACCCAGAAGTATGCCAAGTAAAAACATAACCGGACAAAATACGAATGGGAAATTAAAGGTGGCTAATTTTTCCGGAAAATTAGAGAAAGTAGATACAGGCTGTTTCGCGGACGGGGAATGTTTTGTGCAGGTAGATGGAAAGCACATAACAACTTTGCTTGGTTTTAATCGGGATACAGTTGGTTCAGTTCAAGGAGTCGAAAATTTTGGCAGTTTACAAGAAATAATTGGTAAAGAGGTGAATGTTTATGCCCAAGATAAGGGTGATGGCACCTTTACGCTTTATGGTAATAAAGATTTTTATATTAAAGTGAAATAAGTCGGTGATTCTATTTTTAATTCCACGCTTATTTTTCTATGCCGCACATCCATGATAAAATTGATTTTTGTTCAGAAACTTTTATAGTTTTTAAAAATAAAGTTTTGCTTAGAAAGCATGATAAATATAAAATTTGGCTAAGTGTGGGCGGCCACATTGAACTTGATGAAGATCCCAACCAAGCGGCAGTAAGAGAAGCAAAAGAAGAAGTTGGTTTAGATGTTGTGTTACATAAAGAAGAAGGGGAGCAGCCAGAGCTTAAAGGAGCTAGAAATAAATCTTTGATTCCCCCGCAATTTTTAAGTATGCATCAAGTAACTTCTGAACATGCACATATTGTTTTTATTTACTTTGGTACAAGCGAAACAGATCAGTTAAAATTATCCGAGACCGAACTAACAGATGAGTGCCGATGGTTCACTAAAGAAGAATTAATAAAAAATGACTGCGGTATTTCGGAAATGGTTCAGCTTTATGCTTTAAAAGCTTTAGAAAAATTATCCGTTTAGTTTGTATGGTTAAAAATAAATATAAAATAAAAGCCGTAGTTTGGATTTATCCCGGTCCGGGCGGCTGGCATTTTATTTCTATTCCCAAAAAAATTTCCGAAGAAATTAAAAATAACTTTGCTAAACTTAAAAAAGGCTGGGGCTCTTTGCCGGTGACTATTACTGTCGGTAAAACCACTTGGCAGACTTCTATTTTTCCCGATACAAAGATGGGAGTTTATCTATTACCGTTTAAAGCCGAAGCGCGCAAAAAAGAAAGAATAATAAAAGGCATTGAAATAAAAATAAATTTAGAGATTAAAGTTTAGAATTATTTTTATTTTAGCTGTGGATAAGTCGGCCTTGTTAAGTATACCCTAGGGGGGTATCATAAATGGTGTATGAAACAAGAATCAAAAAATAAATTTCTTAAACGCCTCAAAATTATCGAAGGACAGATTCGCGGCTTGCAAAAAATGTTGCACGATAATGCTTATTGCGTAGATATTCTTACTCAAACCAGCGCTGTCAAAAAAGCGATTTGCAGTTTTGAGGATGTGCTTTTAGAAAGTCACTTATCTACTTGCGTGGTCGAACAAATTAAATCTGGCAAGCATGCCAAAGCAGTCGCCGAAGTAATGAAAGTGCATAGGTTATCAAAAAAAGATAATTAATTTTTTATGAACACAAAAATAATTCCTATTCGCGGCATGCACTGCGCAGCTTGCGAAATTTTGATTGGCGAGGAGTTAAAAAAAATTGCTGGTGTGGCAAGCGTTCGTGTTAGTCAAAAAAAATCTTTGGCCACGATTGAATATCCGGAAACAGTAAATATAAATGATGAAGATCTTATTAAAGCGGTTAAAGATGCTGGTTATGAAGTTGGCAAAAAAGATAAATTGCCTTGGATTTCTCGCAGTCTGGCCGATTATAAAGATTTAGCGATAGCATTGGGAATCTTTTTAATAATTTATTTGGTTGCCAGGTTATTTGGTATGTTTGATCTAGGTTTTAACGCGCCAAATTCCGGTGTGATGGTGGCGCTTTTGGTTGGGCTGGTGGCCGGAGTCTCAACTTGCATGGCACTAGTTGGCGGTTTGGTTCTTAGTTTGGCGGCACGACATGCCGAACAGCACCCAGAAGCTACAGCAGCGCAAAAATTTCGTCCGCATATATTTTTTAACCTTGGCAGAATTGTAGGTTTTGCTGTTTTAGGCGGTTTTGTAGGTTTGATTGGTCAAGCGTTTAAACCAGCAAATAATTTGCTTGGAGTATTAACGGTAATAATTGGCGGGGTAATGGTATTTTTTGGTCTCAAGTTGATAGAAATTTTTCCGGCGTTGCGCGATAAAAGTATTACTTTGCCCTCGGGCATTGCCAAATTTTTTGGCTTGAACAAAGAAGTAAAAGAGTATAGTCATAAAGGAGCGATAGTAATGGGCGTGTTGACATTTTTTTTGCCGTGCGGATTTACCCAAGCGATGCAGTTGTATGCTGTTTCTACCGGTAGTTTCTGGCAAGGCATGGCTATTATGGGCTTGTTTGCGATTGGCACTGCGCCTGGACTCTTGGGCATTGGCGGTTTGACTTCTGTATTTAAAGGCCGAAAGGCGCGGTTATTTTTTATGGTTGCAGGATTAACGGTAATTGTTTTGGGGTTATTTAATATAAGTAATGGGGCTCGTTTATTTGGCAAGCGGGTCGATAAACAAGCTGCAGTTGTAGTGGCTGATCAGAACGCTCAAGAAGTGCGCATGACTCAAGGCCGCACCGGTTATTCGCCAAATATTTTGACTATAAAAAAAGACCAACCGGTTAAATGGATAATTAATTCGGAAACTTCTTTGTCGTGCGCCGCTTATTTGGTTGTGCCAAAATATGGCATCAGCAAATCACTGCGTTCCGGAGAAAATATTATTAATTTTACACCAAATGAAACCGGGGAAATTCCATTTTCTTGCTCTATGGGAATGTATCGCGGTAAATTTATTGTAACAGAGTAGTAGTTTTTATTATAAATATTTTTACTTTTCTGGCTGTGGGTGCGCACGCCCGCAATAATCGCACGGCACGCAAGCGTCCTCGCGGCGAAAAGCAAAAATATTTATTGCTTAATTATTAAATAACTACAATATGCAACCAAATAGTATTATTGTTACTGTTGTCGGCGTTGGCATTATTATTTTTATCTACTGGTTTTTCTTGATGAAAAAAGAAAAAGCGGTTACTGCTGGTGATGTGGTAGATATAGTAGTTGATGGCGGTTACTCGCCAAGCGTAATTTCTATTGCTCAAGGAAAAATAACTACTCTGCAGTTTACGCGCAAAGATCCGTCCAGTTGTTTGGAAGAAGTATTGATACCGGAATTTAAAATTCGTAAATTTTTGCCGCTTAATCAAACTGTTTCTATAGAATTAAAGCCAGAAAAAGCAGGGGAGTATGAATTTGTCTGCGGCATGAATATGTTTCATGGAAAATTAATTGTTAAATAATTAAAAATAGTATGCCTGAATCTAAAAAAACTTTTTCTATCAAAGGCATGCATTGCGCTTCATGCGTTGTTTTATTGGAACGGGCATTAAAACAGGTGAGTGGCATTAGTCAGGCAAATGTAAATTTGGCGACCGAAAAAGCGACTGTTGTTTATGATCCGCAAATTGTCAGTGATGTTCATTTAAAAGAAGCTGTTGCTGGCGCCGGTTACCAGGCCATGCTCGGCCAGGATACTGCAACTGTTGATGAAGAACAATTAGAGAAACAAAAAGAATTGCGTGATTTAAAAATAAAAGTAATTGTCAGTTTGGTTTTGGGCGGCTTAATACTTTGGGGAAGTTTTCCGGGACTGGCAAAAACCGCGCCAATATTTTTACAAAATTTTTTAGTGCAATTATTGTTGGCTCTGCCCGTGCAGTTTTGGGCTGGGTTTGGATTTTATCGGGCTGCCATTTCTTCACTCAAACATCGCAGCGCCAATATGGATACGTTGGTAGCGATGGGAACAACCGTAGCTTTTGGTTATTCAACTTTTGTAACTCTTATGCCAGCAGTGGTGCAAAGAGCGGGGATTGAAGCAATGCCATATTTTGATGTCAGTACAATTATTATTGGCTTAATTTTGCTTGGCCGTTATTTTGAAGCCAGAGCCAAAGCCGGCACTTCCGAAGCTATTAAAAAATTAATCGGTTTGCAAGCCAAAACGGCGCGGGTAGTTCGAAATGGCCAAGAAACAGATATTCCACTTGGCCAAGTTATGATCGGCGATATTATTCGCGTGCGGCCGGGAGAAAAAATTCCGGTTGATGGTGTTATTATTGAAGGTGAGTCTTCGGTAGATGAATCAATGGTTACCGGAGAAAGCATTCCGACTGATAAAGCCAAAGGCGATAATGTGGTGGGAGCAACTATAAATAAAACCGGCACGTTTACTTTTACGGCTGCCAAAGTTGGTGAGCAAACTATGTTGGCGCAAATTATTAAACTGGTTCAGGAAGCGCAGGGAAGCAAAGCGCCGATTCAGCGGATTGCCGATTTAATTTCTTCCTATTTTGTGCCAATAGTTATTATGTTGGCCGTGGCGACTTTTGTTTTGTGGTATAACTTTGGCCCCGTCGATCAAGGAATTTTACTGGCTATTTTAAATACTGTGGCGGTACTAATTATTGCCTGTCCATGCGCCATGGGTTTGGCAACGCCAACCGCCATTATGGTTGGCACTGGCAAAGGCGCGGAACATGGAATTTTAATTAAAGATGCAGCCAGTTTGGAAACAGCCCATAAAATTAATACAATTGTTTTTGATAAAACCGGAACACTCACAGTTGGCAAGCCGGAGGTGACAGATATAATTTCGGTTAATAATTTAAAGAGCGAAGAATTATTGCGTTTGGCCGCTTCAATTGAAAAGGGATCAGAACATTCTTTGGCCGAAGCAATTGTTAAAAAAGCTGAAGGAGAAAAACTTACCCCGAGCAAAGTTGAAGGGTTTCAGGCTATTGCCGGTCATGGCGTGGAAGGAAATATTGACGGTAAAAAAATTTATTTTGGCAATCGGCGGCTGATGGAACGAGAAAAAATTGTTATTGGCAGTGAACAAAATAATCAGATTATTAAATTAGAAAATGATGGCAAGACTGTGATGGCGCTAGCTGCTGATGGTGTGCTAGTTGGTTTGATTGCCGTGGCTGATGTGGTTAAGGATACTGCCAAAGATGGTTTGGCTGCTTTAAAAGCATTAGGAATTGAATCCGTCATGATTACCGGTGATAATGAGCGCACTGCCAGCGCGATTGCCGTAAAATTAGGCATCAGCCGAGTGTTGGCCGAAGTATTGCCAGATCAAAAAGAAGCGGAAGTGAAAAAAATTCAGGCCGAAGGTAAAGTGGTGGCCATGGTGGGTGACGGCATAAATGATGCGCCAGCTTTGGCTGCGGCTGATGTGGGGATTGCGATGGGTAGCGGTACTGATGTGGCTATTGAAGCGGCTGATATAACTTTGATTAATAAAGATCTGCGTTCAGTAGCGGCCGCAATTGTGCTTTCCAAGAAAACTATGCGCACAATTAAAATGAATCTATTTTGGGCTTTTGCCTACAATATTATTCTTATTCCAGTAGCGATGGGTGCGCTTTATCCATTGTTTCATATTTTGCTTAATCCGATCTTTGCTTCCGTGGCTATGGCTAGCAGCTCTGTTTCAGTGGTTTCAAATTCACTTCTTCTCAAACGAAAAAAGATTATTTAAAATAATTTTACCAATTAAGCCTAACCAGGTATAATATAAGTGTTTAATTTTTAACCCAGCTTATGTCAATGTCAAAACCACGTCTGGCTTCGGTATTTATTTTACGAGTGTTAATGGGCTGGATGTATCTTTATGTCGGTATTGGTGATGTTTTAGACCCAAAATTTTCAGCTGCTGGTTATATAAAAAGCGCCAAAAGTTTTGTTTGGTTGTATGAGTGGTTTTTAAATCCGCAAGTTTTGCCGATCGTGGAATTTATGGTGAAGTGGGGATTACTTCTGCTTGGTCTGTCTCTGGTATTGGGTTTGCTGGTTCGTCTCAGTTCTTATTTGGGAATGGCGCTAATGTTTTTATTTTATCTGCCAATTTTAAATTTTCCTCTGGTTGGCCAGCATGCATTTTTGGTTGATGAACATATTATTTATATGGCCGGACTCTTGGTATTGGCCAGTTTTCGCGCCGGGCATATTTGGGGTTTAGACAGGTGGCTCTATAATTTGCCTGTGGCTGCTAAATTCCCTAGACTGCGCGCTTGGCTGGGTTAAGAAGTTATTATTTTTCTTTCTTCCGGTTTTTCGCCATGTTCAATGGTGATTGAAGTTGTGTCGTATTTTTTTAATAAGTCAGCTATTTTTTCCGGCCATTCGATAATACAGATAGTATTTGCTTGGCCCAGGTAGTCTTCCACGCCGATTTCTGATAATTCTTTCTCGTCTTTTAGCCGATAAGTATCAATATGTACAAGAGTATTTACCCTGTTAAATACCGCTGAAGGCGGTCCGGCTTTGCCGGATTTAACAGGGTAAACATTCATTAAAGTAAATGTTGGACTGGTGATTTCATTTTTTATGCCCAAGCCTGCAGCAATACCTTTGACCAAAGAAGTTTTGCCAGCCCCTAGCTCTCCTGATAATAATAAAATATCACCGCCTTTTAGTTTGGCGGCCAGGTTTTTGCCGAATAGTTCGGTTTGGGATTGGGATTTAGTTATAATCTGCATTTTTATGTTTGTTTAAGTAAGCAGTAATAAAAGAATATCAGTAGAAAAGGTTTTTGTAAAATTTAAAAACAAAAACAGCCATTAGTTATATAGCTGCTTTTGAATCAGTAGCGAACTTGTTTTTTTGCCTCCGTTTGGCGCTTCGCTACTAGCGCGCCATAGGATTTGGCAAGAGTTTCTTACGCAGGTTTGCGTTTTTGATCGGCAGTTGCTGAGCTTAGCATTGCTTCCACCGCGATTGTTCTTTGCTGGCGTTTTACGTTTGTCCGTGTTACCCATATCACAAATAAGGTGCTGGCCATGCATCCGCCAATGTAGCAGCCCAGACTTACCCACGGTACGATATCGAGGCGAACATTCATGCCGATTGGCACTTGAGCCGCAACTGAGAGAAAAAATATTGCTGGTCCCATTGTATCAAGAAATCTCTCCCAGCGGTTAAACGCCGTCCCTTTATTGAGCCGGTATTTTTTTAGGAAACGCGCTAAGAGCAGTACAGCAATACCAAGTAAAGTGAATATTGCAGTCAGACTGCCCCACATAGTACGATCTTCAGGGAATTCAGCAGTTCTGTATCCGAAACCTGCCAGGCCGACAAAGATAAGTTTTAGGCCAAAATACTTGACCAATATTTCCCCAAAAGTGCTATGGTTCCTTGTAGATGACATTGAGCTATCCTCTCGGTTGGCCAGTTACGGCACAGTTTTTTTGTACAAACAGCCTAGTTTATTCAAAAAATTTTAAATAAAACAGGCTGTCTGCAGTTTATTAAAGAGCTATTAGATAAAAATATCATTAATATTGTCTGATGTAAACAGGTTTAGTTAAGCTAGAGATATAGTATCGTATCTTTAATGCAGTAATCAATTTAAATTTAAAGTATTTTTTAAGAGGGCGTTTGTTACGCCCTCTTTTTTGAATATGCTTAACAATTTTGTATCTGGAGTTAAGCGGCATATTTTTTAGGGATATGCCCTCTGGCAAAAGCAGCCACGTCTCTTAATACATCAAGATACTGCTCAGTTGTTAAGTTTCCTAACTCTTCGGGTCTAACAGCTGGCCATACTAACCATGGTTCAACAGCTTGTCTGCAAGTTTCACAACTGATGAGGTGCTTGGAATATGCACCTCGATTTTTTTCCAAGATATCATATGTTTGTCCAAGGTAGCGGCCTATGAGGAGGTCGTTCCAAGCATCGCAAAGATTGGTTGGCATGATAGTTTGCCCTTTCTTTTAATTTTTACCTTAGCATAATAAATTTAGCTTTTCAAGCTTAAACCTTTATGTTATAGTTTAAGCATAAATTAACTTACTTAATCTGTTTTTTTATGTTAGACATCAAATCTTATTTTGAAAAAGCTATCAAACAAGACGCTTCAGACCTGCATTTGGTTGGTGGTGAATTACCAATGCTGCGCATAGAAGGCCAATTAACAGAGCTGGAAGACAAGCCTTTAAATAATAAAGACCTAATGGCTGGAATTGAAGCCTTGCTAAGTAAGGATCAGCAAGCTAAATATAACGAAGATAAAGAACTGGATTTTAGTTATCAATTAGATGACACTCGTTTTCGTGTGAACCTGCATCAGCAATCGGAAAATATCGGTTTGAGCGCCCGCATTATTCCTACCGAAATTCCAACTCCGGAAGATTTGCGTTTTGAACCGGCTTTGCTTGATATGAAAAATTTGTTAGACGGTTTGGTTTTGGTAACCGGACCAACTGGTTGCGGAAAAACTACTACCATTGCTTCGATGATTGAAGAAATCAACAAAACCAGAAAAGCTCATATTATTACCATTGAAGATCCGATTGAATTTGTTTATAAAGATAAAAAAAGTTTGATTGAGCAGCGTGAAATTGGGGTTGATACCAAATCTTTTGCCAATGCTTTAAAGTATGTTTTGCGCCAGGATCCAAACGTAATTCTGGTGGGGGAAATGCGTGATCCGGAAACTATTTCCACCGTGCTTACCGCCGCCGAAACCGGCCATTTGGTTTTTTCTACTTTGCATACTCCCAGCGCTGCTGAAGCCATAGAGCGTATCGTCGATGTATTTGAAGGTTCAAAACAGAAGCAGATTCTGATTCAATTATCTTCGGTCTTGCGCGGCGTGGTGGCTCAGCAATTATTGCCGTCCAAAGACGGCGGATTAGTGCCGGCTAGAGAAATTTTAATTAACACTCCAGCTGTCTCAAATTTAGTGCGCAATAATGAAGTTGGCCAGATAAAATCAACTATTCAAACCGGAATCAAAGAAGGCATGTCAACCATGGAAAATTCAGTGAAGAAATTAGTCAAAGAGGGGCTAGTAAGTGAAGAAGTAGCCGAAAACAGAGTGGGAGCAATCAAGAAAGTTTAGTATTTTCATGAATTTAGAAAAAATATTTAAAAAAATTGATTCTGTCGCAGCCGAGTCAAAAGTTCCAGCATATGTGGTGGGCGGTTTTGTGCGTGATTTTTTAATGGGGCGAAAGCAAAAAAAGGATATTGATTTTGTGGTTGTCGGCAGTGGTTTGGAGTTTGCTAAAAAATTTGATGAAGCCTTAGAACAGGCCGGCAGCCTAATTGAATTTCCGGATTTTGATACGGCCCGTTATATTTTAACTGACGAAGATGGAGAACTGTCGCTTGAGTTTGCCGGCGCTCGCAGGGAAAAATATCAAACTCAGTCACGTAAGCCGGTAGTGGAGCAGACAACTTTGGAAGAGGATTTAGCTCGACGAGATTTTACAGTCAATGCGATGGCTGCTCCAGTAGCAATTTTTGCGGATAGCAAAAAATTGACTGAAGGCAAATTGAAAAAAAATTTAATTGATTTATTTAATGGCAGCCAAGATCTGGTTGATAAAATTTTGCGCACGCCGCTTGATCCCGATCAAACTTTTAGTGATGATCCGCTGCGGATGATGCGAGCGGTGCGCTTTGCTAGCCAACTTGATTTTTCGATTGATCCAAAAACTTTGGAATCGATCTATAAAAATCGGGAACGTTTAAAAATTATTTCGGCGGAAAGAATTCAGGAAGAACTTTTTAAATTAATGGCTTGCCCAAAACCATCTATTGGTTTGACTTTGATGTGGCAAACTCATATTTTGGATGTGGTTTTACCGGAAATTTCTAAACTGGAAGGCGTAGAAGATGTTTATGGTCATCAGCATAAAGATAATTTAACGCATACATTTAAAGTGGTAGATAATGTAGCTGAATTTTCAGACAAGACATTGCTTCGTTTGGCCGGACTTTTGCATGATATTGGCAAACCAGCTACCAAAAAATTTGTTCCTAAAATCGGCTGGACATTTTATCAGCATGAACATGTGGGCAAAAAAATGGTTTACCAAATCAGCCGTCGTTTGCGTTTTTCCAAAAATGATACCGATTATTTGGCCAAACTGGTGCGCTGGCATATGCAGCCGATAAGTCTAATGGACGAAGGTATTACCGATTCGGCCGTGCGTCGGTTGATTGTGAGTCTCGGCGAAGAGTTAAATGATTTATTAATTTTAGGCCGCAGCGACATTACTACTGGCAATCCATACAAAAAAGAAAAAAGATTAAAAAATTATGATAACCTGGAAAAAAAGATTGCCGAAGTTTTGGAAAGAGATAAGTTGCGAGCGTTTCAATCTCCGCTGCGCGGTGATGAAATTATGGAGTTATGCCAAATAAAACCCGGGCCAACCGTGGGCAGAATAAAAGAGGCGATTGAAGAAGCTATCTTAGACGGAATTATTCCTAATGACTACGAAGCGGCCAAAGAATATTTTGAGAAAATAAAAGGCGAATACTTAAAAGATGTGCAGGATTGGGAAAAATTATAAATTATAAAAAAGAGAGCCGACGGCGCTTGTACTGTCGAGTTATACTCGCACAAGTCACAAGCGCGCGTCGGCTAGGTAAAGAAGGGAGCCGCTGGCAGGATTTAAACCTGCGACCTCTGAGTGTTGCACACCCAGCACTCTATCAGCTGAGCTACAGCGGCACAAACTTCTAAAGCTAACTTATTATATTAGTATAAATTTGTCAAGGTAAGTTACCTTGCTGTTTTTGTATTAACTATGATAAAGTTGACTTAAAGCAATTATGTCGGGTAGAGTTTGTTGAAGCCCGATGCTAAAAATATTAAATGACTGATACCCAAGCCATCAAAGATAGATTAGACATTGCGCAAATAATTGGCGAATATATTCCGCTCAAAAAAGCCGGCGCCAATTGGAAAGCCAATTGTCCATTCCATAACGAAAAATCACCTTCGTTTATGGTCAATTCAGAAAAGCAATTCTGGCACTGTTTTGGTTGCAGTAAAAGCGGTGATGTTTTTTCTTTTTTGCAGGAAATGGAAGGATTGGAATTTCCGGAAGCTTTAAAAATTTTGGCCGAGCGAGCCGGCGTAAAATTGGATACTTTTGCCAGTGAAGTAAACAAGAGTCAAAAAAACAGAATTTTGGAAATAAATAGTAAAGCTGCCTATTTTTTTCATCAGTTTTTGTTGGAAATGCCGGCTAGCCATGGCGCCAGAGATTATTTAAAAAAGCGAGAATTAAAATCAGAAACAATTATTGATTGGAAAGTTGGTTTTATTCCCGAACAGTGGGATTTACTTACGCAATATTTATTAAAAAAAGGAAATAGCATAGATGATTTATTGGCTTCAGGGTTGAGTATAAAAAAAGATGGCGGGGGAGTTTATGACCGTTTTCGCGGCCGCATAATGTTTCCGATTTGGGACGCGCATGGCAATACGGTTGGTTTTACTGGTCGAGTTTTGGTGGAAACAGAAAAATCCGGCGGCAAATATGTAAATACGCCGCAGACTTTGGTGTATGATAAATCTCGAGTTTTATACGGATTAAATAAAGCTAAAACGGAAATAAAAAATAAAGATTTTACGGTGTTGGTAGAAGGGCAGATGGATGTGGTGGCTTGTCATCAGGCAGGAATGAAAAACGTGGTTGCTTCTTCAGGTACGGCTTTGACCTTTGAACAGATAAAATTATTAAAGAGATATTCTAATAATATTGCGATTGCTTTTGATGCTGACGCGGCTGGGCAAAATGCAGCCAAGCGTGGTATAGATTTGGCTTTGGAGCAGGGGATGAATATAAAAATTATTCAAATTCCAGCTGGCTGCGGCAAGGATGCCGACGAATGTTTGAAAAAAAATCCGGATGTCTGGTTTAAGGCAATAGAAAATGCCAAAGAAGTTATGGAATGGTATTTTTCTAGCACTTTAATTGGGGCTGATAAGCACGATCCGAAACAGAAACAAAAAATTGCTGATACTTTGCTGGCTGAAATAATTCGTTTGCCTTATGCCGTAGAGAGGGATCATTGGTTGAAAAAATTGGCTGATGAACTGGGCGTTGACCATACCACCTTAACTACCGAAATGCGCCGTTTGGCTGCGGTTAAACCTAAATTTAACGAGAATAGGCAGGAAAATTCTGGGCAAAAACCAGTTGAAAAAGAGAAACAGCTAGAAAAAAGCCGAATAATTTCATTGACCGAAAATATTTTTGCTTTGCTGATAAAATTTCCTAAATTGTTTGCCGAGCCAGTTTTTGGTTCAAGCCAGAGTTTTTTTCCTCCCACTCCGCTAGCTAGTCTTTACGAATCATTAAAAAAGCAGTACAATGGTTATACAGATAAGGAAGACATTTTAGAAAAGGAAGATCAAAATTCCATTGATGTTTTAGTATTAAAAGCGGATAAAGATTACAGCAGCTTTACTGTGGAAGAAGCAAAAAAAGAGATAGAAGTTTTGTTGGCGCGGATAAAATCAGAATGGTTGAGCGATAAGCGCGCCGAATTAACCAGCGCTTTAAAAGAAGCAGAAAAAAATAAAAACACAGAATTGTTGCAGCAAATTTTAAAACAGATAGTGGCGCTAGAATAAATTAAGGATTAAAATTAATAATGATTTTTTTGTGACCAAACGACCTAAAGGTCGCCCTTTCGAGGGTGCGATGGCCACTGTAAAAATCATTATTAATTTTAATCTTGCTAACTAATAATTTTATCCCTTATGCCGACCAAGAAAGGGACAATTAAGAAGCGCCCTAAGCCATTGCGCGTTAAACATACGCGTAAGCAAAAAAAGGGTAAAGCGGTAAAAAAATCATCTCAGCCAAAAAAAGTTAAACGCATCCAGCCGTCTCGAAAAAATAAAATATTTGTAAATAAAAAAAGTAAGCAATCCAAAAAATTAATGGCAGCCGAAGAAGTGGTTGTTGAACCAACTCTTAAAGATATCTGGGCCATAATCGCCAAAGGCCGCAATCGCGGATTTATTACTCAAATTGAAGTTGAAGGTGTTTTTCCTCGACCAGAGCGTTATTTAGATCTATACGAAGGTTTTATAGATCTGCTTGATAAAAACGGTGTCTCTATTGTTGAGACAACCGGCAATTTGCTTGGCCGTAAAGAAGAACATTCACAAACTTTAAAAAGTTTTCAGGGCAAGCAGCCGGATATGGATATTCCTTTTGATTTAGGGCAAATTTCTTCGGATCCAATTCAGATGTATCTGCGAGAAATCGGCCGAATTCCGCTACTCAAAGCCGATGAAGAAGTGGCGCTAGCTAAACGCAAAGAGCGCGGCGACAAAGAAGCAGACAGAAAATTGATTGAAGCCAACTTGCGGTTGGTAGTTTCTATTGCCAAAAAATTCGTGGGCAAATCCCTTTCTTTGTTGGATTTAATCCAAGAAGGCAACATCGGTTTGTTTAGAGCTGTGAAAAAATTTGATTACCGCCGCGGTTATAAATTTTCCACTTACGCCACTTGGTGGATTCGCCAAGCGATTACTCGTGCTTTGGCCGACCAGTCGCGCACCATTCGTATTCCCGTGCATATGGTGGAAACAATTAATCGTTTCCAGCAGGTGCAGCGCCGATTATTGCAAGACTTAGGCCGTGATCCGACTCCGGAAGAATTAGCTGCCGAAATGGGCGAAGAAGTATCCAAAGTAAATCATATTATAAAAATATCTCAGGATACCGTGTCTTTGGAAATGTCGGTTGGCGATGATGACGATGATTCTTCTTTGCAAGATTTTGTGGAAGATGTCAAAAATATGCCGCCCGACCGCGTGGCTGGTTTGCAGATTTTGCGTGATTACGTCAAAGAAGCAATTAAAGATTTGTCACCGCGCGAACAGAAAATTTTGGAAATGAGATTTGGTTTGGCCGATGGCGTGACTCACACTTTGGAAGAAGTTGGCCAGGAATTTGATGTTACCCGCGAACGTATCCGCCAAATCGAAGCCAAAGCTCTGGAAAAAATTCAGCGTATGGGAATTATTGGCAAACTCAAGGATTATTAAATATATGAGTTCAAAAGAAGGCTTGTCTGCTGATATTAAAAATATTTCTCCTAGACACGAAATAGATCCGAGGAAAAATTTAGAAAGAAAGATGACCGAACAGGATGTAATTTTTCCTGACGATATTAAAACTTACGCGGATCATTTGGTTAGTAGCTTAGAAAATATAAAAGATACCCAAGAGCAGCGTGTTTTTATAATTGACGATCTTAACAATAGTCGTTTGTTGGCTAAAATAAGACAGGAAATGGCTGCCGTCCAGTTAGACGAAGATGAAGCTGAGGCTGTTATAAATAGAGTGCGGCAGGCTTTACTAGAAGCTATAAAAGGCAGAGTTGATAAAAATATTTTTTTAGTAGTTAAAGATTTGATAAAAAAGATACCAGGCAATCGTAAAAATATTGTCCAAAAAATAGTTGATGGTTCTAGAGGGCGTGAAGCTGTGTATAAAGATCAAGAAGTTTTAGAAGGACAAAAAGATAGTAAGGCAGCGGCTATGAAAATTTTATTGGAAGATTTTCAAACCAAAGGCTATCATCCTAATTTAGTCAAGGTTTTAAATTATAATTTTGAGACTGGACAGGCTATTTACGAAAAATTAAATCTTCAGACTCTAGATAAGTACTTAGAAGGATCAGAAAAAACCAAAGAAGTGTTTTTAACAACCCTAAAAGTCATTAAAGATTGTTTAGCTGGAGCAGCTTATTTATCGGAAAAAGATTTGGTTTTACAAGATATAAAATTAGATAACCTAGGTTTGGTGATAGAGGATGGTAAAGAAAAAGGCATACTTTTTGATATTGAAGGTGTGGTAATGAAAGATGATTTTCTTCCCGTTAGACTTGCTCCTATAAATGACGACAGTTATATCCCGCCGGAATGGAAAAGTGATGGTTCTATGGTAACTGAAGAAGCGGAAATGACTTTCCAATTTGGCGTATGCTTAGGCAAAGTATCATTTGCTCATCAGCATGAATCGTACTTTAAAAAATTAGACTACGGCATTAAATTTGAACTTGGTAATTTGATATATGAAATGAAAGAAGAAAATCCAAAAAATAGAATTAGTTTAGCTGAAGCCAGAGACAGACTCGAGTTGATTATAAGCCGTGTAATTTTAGAAAATTAAATTTTATGGGAATAGAATACTTTTCGCCCGAAGAAGAAAGAATTGCACGGAAAGATAATTTAGAAATAAAAATGCTAGAGCAGCATGCAATTTCTCGTAAGGACATTGAAGAGTATGCAGATTATATAGTTAGTAAGACAGAAGAAACTGAGGATGATGAAGCTTCTTTTGTTGTTGACGCTTTGAGCGATAGTAAAATTTTGGGAATGCTGAGCAAAGAACAATGGGCTGGAGAGCTAAGTTCAAAAGAAGCAAAAGATTGTATAAGTTTGATTCGCAGACTTTTGATTGAAAAATTAAAAGATAGACTTGATAAAGAGACTTACCTGGTTCTTCAAACTTTAGAAACAAAAAAAAGGAATGAACATAATGTCATTCAGGAGGTGGTCGGTGTGTTGAGTGGCCAAAGAAGTATGCATAAAGAACAGCACCCAATACCAGACCAAGAAGAGCACATTGCCGAAGCCATTGATTATTTTATGGAAATAATCAAACGAGATGGTTCACATGCCAATATCGTTAATATAGAACAGTATGACCCGGAATCTAAGCGGACTATTTACGAAAAATTAGACTTACGACCATTAAACGAATATTTAAATGTTGTTAAAAGCAAAAGTAATTTTATAACTGGTTTAAAAGTTGTTAAAGACTGTTTAAATGGAGCAGAATATTTAGCAGATAATGGTTTGGTTTTGCAGGATATAAAGTTAAGTAATTTAGGTGTAGTTTCGGATGAAAATGTTCAAAAGGGTGTCCTGTTTGACTTGGAAGGTCTGGTTAAAAATGGCAGGGTGCTAGATAACAGATTACGAGTAGATGATTATTTGCCGCCAGAATTCTTTAAGGGAGAAGGAATCCAGCCAAGTGAAATGACTTACCAATTTGGCATCTGTTTATCCAAGATGTTAGATCTGTATGAAAGAGAAGATATTTTTAGAATAATGTATAAGAGTGTATTGGAAAAATTAGATGAGTTGGCTAAAAAAATGATTGTGCGTGAACCAAAAGACAGAATAAGTTTAACAGAAGCAAAAGGTGAGCTAGAAGAAATTTTGGCCAACTTGAGTTAAATGGTTTTATATGAAAATACTCCTCTCTGGTGGTGGAACCTTGGGGCCGGTCGCTCCGCTGCTGGCAATTTACGAAATTTATAAAAAACATAATCCTCAAGCGGAGTTTATTTGGGTCGGCACAAAAAATGGTCCGGAGAAAGGTTTGGTAGAAAGTTATAAAATTCCTTTTTTTGCTATAACTTCCGGCAAACTGCGCCAATATTTTTCTTGGGATAATTTTTTGGATATTTTTAAAATATCATTTGGTTTTTGGCAGTCCTTATTTTTACTGAAGCGAGAGAAACCGGATATGCTGATTACAGCCGGAGGATTTGTCAGTGTGCCACTGCATTTTGCCGCTTTTGTTCTCAAGATTCCAACTTGGGTGCATCAACAAGATCTGGCAGTTGGATTAGCCAATAAATTAATGTCTTGCACAGCCACAAAAATTACTACGGCCCTGGCAGAAAATAAACAATATTTTTTAAGTAAGCAAATAGAATGGATTGGCAATCCGGCTCGCAATTTAACAGTAACTGATAAAAATAATTCCCGAAAAAAATTTAATATTCCCGAAGGATCACCAGTTATTTTGGCAATGGGCGGAGGCACCGGTTCGATTAAAATCAATAAATTAATTGTTGAGACTTTATCTATCTGGCCTAAAAATTTTCATATAATTCATCTGACTGGTAAAGAGCGTTCAGTTGAGTTGTCTGAAGCTGCGACCAATGATTTTCCAAACTATCATGCTTTTCAGTTTTTAAAAGAAGACATTAAAGATGCTTATGCCTCGGCTGATGTAGTTATTGCCAGAGCCGGTTTTTCTACGATTACCGAATTAGCGGCTTTGAGCAAAGCAGCGATTTTGATTCCGATTGCTGATACGCATCAAGAAGTTAATGCTAAATTTTTGTCAGATAGGCAAGCAGCCATAGTTTTGGATGAGAGAAAAATAAATGATTTAGATCTGGCTGAAACAGTTGTTGGCATTATCAATTCTGTAGAAAAAAAGAAACACTTAGAAGAAAAATTGCATACAGTTTTGCCGGCTGCTAGCGCGCAAAAAGTGATAGAAATTATAGAAGAGATAGTTATGCAGAGATAGGGCTTGATTATTTTATTAAATTAGTATAGTATGTAAATTACTAATTTAGCTATTAGTAATTATAATTTGGGTCGGTAGCTCAGCTGGTAGAGCAATGCCCTTTTAAGGCAGTGGTCCTGGGTTCGATCCCCAGCCGACCCACAACGCTAAGCGTTGTGGTTAGCCCCGCTTAGCGGGGCCCACATTAAATAGCTTGGCGAAGTTTCCATTAATACGAAAAAATGGGCGTTTAGCTCAGTTGGTTAGAGCGCCTCGTTTACACCGAGGAGGTCTAGGGTTCGAATCCCTAAGCGCCTACAATTCGACCATTCCTATTCCAAAAAAGATCGTAATTTACGGTCTTTTTTGTTTTTTTAATTGATTTTTTATGACTTATTTATGCTTGACTTTTTACTAAAATTAGCGTATAATGTTGGCTAATAACAACAGGGGGAATTTTATGGCAAACAGCAACGCTCTCATCATATTTTTGTTGGCAGTAATTGTCTTCATGTGGGGAGATGCAAAGCCCAGTGTTCCTCCGGAACCTGGACAAAAGAGAAAGCTTCGTCAGGCGGCGGAACAGGCAAGGGCGGGTAGATCTGATGAAAGCAACAAATAGCAGAATATTTTTAGGAAGGGGGACAGGGTGACGAGGCTTAAGCTTCGTCTTTGTTTTTTTATAACTGGATAATTTGTGTTATAATATTAAAATGAAATCCCAGATTGAAGAGCAAAAAATAATTTTACATCAAGGTGTTTATAAGCCAGCCGCTTCGGTAGCAGATGCGGTTTTTATGATTACCGGTATGACTATTGGCGCCGGAGTTTTGGGTGTTCCTTATGTAGTAGCACAAGTGGGGTTAAAAATAGGCATTGCTTATATTATCGGACTTGGTCTGATTATGCTTTTTTTAAATCTGGTAATAGGCGAGATAGCTGTTCGTACCAATGAATCTTTGCAAATTGGCGGTCTGGCCGGCAAGTACTTGGGAAAGCCGGTTAAGTATTTTATGGGCGTGGTTATTGTTTTAGGAGCCTATAGTAGCTTGCTGGCATATATAATTGGTGAAGGGCAGTCTTTATCATCTTTGTTTGGCGGCAGCGCCGTAGTTTGGAGTGTAATTTTTTGGGGGTTGGGGAGTGTGGTAGTTTGGCGAGGATTGCAAACCATCAAGAGTGTGGAAAAAGTTTTAAGCATTATTGTGATCACTATAATCTGCGGACTATCTTTTTATTTTTTGAAAGATTTTAAACTGGCCAATTGGGCTTATTCAGATTTAAGTAAAATATTTTTACCTTATGGGGTTATCCTGTTTGCTTTAAACGGCACGCCAGCAGTTATTGAAGCGCATGCGCTTTTACCGCGCAGCCAAAGACATTTTAGAAAAGCTTTAATTATCGGTTCACTTATTCCAATGGTAGTGTATGTTCTTTTTGCTTTGGCCGTAGTGGGAGTAACCGGGCTGCAAACTTCAGAAATTGCCACCATTGGTTTGGGCGCTAAGTTTGGCCAAGGAGTTTTGGTGCTAGGCAATATTTTTGCAATTTTAGCTATGGCCGGAGGGTTTGTTGGCTCTGGTATAGCCTTAAAACAAAGTTTTGTTTGGGATAGCAAGCTAAATAAAATTTTAGCCGAGTTTTTGGTTATTTCTGTGCCTATTTTATTGTTTGTAGCTGGTTTAAGGCAGTTTATTTCCGTATTAAGCATAGCCGGAGGCGGTTTTATCGGTATTGAAGCGGTCATACTAATAGTAGTCTGCTGGCAAGCCAGGAGAAAAGGGGATTTGGACGCAGCTAAGTATCAGCTGCATCATTTTTGGGTTTTGGCGGCGCCAGTTTTTCTTTTTTTTAGCTGGATCACAATAGCCAGTTTTGTTAAGTTTCTAAGGTAAAATATTGTTATTGTTATTTGACAATGAAGTTAAAAATAGCTAGAATTATGAGGACGATTTTAACATAATATTAAGAATCAAGTATGAAACAGACTATTTTGAAAGCAACCAAGTTTTTGATTTATGCCACTTTTTTTGTTCCTTTGGTAGTACTGCCAGCTTCTTTTATTTTTCCTTTTATCGTCCCTAAAATATTGCTTTTCCGATCGCTAGTCACTTTAATGATCGGTTGTTATATTTTATTATTGTGCATCAATTGGCAGGAGTTCAAACCAAAGTTTTCAGCCCTAAATATCGCTTTATTTGTTTTTTTAATTAGCTTTGCCATTTCTACTTTTGTCGGCGTTGATCCTTACCACAGTTTTTGGGATAACCACGAAAGAATGTTGGGTCTTTTTACAATTTTTCATTATATTGCCTATTATTTTATCTGCAGTGCTGTTCTTAAAGATTGGACAGATTGGAATAAAGCTTTAAAAATATTTTTATCTGCCGGCTCGCTCGTTATGATTGTCGGTGTTTTACAGATTTTTAAACCGGATATGTTATTAAACGGCGGCAGTGACCGTGTTGCCAGCACTTTAGGAAATTCCATCTATGTCGGTGGTTATGGTTTATTTTTGACTTTTGTTTCCTTCCTGCTTTTTATTAAAGAGAAAAATAAAAATTGGAAATATATAGAAGCGGCTGCGGGAGCGCTGGCGATATTAGGCATGTTTTTCAGTGGTACGCGCGGATCCATGCTCGGTTTGATCGTGGGTATGGCTGTAGCGGTAGTTGGATATATATTTGTTTTGCGCGACTTCCCTAAGACCAGAAAAGTTCTTTTGGGTCTAGCAATATTTGGCGTGGCAGTCATTGCTTTGCTTTATGCTTTTAGACAAACAAGTTTTGTGCAAAAAATCCCGGCTGTTAATCGTACAATAAATACTTCTTTTGCCAGTATCCAAAACAGTGCTCGTTGGCTGGCTTGGAAAGCGGCTGTAGAGAGTTGGAAAGAGAAGCCGTTATTTGGCTGGGGTCCAAATAACTTCTTTTATGCCTTTAATAAATATTATCAACCAAAGTCTTTGGAGTTTGGTTATGGAGAAACTTGGTTTGATAATGCTCACAATATTATTGTAAACACTTTGGCCGTACAGGGTGCGGTTGGTTTGATCAGTTATCTTTCTATTTTCGGAGCGGCTGTAGCTGTTTTAGTAGTTGCCAGAAAAAAGAGATCTTTAGATTTGCATATTGTGGTAATTGGAGTTTCTTTCTTGGCGGCTCATCTTGTACAGAGCGTGACAGTTTTTGAGAATCCAACTTCATATTTATATTTTATGTTTTGGTTGGCAATGATAATAAGTTTATCAATGCTGCCGGCAGAGCCAGCTAAAAATCCGGTTATTTATCCAAATAAAACTATTGGCACCGGCTCTATGGTCAGCACCGGAATAGTAATTTTATTTTTGGTATTTATTTTTGATATCCAGCCTGCCAGAGCCAATATGAAAACCTTGGATGCTCTCAAGTACCTAAGCTACCAGCCTTTAACAGGAATAGATTTAATGAAAACAGCCTTGGCCTTTAACTCGCCTCATATAGATGATATTCGCAGCGATCTGGCACGCACAGTTGCTCAGGTATTGAGCAGCAGTGATAACAAGCTTGGCAAAGATAAAAATTTGGAAATGTTTAACATAGCCCAAGAAGCTTTACAAGCCAATATTGTTTTGCATCCCTATGATATCAGAAATTATCTGACTTTAAGCCAATTGAGTCAGGTTGGTTATTCTCTAACAAATGATCTAAAGTATGTCGCTCAATATGGTGATAATTTAGAAATCGCCTTAAAATATTCACCAAAGCGTCAGCAGGTTATTTATAATCTGGCAAATTTTTATTTGCAGATTGGCAGAACTGATGATTCGGTAAAATACCTTAAGCAGACAATTGAAGATGATCCTAATGTCAGTGAAAGCTATTGGCGTTTGGCTTATGTATACAGATTGGTAGGCCAGATGGATAAGGCAAAAGAAGTTATTGATTTAGCAGCCAAAAACGGAGTTACATTTAATCCGACAGAAGCATCAACGGTAGCTCAAATTTTAGCTCCTGTGCCTACAACTACTCCGGTTAAGACTAAGAAAAAATAAAGTTATCTTTAATATGGGCTAAAGCCCATATAATTACAGTCCGTTCGGAAAAGTTCGCCAACGACCTTTTCTCTCACTTAACTATAATTATGAAGACAATAATTCTCTGCGGCGGCACTGGTACCCGCATGAAAGAAGAGACTGAATTTAAACCAAAACCATTGGTAGAAGTTGGCGGCAAGCCAATTCTATGGCATATCATGAAGATATATGCCCATTATGGCTACAATGATTTTATTTTGGCTCTTGGTTATAAAGGCAACATGATCAAAGAATATTTTTTGAATTGGCGCAGTCTGCTGAATGATTTTACTTTGAGTACCAAAGATAATGGCTTAGTTTTTCATAACAATGATTGCGATGATTTTAAAATAACTTTTGCGGAAACCGGCTTAAATAGTTTAACCGGCGAGCGCATTCGCCGCTTAAAGCAATATTTAAATCCCAACGAAGATTTCATGATAACTTACGGGGACGGCGTGGCCGATATCAATGTTAAAGAGCTGGTTGATTTTCATAAACAGCAAAATACTGCCGCTACCATTACAGCTGTGCGGCCAACCCATCGTTTTGGCTTTTTAAATATAGATCATAATACCAAAAAAGCCGTTGATTTTTTTCAGCACAAAGTAACTAACCAAAACAGATACGAAGAGCAAGCCAATGATTTTATCAATGGCGGCTTTATGGTATTAAAACCGGAAGCTTTGGATCTGCTGACTCCGGATTCAATGGTAGAATCAATTTTTGCCCCACTGGCCGAAAAAGGCGAGTTGTCTGTCTATAAGCATGAAGGAAAATGGAAATGCATGGATACTTACAAAGAAGTTGAAGAGATGAATGAGCATTGGCAGAAAGATCCATTTTGGAAAATTTGGGAAAACTAATTCTTTTTACATGTCTAAGCTTAAAGGTAAAAATATCTTAGTAACCGGAGGCACTGGACTGGTTGGTTCTCATTTAGTGGAACGTCTTTTATCAATGGATACCGGACGTATCGTTGTTTTGTCGCGCAGCCGTGATCCGCAAGCTTATTTTTTTAAAAATAAATTTGACAGCAAAGTAATAATGGCCAACGGTGATTTGAAGGATAAAGAACGAATTGCCGATATTATTACTAAATACGAAGTAAATTTTATATTTCACATTGCCGCTCAGCCGATTGTGGCGACTGCTTTTGTAAATCCTTATGAAACTTTGGCCACCAACATTATGGGCACGCTTCATATTTTGGAAGCTGCCAGAATGTCGCCGCGTATCAATGGAGTTATTGTCGCTTCAAGCGACAAAGCCTATGGTAAAGATTGTCTGTCCGCGTTAGAAACTCAGCCGCTGCGTGGTGACCATCCATACGATGTTTCCAAATCTTGCACCGATCTTTTGGCACTCACTTATGCTAAAACATATAATTTACCGGTAACAATTTCTCGCTTCGGAAATATTTTTGGTCCGGGAGATTTAAATTTTAATCGGATTATTCCGGGTATCATGAAAGCGATAATAAAGAATGAAGTTTTAGAACTAAGAAGTGACGGCACGTTTACTCGTGATTATGTTTATGTAAAAGATGTGGTGGACGGATATATCTGTTTGGCCGAGCAGATGGACAAGGCCAAAGGCGAGGCCTTTAATTTTAGTTCCGGATTTAATTTTTCAGTTTTGGAACTAATAAAAGAAGTTTCTAAAATAGCCGGTAAAAAAGTTGAATATAAAATAGTAAACAATCAAAAAAATGAAATTCTAAAACAGAGTTTAAATTTTTCTAAAGCGGAAAAAATTCTTGGCTGGAAATCAAAGTATAGTTTAAAGCGAGGAGTTTTAGAGACTTTGGCTTGGTATAAAGAGATCTTATAAGATTGATTACCGTTATAAGCTATGACTAAAGTTAAGGTAGGTATAATTGGTACTGGAAATATTGGCAGTGATTTATTATATAAAGTAAATCGTTCCGAAATATTGGAGTGCGGCATTTTTACCGGCAGAAACAAAGATTCCGAAGGAATTAGCCGAGCAAAGGATTTGGGCGTTCCAACTTCATTTGACTCCATCAAGTTTATAACCGACAATCCAAATTGCTGTGAAATTGTTTTTGATACTACCAGCGCGGCCTATCATGCCGAGCATGCGGTGATTTTAAAAAATTTAAAAAAATTTACCATTGATCTTACTCCTTCCAGAATCGGTCTGATGTGCGTGCCGGCCATAAATTTAGATCAAGCTTTGGAAGCTGCTAATGTTAATCTGGTAACTTGCGGTGGTCAGACGCTGATTCCAATTGCCAAAGCAATAATGGACGTGCATCCGGAAACAAAATATATTGAAGTTGTCGGCAGTATTGCTTCCAAATCGGCCGGCTCCGGTACTAGAGCAAATCTGGAAGAATATATTCAGACAACCACTGATGCTTTAAAAAAATTTTCTGGTGTGCCCGAAGCCAAAGCCATTTTGATTCTCAATCCGGTTGAACCGCCGATTTTAATGCATAATACGCTTTATGCCCTTATTCCCGAGCCGAACATTGAAGCTCTAACCAAAAAAATAAATGAAGTAGCTGCCGCTATCCAGCAGTATGTACCTGGCTATCGTTTGGCTATTGGCCCAATAGCTGAAAATGGAAAAGTCACTATTACTATTGAAGTTATTGGTCGCGGTGATTTTCTTCCCGCTTATGCCGGTAATTTAGATATTATTACTTGCGCTGCCATTCGAGTAGCGGAAGAATATGCCAAGAAAAAAATTGCAAATAAATAAATTGGTTGTTTATGAAAGATTTAATGGTTTTTGATTCCACTCTGCGTGATGGTCAGCATGCGATATCGCACCAATTAACTGTTGATCAGGTGGAAAAATATTGCCGCGCTATTGATAAAGGCGGAGAATATGTAGTTATTGTCGGACACGGCAATGGCATCGGCGCTTCATCTTTGCAGGTTGGTATTTCGGCCACTCCAGATTTGGAATTACTGGCAACGGCCCGCAAACAATTAAAACAGGCCAAATTAGGTATTTTTTTATTGCCCGGTTTTGGTACAATTAAAAACGATCTTGCCCCAGCCATAGAACTTGGCGTTGATTTGGTTTGTGTGGCTTCGCACTGCACGGAAGCTGATGTTACCCAGCAATACATAAGCTATGTAGCCAAAGCGGGCAAAGAAGTTTACGGAGTTTTGATGATGTACCACATGACAACCAAAGAACGATTGCTAGAAGAAGCCAAGAAAATGGTCAGTTATGGCGCGCAAGGCATTATTATTATGGATTCAGCCGGCGCTTCCACTCCAGCTTTGGTCAAAGAAACAATTAGTTATTTAGTAGAAAATTTAGCTGTGCCAGTTGGCTTTCATGCTCATAATAATTTAGGCATGGCTGTGGCTCATACTTGGATGGCTTTAGAAGTAGGCGCCAGCATAATTGATGGAACTTTGCGCGGTTTTGGGCCAGGAGCCGGTAATTGTCCAATTGAAGTGTTATTAGCTCTGCTTAAAAAAATGGGTTATCAGATTCCAGTTAACTTAAATATTTTAATGGATGTGAGCGATCAAATTGTGGCCGGTTTTATTAAAAAACCGTTAGAAATTGATTCAATAACTATTGCTAGCGGCTTGGCCGGAGTGTTTTCTGTTTTTACTTTGCCCGTAAAGCGCGCGGCCGAAAGATTTAAGGTTGATCCGCGGGATATTTTTATGGAATTAGGCAAGCGTCGAGTGGTCGGCGGTCAGGAAGATATAGTGGTCGAAGTAGCCATGGAATTAGCCAAATTTAAAAAAGAATCATAACTTTTTCATTATATGAATGTTGCAGATTTTATTTTCAAATATTTTGGCGAGCGCGGCGTAACCGAAGTGTTCACTATTACCGGCGGACATGCCATGTTTTTAAATGATGCAGTTGCCAAGAATAAAAATTTTCATTATATCTGTCCGTTGCATGAGCAAGCTGCCACTATGGCTGCTGAGGCTTATGGGAGGGTAGCCAATAAGCCGGCGATAGCTATGGTCACTGCCGGACCGGGAGCAGTTAACGCTTTAAATGGCGTAGTGGGCGCGTGGGTAGATTCATCACCAATGATTGTGATTTCCGGACAATCAAATTTATCTATAGTGCAGTATGCCGAAAAGACCGATATTCGCCAATTTGGCGTGCAGGGGATTAGTATTCGTAAGATGGTTACTCCCATAACCAAATATTTTGTCACAGTCGATGATCCGGCTCGGATCGGTGAATATCTAGCCGAAGTTTGGCGGCAAGTTACCACCGGTCGCCCCGGTCCAGTTTGGATTGAAGTGCCGGTTGATATGCAGCGCAGCGAAGTGCCGCAATCAGTTATTGATGCTTATTCTTTTACCGAAAAAACTGAAATACAATCAGCTGAACCATCAAAAGAGTTATTAGAAAAAGTAGTTGCTGTTTATGAGCGGATCGCTAAAGCAGAAAGACCCCTGTTTATTTTTGGCCAAGGAGTCAGGTTGTCGGGTGGTATAGCAGCTTTTGAAGATGTTATTAAAAAAATAAAAATTCCGCTGCTTACGTCTCGCTTAGGTTTAGATATTATTACTAGTGATCATCCGCTTTATATTGGCCGGCCGGGAACTTACGGTGAACGCTCTGCTAATTTTGCCGTGCAGAACGCAGATTTGATTATTGCTATCGGTTCTCGTCTCACAGTTTCTCTTACCGGTTATAATGTCAAAGATTTTGGCCGTAATGCCGAAAAAATTATTATTGATATTGATCAGAAAGAATTAGATAAGCCGGATTTGAATATAGTTTTGCCGGTTTTGGCTGATGCCAAACAATTTTTGGTTGAACTGGCTAAATATGCCGATAGTAAATCAGAAATTGAAAGACCGCAATGGCTGGCAATTTGTCAGAATTGGAAGAAAAAATATCCGGTTGTTTTGCCTTCGTATAAAGATGAAAAACCGGTCAATTCTTATTATTTTACCGATCGGTTAAGCGAGTTGGCTCCAATTGGTGCCAATATTTTGGTTGATACCGGATCTTGTTTTCATGTGGCGGCTCAAACTTGGAAAATAAAACCACAGCAGCGTTTTCTGACTACCGGCGGTATCTCGACAATGGGTTATTGGGTAGCTGGCATTGGCGCTTGTGTGGCCGCCGACCGCAAGCCAACAATTGTTATTACCGGCGACGGCAGTTTGCAGATGAATTTACAGGAACTCGCCACAGTCAAAATAAATAATTTGCCGTTAAAAATTTTTATCTTTAATAATAACGGTTACTTGTTAATGCGTCATACGCAGCGTAATTTTTTTGAAGGTCGGATGATTGGCGAAAGTCCGGCGTCTGGCGTGTGGTGTCCGGATTCTGTTAAGTTGGCCGAAGTATATGGCATCAAAGGTGTACGCATTTCTTCGGTAGATGAAGTTGATGCTAAAATAAAAGAAGTTTTGGATTATGACGGTCCGGTAATTTGTGATGTGATGACTCCGGAATGGCAATTGCTGATTCCGCGAGTAACTTCGGAAAAAGGTCCGGATGGTAAAATGATTTCTAATCCTTATGAAAATATGTTTCCGTTCTTGAGTCAAGAAGAATTGAACGAAAATATGATAGTCAAAACACCGCCTAAGAAACAATAATATGCTTAAGATATTTTTAACCGGCGGTAACGGATTTATCGGCCGCAACATAAAAGAACAGCTTGGAGACAAGTTTGAGATTATTGCACCGACCCATTCTGAATTAGATTTGACCGACAGTGAAGCGGTATATAATTTTTTGCAGAAAAATCCCGTAGATGTTGTGGTGCACGCAGCCAATATCGGCGGTACGCGCAAACAGCAGCATGTTTTTGGTATTACTCATATTAATTTAAAAATGTTTTTTAATTTGGTTCGCGCCAAACCATTTTTTAAACGGATGATTACACTTGGTTCCGGAGCGGAATATGATAAACAAGAGTCGTTAGTAAATGTGAAAGAAACTGATTTTGATAAGCATGTTCCCAAAGATGAATATGGATTGTATAAATATGTTTGCGCCCAATATGCGGCCAAAGTAGATTATATTACCCATCTGCGGTTGTTTGCCGTTTTTGGTAAGTACGAAGACTATGAAATTAGATTTATTTCCAACGCTATTTGCCGGGCCTTGCTTCATAAACCGATTACGATGCGGCAGAATGTAAATTTTGATTATCTGTTTATAGATGATTTTGTGCAAATTTTAGAAAAAATTATTTTACAGCAGCCAAAAGAAATTTTTATTAATATTGGTCGGGGAGAAGCAATTGATCTGCAAACTATAGCTGATAAGGTTTTAGAAAAAATTGGTTATAAAGTACCGGTTTTAATTGCTAATAGCGGTTTGGCCAAAGAATATTCTTGCGATATCTCTCGCTTACAGAATATAATTCCTGGTTTTGCCTATACGTCAATTGACATAGCTATTGATAAATTAGTAACATACTATAAGCAAGTTTTGCCAAGTTTAGATCAGAAGAATTTAATTGAAGAATAACTAAACCGTCATTCCGACCGAGCCTTAAGGCGAGTGGAGGAATCCCTTAAACGTAATATTTGCTATAACCAAGTATAAGGGATCTCTCGACTACGCTCGAGATGACAACTAAAATTTATATGTCAGATAAAAAACTAATCAGCGTTGTTACTCCTTGCTATAACGAAGAATTAAACGTGGAAGAACTTTATAAACAAGTAAAGGCAGTTTTTGCTGACTTGCCGCAGTATCGTTATGAACATATTTTTATTGATAATGCTTCGCAAGATAATACGGTGGAAATTTTAAAAAAACTAGCCGCAGCCGACTACAATGTAAAAATTATCGTTAACATTAAAAATTTTGGCCATATTCGTTCGCCATATTATGCCCTGCAGCAAGCCTATGGCGACGCGGTGATACTGATGGCGTCGGATTTGCAGGATCCGCCAGTAATGATCAAAGAATTTTTGCAAAAATGGGAAGAGGGAAAATCGATTGTGGTGGGAGTAAAAAATCAGAGTGAAGAAAATCCTTTAATGTTTGCGATTCGCAAAGTTTATTACGATCTGATGAAAAAATTATCAGATATTGAACAGATTAAAAATTTTACCGGTTTTGGACTATATGATCAAAAGTTTATTGCTGTATTGCGAACGTTGAAAGACCCGTATCCATATTTCCGCGGCCTAATTACCGAAGTCGGTTTTAATCGGGCCGAGATTAGTTATGTGCAGCCGGCCAGAAAAAGGGGCAAGACCAGTAATAATTTTTATTCCCTTTATGATTTGGCCATGTTGGGGTTTGTGAACCATTCCAAGATTCCTTTGCGTCTGGCCAGCTTTATTGGTTTTGGTATGTCGGTTATTAGTTTTATAGTCGGAATAGTTTATTTAGTTTACAAACTTCTTTTTTGGGATAGGTTTGAAGCCGGACTGGCACCGGTAACTATCGGCATATTTTTATTTTCTTCTATCCAGTTATTTTTTATCGGTATTTTGGGCGAATATATTGGCGCAATTTATACCCAGGTGCGCGAGCGGCCGCTAGTAATTGAAAAAGAAAGAGTGAATTTTTAGAGTTAAAATAATAATTCGTATCATTAGCGAAAAAGTCAGGGGAAACCTTGACTTTTTTGTTAATTTATGATAATTTAATATGTCTTCTTTGACTCCCAGTAAGAGTCGAGAAGCGAACCAGAACAATTAACGGGAGGGTGAAAAATGAACGGATTGGTAGTCCCAGAGAATCTCAATCCCCAGAGCGATCAGTTCAAGGCGCTGGTCGCTGGTTTGCTCGGTCGGATGGATCCCAACAGCGATGGTTTCAGGGAGATGATCGCTGGTCAGATGGATCGGATCGACAACACCAGGCCGGTGGGAACGAAGTTTTGCGACTCAACGATGAGGCTTTGGCCCACGTCGGCCTTCGAGGCCATGCTCTTCCGCAAGGGCAAGAGTGGCACTGCAGAGGTCTATCTGCGGCGGCGAGCCCCAGATGATACCGCCTATCCGGGCGAGTGGCATGCGCCTGGTTCGCTCTACCGCCATGGCGAGCAGGACCAGCATGTCGCCAACAGACTCGGAAAGGAGTTCGGAGCCGAGATCTCCGGATTCACTCTGGTCGGCAAGGAGATCACGTCGGAGGCCCGCGGTACGGTGCACTCCATGATCTTCCTGATCGCTCTCAAGAGTGATCCGCGGGTCGACGATCGGCATGGCTGGTTCCCCGTGGACCACCTGCCCGAGGTCACGGTGGATCTCCACCGCGACCTGATCATCCCCAAGGCCTACAAGGCCTTGCTCTCCACCTGGCGCTGAAAGATAGCGCTCTACCCCTGATGGAAAATGGGGTCTCAACAAGGAGTCAGAACGCTCCGCTGTCAAGTCCAACGTGGATGAGAATGGCGGGGCGTGTTGTATTTTATAGGGGTTTTCACTATACATAAAAGGTTGCTTTTTTAAAAAATAATTGGTAAAATGGTAAATGTAAAAGTTAATTATTTTCATTTATTATCAAGTATGGAAGACTCCTTGCGCCAGCAAATTCAAGCCGAATATAGCAAAAAATTTCCAGCAAAATCATTTGTTCCCGGCCAGTCATCTGTGCCAGTATCTGGAAAAGTTTTTGATGAAAAAGAGATGCTCAGTATGGTAGATGCAGTTTTGGAAGGTTGGTGGACTGAAGGTCATTTTACTGAAGAATTTGAAAGCAAATTAGCTTATTGGCTGGGAGTAAAACAGGGGATTTTGGTAAATTCGGGTTCGTCTGCCAATTTGCTGGCGATGACAGCCCTTACTTCTTCTAAATTAGGCGCCAAGAAATTAAATCCGGGCGATGAAGTAATTACAGTGGCGACCAGTTTTCCAACCACAGTTAATCCGATTATTCAAAATAAATTGGTACCGGTTTTTGTGGATGTTGACTTGGGTTATTATAATGCCAATGTTGAGCAGATTAAACAAGCTATTTCTCCAAAAACTAGAGCCATATTTTTGGCTCATACTTTGGGTAATCCATTTGATTTAGAGGCTATTGCCGCAATTTGTAAAGAGCATAATCTGTGGCTAATCGAAGACAACTGTGATGCTTTGGGCTCAATTTATAATGGCAAGCATACTGGCACATTTGGCCATATTGCTACCTGCAGTTTTTATCCGGCGCACCATATTACTTTAGGTGAAGGTGGAATTGTTTTCACCAACGACGGCATGTTGGCAAAAATAATCCGTTCTTTCCGTGATTGGGGCCGAGATTGCTGGTGTAAATCCGGTTGTGATAATACTTGCGGTATGCGCTTTGGTTGGCAGCTAGGAAATTTGCCATATGGTTATGATCACAAATATATTTATTCGGAAATTGGCTATAATTTAAAAACTACCGATGTTCAAGCTGCATTAGGCGTGGCTCAGTTGGATAAATTAGATAGTTTTGTGGCCAAACGCCGAGAGAATTTTGATATTTTATATAATGGCTTAAAAAAGTTTGAAGATTATTTTATTTTGCCAAAATGGCTGGATAATGCCGAGCCAAGCTGGTTTGGTTTTCTGTTGACGGTTCAAGAAGACGCGCCGTTTGATCGCGATACGGTGGTGCGTTTTTTGCAAGACAAACAGATAGCGACTCGTTATTTGTTTGCCGGCAATATTATTAAGCAGCCTTACTTTGTAGATAATAAAATTGATTATCGAGTGGTTGGCGATCTTAAAAATGCCGATTTGGTAATGAATAATACCTTCTGGGTTGGTGTTTATCCTGGTTTGACTAAAGAAATGATGGAATATATGGTTGCTTGCTTTGAAGAATTTTTAGGTCAATACAAATAAATGAACAAATTTTTATCCTATGCAGGTTTAGTCGGTTGGCTGCTGGTAGCAATTTTTTCAGCAGCGCTTTATTCTGCTTATTTTAAAATCAACTGCGCTTTTATGAGCAGTTGGATTTTTTGTCACACGCCGCTTAGTGGTAACTTGAAGTTAGTATCATTTGGCTTGATATTTATTTTTATTGCTAGTCTGATTGTTTCCGGTTATTTTTTATGGAAAAATCATCAAGCAGAATTATTAAAAAAATCTTGGCTGGTACTGGCCGGAATTTCTGTTTTTTTGGCGATTATTACAGTTCCGTTCGGCTCAAGTGATACCAGCTATTATTTTTCTGCCGGCAAAGCCATGCAAAATAATTTGAACCCTTTTGTGGACGAATGGATATTTAAGCGTGATTTTGTCAGTCCGGTTAGAGTTGAACCGGTGGTAGGGTTTTCTTATGGGCCGATCATGGCTGTTATTTTTAAAGATTTATATAAAATTAGTTTTGATAATCCGGCGGTTTTTATTGTGCTGTGGAAATTATTTTTAACCGCAATTTTAATTTTAGTTGGCTGGGTTGTGTATCGTTTGCTGGAGATTCAAGAAATAAAAATTTCTCGTTCGGTATTTTTATCTTTTTGGATTCTGCAGCCATTATTACTGTTTGAAGTTTTAGTTAATGGTCATTTTGATGTTGCCTGGCTTCTGTGCGTACTTTTGGCTATTTGGGCGGCCTGGCGCAGTAAATGGTGGTTAGTTATTCCTTTGCTGGTAATTGGTGTTTGGGTGAAGTTTTTGCCTATTTTAGTAGCGCCATTTTTTGTGGTTTGGTGGTGGCAAGAAACTACAGTTCTTACTTGGAAAAAACAGTTAAGCCAGGCTTTGGTTGGCAGTTTGCTTAGTATTGCAATAACTATATTTTATTGGCATGGCTTGTGGCAGGGATTCAAAGTATTTGATCTGATTGCTATGCAGTCAAAATGGGCGGCGGACAGCGTGTTTGCTGTTATTTATTATTCTCTAAAACCGCTGTTTGTTTGGTTGCTCCATGATAGGGCGCATTGGTTTTTGACCCGTTTGGTCCAAGGAGGTTTGCTGGCACTAATGATTTATTTATTTTGGCCATATCTAAAAAAAATAGTTTTAATACTGCTAAAAAAATATACTATGACTGCAGAAAGTTATCTGCAGATGATATTTTTTGGCTTATTTCTATATTTATCTCTTTGGCAAAAATCTTTTTGGCCATGGTATGTGGCTTGGTTAATTCCATTGGGAATTTTGGTGTACGAACGTTCTCGCAATATTTTGTTAGGCCGAGCTTTAGTGTGGCTTAGTTTATCACCGTTAGTTTTTTATCCGCTATGGCTTTTCAATTGGTATGTTCGCGGTACCGATGCTGTGGGTGAGTTATGGTTTGAGCAGCTATTTGTGATGCTAGTTTGGGCATACCCGCTGTATATTTTTTATAAATTAAGGAAAATGGATTTTAAGCTGGAATAAATATGCCGGAAGATAAAATCGGAAAAATTAATCAGCAACTTTTAGACCAACCGCTTATTTTTTTAATTAGGCAGATTTATCGTCTTTTATTCATCTGGCCGTTTCAAGCGGTTGTGTCTGTGATCAGTTATTTTAAATTTTATAATTTAAAAATTAGCAACCAAACCCCGCAAAATTTTTGTTTTATTGTTACTTCGGTAATTTATATTAAACAAAGAGATTTAAATTATACCAGTAAAAGTTCGGTTTATACTCCGGAAGAAAGAGCTGCTCAAACTATCAAAACAATAGAATCAATCAGAGCCAAAGCTCCGGGCGCCAAGATTATTTTGTTAGAAGTTGGTCTGCAGAAAAATTTGCCGCTTGATTTGGAAAATAAAGTTGATCAGTATGTATATTTAGGAGATAAATTTCTTGTCCGCAAAGCCAGTGACAGTAAATTTAAAAGTCTAAGCGAAGCGGTGATGCTTTTGCATGCCAAAAAATATATTAAATCAGATGCGGATGTATTTATTAAAATATGCGGCCGGTATGTTTTGGATGAGAATTTTAATCTTGATTCTTGGCGCAATAATTTATTCAGGCTTTTTTATATCAGGCCAGATTATGTTTCCACCAGGTTGTATAGTTTGGGGAAGCAGATGCTGCCTATCTGGTATTTTGTTTTGATTAAAGGTTTGCCGTTATTGCTTTTGGGTTATCCGATAGAGCATATTTTGGCTAGATATATACCTAAAAAATATATAGTGCAAGCCGAAAAAATAGGGCTAATGGGAGCTGATGCTACCAGTGGTCAAGCGGTTAAAGAATAGTATGTCAATTATAGAAAGAATAAAATTAATTTTGCAAAAAAGAGCTTTGCAGCAAACGAGTTATGTTTTTTTTGGCTCGCTGGTAAACGGAGCTTCGTTGTTTACTCTAAATATTATTTTGGCCAGAGTGTTGAGCGTGGATTTTTTTGCTATTTTTTCTTTGTCTGTTTTGGCTCTAAGTACTGTGGCCGAAGTGTCCGACTTTGGTTTAAATAGCGGATTATTAAGATTTGCTCCCTATTATATTTCTACCAACCAAACCGATAAGCTTAAGCAGTTAGTAAAAACAATCTGGAGTTGGCGAGTTTGGCTCACCTGGATACTTACCATAGGTGGAATAGCGTTATCTTATCCCGGGGCAAAATATATATTTGGGCAGGCTAAAATTTATCCATATCTGATGTATTCTTTTTTGGGAATTGGCGGCGTGGTTTTGCTAGGTTTTTTAACTACTTTTTTACAATCGAAACAAAGATTTTTTTATCAAGCTTCCGTTCAGTCGCTCAAAGGATTTTTGCGTTTGGTGATTGTTATTATTTTGGCTGTACTGGGCGTGCGTAATTTATTTGCCTATTTATCAGTTTATATTTTTGTGCCCTGGATTTTATTTATTAGCAATTATAAAGTTTTTCCGGAAAATTTTCGAAAAGTGGAAGTTGATCCGGCTGTCAAAAACAGTCTGCATTCACAATTGGCCAAGTTTAGTTTTTGGTTATCCATTTCTTCAGTAATGTCTATCTTTGCTACGCGAGTAGATAGTGTAGTTATCAGCCATTTTCTGGGCTTAGAAAGCGTAGCTGTCTATAGTGCAGCTTATCTGCCTATTCAGTTTTTTCCTTTGGTCTATAACTCAATTGGCGCAGTTCTAACTCCTAAGTTAAGCGCTTTTACCGACAAGAAAGAGCTAATAAGTTTTTTTATCCGGACTTTAAAATGGGTAAGCGTTGCTTTTGCTGCTACTATAATTTTGATTGTGCCATCTAAATTTTTAATCCCTTTATTTTTTGGCCAAAAATATATTTCTTCAATGCCGGTCTATCTAATTTTAGCCTCTAGTCTGGCGCTCAATATATTATCAACTCCATTTTCTATAATTATTACGATTTTTAATCAGACCAGATTAGTTTTTGTTTCCGCTTTACTGGGATTATTGATTAATATTATCGGTAATGTCTTGTTTGTTCCGCGTTTTGGAGTTATGGGTTCGGCTTATACTTTTGCTTTAGGGGTTATATTTTCTCTGTGTTTCAATATTGTCTGCGCGCTTTATTTATTTAAAAAAAGAGATTTGGTGATTGTTTAGTTTACTTTAAAAGATATGCCAACCATTACGGCCCATTGCATTATCAAGAACGAAGAAAATTTTGTTGGCTATGCCATTAAATCGGTTATAGATTTTGTTGATACAGTTTTGGTATTTGATACTGGTTCGACTGATAAAACTGTAAATATAGTGCAGGGTCTAATAAAAGAATATCCAAATAAAATAATTTTTGAAGAAAAAGGGGAGTGCGATAAAATAAGGCATACTCAGTTGCACCAAGAAATGGTAGATAGAACAAAAACAGACTGGTTCATGATTTTGGATGGAGATGAGGTGTGGACAAAACGGGCTATGGAAGAAGTAAAAGAAATTATTGAAAAAGGAAGTTTTGATGGGATAAAGACCGGTTTTTACGAGTGCGTTGGCGATATTTATCACAGGCATTATAAAGAAAGCTATGTTACCGCTCGTTTTGCCAAGGTAGGTGACGCTGTTTGGAAAGGAGATTATAACCAGGACAAGCTTTGCACCAAAGCGGGTGAGGATTTTTTTAAAACAAAAAATATATACACACTGCAAAACAGATTTTGGCATTTAACTCATTTGTTGCGCTCTGCCAAAGATAGCTCTGATTATAGTTCGGGCGGGAGTAGAGCTGGCAAAAGAATTAAAACCTACTTTTTTTTGGGCCGAACAATATCAGAACCGGTTCCGGAAGTATTTAATGGCGGCAATTTTAAGCTATCAATGACTAGGTCTTTAATAAATTTTGCTTTATTAGTGATAAGCAGGTTAAAAAATTTATGAAAACTAATTTATTGATAATTGTCCACTCGATAGATGTGACCAATAGAATATTGGTTGGTTTTTGTAAAAATATAAATAGGGATTTTTTTGATATAAAGGTTCTGGCTCACGATGGCATCGGCGGCAAAGAAAAAGACTTGTCCGATATTGGCATAGAGTATGCGGTGGCTAACGGAGATATTGAAATTATTGCTCAAGCCATAAAAAAATGGCAAATAGACGCCATATTTATGATTCGGGGCGGCGGCTATACTCAACTTCAGTTTGAAATATTTAGTCGAGCCAGAACCATCAATCCAAGCATGGTTATTTTGGAAAATAATTTTTTTGGCAGATATGACGCTAAAAGTTATCCTTTTATTGATTGCAGTCTGCAGGTTAGTAAAATGATGCTCAACGAAAGATATCTAAAAGAAGGCGGCCAGTTTAATTTCGCCAAAGTAAAAATACTTTATCATCCGGTTGATTTCCAGAGCTGGGATAAAATAAATATAACCGAATCAGAAATAAAAGATTTCAAAAATAAATTAAGAATTAAAGATAGCGATTTTGTGATTGGTAAGTTAGGTCGGCCGGCTATAGAAAAATGGAGTGATTTATTGTTAGATATGATGCCGTATCTGGTAAAACTGGTGCCAAATATAAAGTTTATTGTTCAGGAAATGCCCGATTCCAGAAAAAGACGAGTTTTAAAAAGTAAATATAAAAACTATTTTATTTTATTGTCAAAAACACTCCATGATCGCGAAGTAGCTCTTTTTTATAAGACTATAGATGTCTATACCCATGCTTCCAAGATTGGTGAATCATTTGGCATGACTTTGGCCGAAGCCGGAGCTTTTCGAAAACCGGTGATTGTGAGTTCCACACCGAAAAAAGATAATAATCAGTTGGAACTAATTGATCATATGAAAACAGGCATTATTGCCAACCATCCGCAAACATTTGCTCGAGCTGTGGAGTATCTGTATAAAAATCAAGATATCAGAATACAGATGGGAGAAGCCGCGCGCGCCAAAATTGAGAATGTATATAATCCGACAAAGTTGGCACAGCAATTGGAAAAATTAATCGTAGAGACACTCGCACAAAAAAATCAGGCAGTTGACCCTTCAGCTAGAGAGCGTTATAGTAAGGTTGAATATTATCCGTCAGAGGCGGAGATATTAGCTTATAAAGACGAATATAAAAAACGATTGAAACAGGAATTTGGCAAATTATCTATATGGGAATGTCTTATTAATTACTTAAACAGACCGCGAAAATTTTATTTCAAACTGCGGGATTTTGCGGAGCACAGATTCGGCATTTAATTATTTATTTTATGGCTAAAATTCTTGTTACCGGAGTTGCCGGTTTTATCGGCAGTAATTTGGCAGTTAGGTTGCTTGCCGAAGGCCATGAAGTTATCGGCATAGATGACCTTTCTTATGGTGTCAAAGAGCAAATACCGGAAGGAGTTCTTTTTCATAAAATAGATATCCGTTCAAAAGAAATTCATCCGTTATTTAAAGATGTGGAGTATGTTTTTCATTTGGCTGCCAAAAATTGCATCAGTGATTGCCAAAAAGACCCTTTAGAAACTTCTGATATAAATGTAACCGGCACGGTGAATGTGTTTGCAGCTAGTGCCAAAGCTGGTGTAAAAAAAGTTATCTATGCCGAAAGCTCGGCTGTCTATGAAGGTACGGACAAATTTCCCACTCCGGAAACTGTCGTGGACCCGCATAGTTTTTATGCCATGAGCAAAGTGGCCGGGCATTATTTTGCCAAAGCTTATAAAGAGTTTTATAACTTAGACAGCATCGGTGTGCGTTATTTTAATGTTTATGGTCCGCGGCAAGATTATCGGCGCACTATTCCGCCGCTAATGTCGGCTTTCATTATTAATTTATTGCGCGGCGAGCAGCCGGTAATCTATGGAACTGGAGAAAAAAGACGAGATTTTGTTTATATTGATGATATTAATGACGCGCATGTATTACTGATGAAAGAAGATAGCGCCAATAATCAAGTGTACAATATCGGATCCGGAGAAAATTATTCAGTTAATGAAATTTATAAAATAATTAAAGATTTGACCGGCTCGAGTATTGATCCGATATATAAAGATAATTTGGCAGGTGAAGCAGAAATTACTTTGGCTGATTGCCGTAAGTTACAAAATTTAGGCTGGCAACTAAAAACTAGTTTGCCAGAAGGAATTAAGCAGCAAATAGATTATATTAAGAAGCATGTTTTATAAAGTAAAAGCGTATGATTTTTACCCGAACACCATTTAGAATTCCACTTGGCGGCGGCGGTACTGACCTGCCAAATTTTTATAGCCAACATGGAGGTTTCTTGTTTAGCGCAGCCATTGATAAGTATATGTATGTGGCCATTAATCGGCCGGTCATAGATTCTTTAGTGCGTATTAAATATTCTCGAACAGAGATTGTCGAAAATGTGGCTCAAGTTCAGCATCAATTGGCCAAGGCCGCTTTGGAATATTATGGGATAAAAGACAGTATCGAAATTATATCTATGGCTGATGTACCCGAAGGCACTGGCATGGGTTCATCAGGTTCGTATTTGGTTGGTCTTTTAAAAGGTCTGCAAACTTTAACGCGCAAAGGTTCCGGCGTGCAAGAATTAGCTGAAGAAGCTTGTCATATTGAGATTGATTTGTTGCACAAGCCGGTAGGCAAACAAGATCAATATTTGGCTGCATTTGGCGGGTTTACTATAATGGATATAGATAAAAATGGCGCGGTAAAGGTTTCTAATGCTGCTGTGGCGCGTGAGACAGTAGAAGAATTGCAAAGCAAATTAATGATATTTTATACCGGTATTTCTCGTGATGCCATGAGTATTTTGGGAGAACAGAGCGCTGCCGCCAAAACAGAGCAGAGCGATGTGACCAAATCTTTACTGCAGATAAAAGATATTGGTTTGGAAATTAAAAATTCTATTGAGCAGGGAAATCTGGATAATTTTGGCCGCTTGATGGATGAACATTGGCGGGTAAAAAAGACAATGTCAACCAAAATGTCTGATCCAAAGATAGATATGCTTTATTCTTTGGCTAAAGAACGCGGCGCACTGGGCGGTAAGATTATGGGAGCTGGCGGCGGCGGATTTTTGTTATTTTATTGTCCGAGTGATAAAAAGGGAATACGGGAAGCTATGAAAGAAAATGGTTTGAGAGAGATGTCGTTTAGATTTGAACTGGAAGGCGCAAAAACAATGGTTGATTTTTAATTTAATGAGTATGACTTCAACAAAAGTGGCGGTAATTGGTCTGTGGCATCTGGGCTGTACTGCTTCGGCTAGTTTGGCCGAAGTTGGTTGTACTGTGACCGGTGTTGATTTTGATAAAAAAGTAATTGCCGATTTGAAGCAAAACAAGCCGCCATTATTTGAACCTGGTTTGGCAGAATTAATTGAAAAAAATCAGGCCAGTGGTCGGCTTGATTTTACGGTTGATTTTAAAGATGCTTTGGCGGATAAAAAATTTATTTTTATTGGTTTTGATACTCCGGTAGACGACAAAGACAGACCGGATGCTTCGGTTATATATAAAGCCTGTGAAAAAATTGCTCAATATGCCGCTAGTGACTGCGTGGTTATTATTATGAGCCAAGTGAAAGTTGGTACTTGCCGCGATATCAAAAAATTTATTTTGCAGCGTAATCCAAAAATGAAATGTACTATAGTATATAACCCCGAGAACTTAATGCTTGGCCAAGCTATCAAAAAATTTTTAGAACCGGACAGAGTAATTATTGGTTTGGAAGACGAATCTATAAAACCGGCCATAGAGAATTTTTATCAGGTGATTGGTGGGGTAAAAATATATATGGATTTGGAAAGCGCCGAAATGGTAAAGCATGCTACCAACTCTTTTTTGGCAATGTCAATAAGTTTTATAAATGAAATTGCCGATATCTGCGAATTGGTTGGAGCTGATGTCAGAAAAGTAGTTGAAGGCTTAAAGGCCGATGGCCGTATTGGCCAACGAGCATTCCTTAGCCCGGGTATTGGCTACGCGGGTGGAACCTTGGGGCGCGATATTGCTATTTTAAGCGATTTGGGTAAAGCAAAAAAAGTAAAAACTCAAATCATAAATGCGACCGGAGAGATTAATAATAGTCGGCAAGCAAAAGTAATAAATAAGATAAAAAATATTATCGGTCCGCTAAAGAATAAAAAAATTGCTATCTTAGGTTTAACCTACAAGCCCGGCACTAGCACTTTGCGCCGCTCTATGTCTTTGGAGATAGCCAAAAAATTATTGGCTGGCGGAGCCAAAGTTAAAGCATATGATCCCAAAGTTGTCTCTGCGGTCAAAGGTATGGCTGGGATAAAAATTTATGCTGATGCCTATAGCGCGATTGCCGACGCTGATGTAGTCTTGCTGGCCACTGATTGGCCGGAATTTAAAGATCTGGATTTTGCCAAAGTTAAGAAATTAGCCGGCAAAGCAGCAATTATAGACTGTAAAAATTTTTTACCGGTAGATGCTATTAAAAATAGCAGTATTGCTTATTATGGAATAGGTTTTAAAACTAAATAATATATAGAAGCTAAAGCCTATATATGTTCCATATTTACTGTACTTGCTCGAAAAAGTATGTAAACATACTTTTTACTCGCTTCGTTAGTATATAAACTCATTCGCTCAAAAATATTCTAGCAAGCTAAATATTTTATTCACTCATTTCGCTTATGAATTTAAAAGATAAAATTGCAATTGTTACCGGTGGAGGCCGAGGGATTGGCAAAGTGATAGCGCAAACTTTGGCTGCTCAAGGTGTTAAGGTAATTGCAGCTTCCAGATCAAAGCAGGAGTTAGAAGTATTAAAAGAAGAAATCAAAAAAAACGGTTTTAGTATCGAGATTAAAGCAGTTGATGTTTCTGATTATAAACAGGTACAAAAGTTGATGAGCGGAGTAATAAAAAAGTTTGGCACCATTGATATTTTGGTAAATGCCGCGGGTGTGTATGGACCGATTGGTTTGTTTGGCGATAATGACATTAAGAAATGGTCCGAAGCTTTGCAGATAAATTTGTTGGGTACGGTAAATTGCGCGCATGCTGTTTTGCCGATAATGACAAAAAATAAATCAGGCAAGATAATTAATTTTTCCGGCGGCGGCGCAGTAAACAGTTTTCCGCATTTTTCTGCTTATGCTACCTCAAAAGCAGCTATAGTTCGTTTTACCGAAAATTTGGCTGTAGAATACAAAGAATATGGCATACAAGTTAATGCGGTTGCTCCGGGGGCGGTAAATACAAAATTATTAGAAGAATCATTGGCCGCGGGCCAGGAAGCGGTAGGTAAAGATTTTTATGAAAAAATTCTTCAACAAAAACAGGAAGGCGGAGATTCGCCTCAGCTGGCCGCTGACTTAATTATGTTTTTCATCTCAACTAGTTTAACGGGTAAATTAATCAGCGCTAAATGGGATAAGTGGAAAGAATGGGACAAAGCGGAAGTAGAAAGAATAAATAATTCTCAGGAATTTACTTTGCGTCGGATTGATAATAAATATTTTAAGGAAATTACCAAATAATATGAATGTCGGGATTATCGGTGCCGGGTATATTGGCGCAAAAAGAGCGAGAGTTATTCGAGATTTAAAAAAAGACAAATTCGTCTCTGTTTTTGATGTTAGCCCGGAAAGAAGTTTGGCTTTGGCCAAAGAATATGGCGCTTCCGTTGCTAGTAGCAGTGAAGAAATTTTTAAAAATAAAAAAATAGACACGGTAATTATCGCTACTATCAATAGCGCGGCGGCTGGGTTATGTTTAGAAGCAATACGCAATAAAAAAAATGTTTTGTGCGAAAAGCCTTTGGGAATTAATTATCAAGAGGCCAGGCAAGTTTATCTGGCAGCCAGAAAAAATAAAGTGGTGTTAAAAGTTGGTTTTAATCACCGTTTTCACGCTGCGATCAAGAAGGCCCACGATTTAGTCAAAAGCGGCGCTATTGGTGAGCTAATGTATATGCGAGCTGTTTATGGCCACGGTGCCAGAAAAGGTTATGATCTGGAATGGCGGATGAACAAAAAATTATCCGGCGGCGGAGAATTATTAGATCAGGGAGTGCATATGCTGGATTTATTTCGCTGGTTTTTGGGTGAATTCAAAGAAGGCGCAGCTTTTTGCGAAAATATGTTTTGGAATAAATCAAAACTAGAAGATAACGCTTTCTGTACTTTGCGGGCAAAAAGCGGCCAGGTAGCGCAGATGCATGTGAGCGCCACTCAATGGAGAAATAAATTTGTAATTGACGTTTTTGGCAAAAAGGGCTATCTTAACATTGAAGGAAAAGGCGGCAGTTATGGCCAAGAAAAATTAATAATTGGCCGGAGAAAAAAACTGGGAGTCCGTCCGGTTGAGCAAGAATTTTTGTATGATGTAGATATTTCTTGGCAAGAAGAATGGAAAAATTTTCGTCAAGCTATAGTTAGTAAAACTGAACCAATTGGCAATGGCTATGATGGAATGATGGCAAATAAATTAGTAGAAGATTTATACGCTTCGTCTAAAAAGAAAAAAATAATTACTTTTTAATTTTGCTAAACAAAAAAGTCGAGGATGTATCCTTGACTTTTTTGTTTATTTGTTATAAGTTATCATGTCTTTCTGACCCATGCTGGTCGGAAGATAAAGTAGAAAGAAGTTTTTCAGCCATATCAAGTTGGTTCTGGTCAACACTCGCACTGTTAATATTTCGAAAAATTTTTGGAATAGTGATGGAGTGAGTTAATTCCACGATCAACAACTAAAGGAGCAAGTCATGTCAAACTTTTCTCGTCAGGTGCATGTTCTTTCTACCGCAGTTGCTATGGCAGGGGCTATGGTCAAAGAGGTTTTGGCTCAAGGTGTTAATGCTAAGGTAAAAGACGGTGAGCCTGGCGGAAGTCATCATTCGATTAGTACTGAGGCTGATGGGAATAGTCAGGCTATGCTTCTTTCCGAACTCCGTTCTAATTTTCCAGGCGCGTTTTTTCTTGCCGAAGAGGAATGCCAGGGGCCTGACCTGATCCTGAATGGCAATCTCGGTCAGATCAAGCAGCCAGGGACCGTATTCGTTCTTGATGCGGTGGATGGAACTGCCGGTGCTTATCGCAATCGCTTCGATTGGAGTGTTGTTGCGAATTGGATACAGGACGGACAGCATCAGGGTGGAGCTATTTTTGCTCCTGATATCCGAAATGGGTTTTTGGTTTTTGGTGAGAAGGGGCAAGGTGTGTTTGTGACGGATGGGTCATATCATACTGCTCAGCCAGCTAGGGTGGTGGAACGTCCAGTAGAGAAGTCCACTGTTCTATATGGAGTGGATGTGCTCAAGAGGCCTCATTTCCAGAAGTTTCAACATGAGGTCGCGAAGACTGTGGAGACGGCAGTTGTCGCCGGATCCTGTGGGCTTGGCGTAGCTATGGTCGCCGCTGGTCGGGCAGAAGCTATTGTTCAGCCCCATCAGTGGCCGTGGGATTGGGCGTCGGCCACAATTATCGAAGCGGCTGGAGGTAAAGTCCAGTACTACCACTACCGTGGTGGATTGCTTGTTCCGCTTGTGGAGCCGGATTTGCCGAGTTACAATCGTAGTAATCGTACTAAAGAGGGTGGCATCGGCTTTATTGCTGGGGCGCCCGATCTGGTCGGTTGGCTCTGGCAGCAGCTCCAAGAGAACTGGAATAAGCAGTAATTAATTTAGTAAGGAGTAGTTTCGCTCGGTTGTCCAAAAGATGGCCGAGCGTTATTAATTTAAGAAAATTTACTGTTACTGTTGACATTTTTTATAAGAAATAGTTATACTAACAATGAAAAAGTAAGTAATTATTCTTTGATTTAATATTATATGGGCTTTGCCCATATAATCTCATTCGTTCGGCAATAATTAAATACATTTAATTATTCCCCTCACTCATTTCGAATATGGATAAGCATCAATTTATTGATCAATATCTAAAAAGAACAGCTCAAATCGCCAATGAATGTAGTCGTGAGCATTTAGAAAAGATGGCTGATATTTTAGCTATTACCAGGGAGTTAAAAGGCAGAGTATTCTTTTTGGGTATAGGCGGAGGCGGCTCATCAGCTTCACATGCGACTAATGATTTTAATAAAATTGCTAAAATTTCTACTTTTTGTTTGAGTGATAATGTTGGTTTATTTTCTGCTTTAGCAAACGACGAGGGTTGGGATTCGGTTTTTAAACGACAGTTAGAAATGCATAACCTTACCGCCAAAGATTGCCTGTTTATTTTTTCAGTCAACGGCGGCACGCAAAATATTTCCGGTAATTTAGTGAAAGCTATGGAATATGCCAAAGTTGTGGGAGCCAGAATTTTGGCAGTAGTTGGCAGATCTAGTGGTGTGGCTGCTCAAATCGCTGATGCTTGTTTGGTAGTGCCGACAGTAGAAGAAACTATGGTAACTCCTCATACCGAAGATTATCAATTGGTAGTCAATCATTTATTGATAAATTTGCTGGCGCGATTATGATTGCTACTAGGTCAATAAAGCCAAAAAAAAAGCTTAAGTCCGGCCGCAAGGCTGTTTTTTTGGATAGAGACGGCACTATAATTAAACAGGTAGAACTGATGCATTCAGTAGAAGAGTTGAAATTACTTCCTGGCGCGGCACAGGCTATTGGTCTGTTAAATAAATTAGGTTTTTTGGTAGTTGTAGTTACCAATCAGCCGGTGGTGGCACGGGGAATTGTCGGGCCAAAAGAGATTGATAATATTCATGCGGTTTTAATCGAAAGATTAGGCGGTAAAGGCGCTAAAGTAGACGCCATATATTTTTGTCCGCATCATCCGGAAGCAACCATGCCAAAATATCGTTTGCGTTGCCATTGTCGTAAGCCAAGACCGGGAATGATTTTAAAAGGGTTAAAAAAATTAAATATAAATCCGAAAAAAAGTTTTATGGTCGGAGATGCTTTGATAGATGTGGTGGCTGGCAAGAAAGCCGGATTGAAAACAATTTTAGTAAAAACCGGTCCAGGCCATGCGCGTCTCGATGAAAAATACAAAGACATTAAACCTGATTTTACTGTAAAAAATTTATTGCAAATGGCTAAAGTAGTTGCAGCCAATAATTTTTAATAATATATGCCTAACATAAAACAAGCAGTAATACTTTGCGCTGGTCTGGGTACACGTTTGCGACCGATTACCGACACCATGCCAAAACCAATGATACCTTTGTTGGGCAAACCTCTATTGGAGTGGAATATAGAACAATTTAAAAAACATGGCGTGACCGAATTTTTTATAAATCTTTATTATTTGCCGGATGTTATCCGAGATTATTTTGGCGATGGAGCTAAGTGGGGTGTAAAAATAAATTATTTTCAGGAGAAAGAAATTTTGGGTACAGCTGGTGGGGTGAAAAATTTTTCTGACATGCTGGATAAATATTTTTTTCTTATCTATGGCGATATGCTAAGTCTGATGGATTATTCTCAGATGATCGCAGAATTTACTAAACATCCGGACGCGATTGGTATGCAAAGAATGCAAAAAACAGATGATTACGCTGATGCAGATGTGGCTGAATTGGCCGCCGACGGCAGTTATCTTAAAATACATGCCAAGCCGCATAGTCAAACATATCCAAACGCTTACCGCATGAAAGGCGTATTTGTTTTAAAAAAAGAGATTTTAGATTATGTTCCGGACAATACTTTTTATGAGCTTGGTAAACAGCTCTTGCCTGATGTGGTAAGTAAGGGTAAAAAATTCTATAGTTATGAATGCAAAGACTACACTAAGGGAATTGACACAATTGATAAATATAAAGAAGTAGAAGAGTATTTGAAAAAAATAAAATCCACAGTACAGGATTAATTCTTGACAGTTTTATTGATACAGCCTATCGTACCATTACATATTATTTAGTTTTTACTTACATATCCTATGAAAATATTTATCGACAGTGCCGAAACCAAAGAAGTGGAAAAATACTTAGGGTGGGGAATTTGCGACGGAGTTACTACCAATCCTACTATTTGTTTAAAATCTGGCGTTACCGGCGGTGAAGAAGGTATGAAGCAAAGATCTATAGAAATTGCCCGTCTGATCGCACCGCAGCCTTTAAGCGTAGAGGTAACTACAGATAATGCCGATGAAATTTTTACTCAAGCCAGAAAATATAATGCTTGGGCCGATAATATTTCCGTAAAGGTTACTATTACAGACAGAAACGGCGGATCGCTTTTGCCGGTTATTAACCGATTGGTAAGTGAAGGGATTTCGGTCAATGTTACCGCAATGATGACCTTTAATCAGGCAATCTTGGCAGCCAAAGCCATTAATGCCGGTTTGGCTAAGACAAGTGTCAGAAAGACTCATTTTATCAGTATTTTTGCCGGCAGAGTTTCCGAAGAGCATGGCGTAGAACAGGCGCAGAAAGTTCTCGAAGATGTCAGGCAGTGGTTGGATTTTCATAATTATAAAAATATAGAAATTATCGTCGGTTCTGTACGCACACCGGAAAATGTAGATTTGTGGGGAAAAAGCGGAGCTCATATCCTTACCGTTCCTCCGGAAGTCTTGGCTAAGTGCCTTGTTTCTGCCCGCACCAAAGAAACTGTGGTACAATTTATAAATGATGCCAGCAAAGCTTTGCAACAGCTTTAATTTGTCTTTAATAAATTATGGAAAATAGCAAGCAAAAAATTTCTGCCTGTCTTATCGTATACAATGAAGAAAAAATTGTTGAGCGCTGTCTTTTGAGTATCAAAGATTTGGTTGATGAAATTATTGTGATCCATGACGGAGAATGCGGTGATAAAACTTTGGAAATTGCCAAAAAATACACTGATAAGATTTTTGTGCGTGAACATATTGGCGAAGCCGAACCGCACCGCGCTTTTGGCTTTGTTCAAGCGACAGGCGACTGGATACTGCAGATGGATGGCGATGAGTATCTTGATATTGCCGATCATGAGCGTATTCGAGATTTGGTAAATAATGCTCCGGCAGGGGTCGATGGCTATATTTTTAAATGGGAAATGTGGAATGGAAAGCAGCCGGTTTATTTTAAAGGTTTGCAAAAGATGTGTCTGTTCCGGAAGAAAAATTTTTATTATCAAGCTGTTCCTCACGAGATAGGCCATGTCAAAGGAATTGCGCAAAAGGTAGATATTTTTTTACGTCACCGCCCACTGTATAACAACGTAAGCTGGCAATCTTTTTTGAAAAAAAGAGCAAAATGGGTTCCGATTCATGCGAAATATTTTTTCCCGGAAAAAACTAAAATAGAGTATTTTAATACTACCGAAGAAGTCTGGGTTAATAAGGTCAATAAAGTACGCAGCCATATCTATTATTATATTTTTTTTGAACCGATAAAGAATTTTTTGGGCCAGATGAAGAATGGTTTGTGGACTAGCTGGACAGGCTTTAATATCGGCCTGCAGCAATTTATCTATTATTTCACTTTATATCTTCAAGTTTGGAAGCTAAAAAGAGGGGAAAAGTAAGGTTTTTTAGGTTGACTCTTTCTTAGAGTTGTAATATAATTTTACTAGCAATCTTAATCAAATAAGCTTGTTTTAATTTATTATTAATATCTTTCTGTAATATGGAAATAACAAGAAATATTCAGCCAGAATTTGTTGATGCCAGAGGAGCCATAACAAAATTGCTTGATGACGGAAAAACAGTGATTAAGAGTATTTTGATGATGACTTGCAATAAAGACGCTATTCGCGCCAACCATTTCCATAAAGAAGACGGACATTACGTGTACATGTTAACCGGAAAAATGGAATATACCGAAGCTCCGCTTATAGACGGTAATCCGGATTTGTCTAAAAAAGAGACTGTAGAAATAAGCGCCGGTGATATGGTTTTTTCGCCGCCTATGGTTGCACATGCTATGAATTTTTTGGAAGATACAGTTTGTTTCGTTTTTGCTTTAAAGTCAAGAAGTCAGGACGATTATGAGCAGGATACTGTTCGCGTTAAATTGGTTTAAAATTTTATGTCGGATCAATCTTTATTTAAAAAGAGCGAGTCTTGTCGAGTTTGTAAAGGAAAAAATTTAACCCAAGTGCTTAGTTTGGGCAGTACGCCTCCGGCCAATGCTTTCTTAAAACCAGAAGATCTGGAAAAGCCGGAGCATAGTTTTCCTTTGGAATTATCTTTTTGTAAGGATTGTTCTTTTGTTGGGCTTAGTCATGTTGTTTCTCCGGATCTGCTGTTTAGCAATTATGTTTATAGTTCGTCAACATCACCTGTTTTTGTGGCGCATTTTAAAGCTTTTGCTTCCGAAATGGCTCAGCGTTTTAGCTTGAACAGTAATTCGCTGGTAGTTGATATCGGCAGCAATGATGGAATTTTGCTTCGGCCATACAAAGAAATGGGAGTTAAAATTATGGGCGTTGATCCGGCGGCTAATATTGCGGCCAGAGCAACCGAAAACGGTATCGAAACAATGGCTGCTTACTTTACTCCAGAAATAGCCAACAAAATAGTTCAAGCCAAAGGCAAAGCATCGCTAGTTACCGCCACCAGCGTTTTTCCACATATTGATGATTTAGATCAAGTGGTGGAAGGCGTAAAAAATTTGTTGGCTGATGACGGTGTTTTTGTCATTGAAGCCTATTATTTATTGGATCTAGTAGAGAAAAATTTATTTGACACTATTTACCATGAACATTTATCGTATTTTACGGTAAAAACAATCAGTACTCTGTTTGATCGTTTGGGTATGCAGGTTTTTGATGTTGATAAAACAGACACTCATGGTGGCTCATTGAGGGTTTTTGTACAAAGAAAAGGTGGTAAATATCCATTAGGTTCTAATGTGGAGCGATTTATCAATGAGGAAAAAAATAAAAAAATTAATGAGATAGAAACTTTTACCAGTTTTGAAGCTAAAATTGCCGAAAATAAAACTCGTTTGCTTGGACTTTTAAGCGAACTAAAATCAAAAGGAAAGAAAATCGTTGGTTATGGCGCTCCAGCCAAAGGCAGCACTTTGTTAAATTATTTTAATATTGGCACAGAAACACTCGATTATATTATTGATGACAGCGTTTGGAAGCAGGGGCTTTATACTCCGGGAACGCATATTCCGGTTAAGCCAGCCACAGAATTAAAAGCCAATCCGCCAGATTATATTTTGGTTTTAGCTTGGAATTTTGCCGATTCTATTATTAAGAAATGTTCGGATTTTGAGAATTTCATTATTCCAGTGCCGTTTGCTCAGGTGGTTAGCGGAATTGTGGAAGGTGATCTAGATTTTATCGCCAAAGAAGTTGCGGAAGTAGCCAAATCGTTAGAAGGTAAAAGTGTTTTGATTACGGGCGGTTCCGGTTTTATCGGCAGTTATTTTATCGCAGTTATAGATTTGTTAAATAAAAGATATTTTAAGGAACCTTGCCGAGTGCTTTCAATAGATAATCATATCATCGGAAAAAAGAATAATCTCTTAAAAGAAATTGATAGTAATTATATTTCTTTTAAGAATCATAATATTTGCGACCCGCTAACTTTAGATGTTCCGGTAGATTATATAATCTCCGCCGCCGGCATCGCTTCACCGGTTTATTACATGCGGTATCCGATTGAAACAATAGAAGGAGCGGTTTTTGGATTAAGCAACATGTTAAAATTGGGACTCGAAAAAAAGGTAAAGAGTATTTTATATTTTAGTTCCAGTGAAATTTACGGAGATCCTGATCCGAAATTCATTCCTACTCCGGAAACATACCGAGGCAATGTTTCTTCTACCGGTCCGCGCTCTTGCTATGACGAATCAAAGCGTTTGGGCGAAACTTTGGGTACAGCTTATCACCGTGTCCACAACACCCCTATAAAAATTGTTCGGCCTTTTAATGTTTATGGTCCGGGAATGAGCGCCAAAGACTATAGAGTTGTGCCGACATTCTTAAGTCAGGCGATTGAAGGCAAGCCGTTATCAGTTCATGGTAAAGGAAACCAAACCCGTACTTTTTGTTATGCCAGCGATGCGATGGTTGGATTTTTTAAAGTTTTACTTTCGGAAAAAAACGGCGAGGTCTTTAATATCGGCAATGATGATGAAGAAATTAATATGAAAGCTTTGGCAGAAATTGTTTCTGAGATTGTCACTGATAAAAAAGTTGAAATAAATCTGGTTAATTATCCAGATACTTATCCGCAGGATGAACCTTCCAGACGCTGTCCGGACTTGTCTAAAGCCAAGTCGCAAGTTGATTTCCATCCATCAATTAATTTACGAGCCGGCTTAAGCCGCTCTTATAAGTGGATGAAAAATATTTTAGTTTAGCACTTCATCTTTAACGTATGAAAACCCTGCAATTTGGCATCATAGGGTTCGGGCATTTTGGAAAACATTATGCTCGTTTGTTGCAGGAAATTCCAGGTGTAAATTTAGTTACTGTTGCCAATAAGTCTGGTGATGGTTTTGAAAAAAATAAGGATGTTTTGTCAGTAGGTATCAAAAAAACTTTAAAGAGTGATGAAGTAATTAAGGATAAAAAAATTGATTGTGTCATTATCGCTACGCCACCGCATACGCACAAAGATTTGATCATTAAATCTTTAAGGCAAGGCAAGCACGTTTTTGTAGAAAAACCGATGGTAATAAATACTAGTGAAGCCAAAGCTATTGAAAAAGAATTAAGTAAAAATAAGAATTTAGTTTTCATGGTTGGTTTGCAATATGTTTATAACGATTATCTCCGTTATATAAAAGAACATATTAAAGATCTTGGCGCGGTAAAGTATTTTATGGGTGAACATCTCTACGGAGGTCCTTTTCGAGCCGATGTCGGCAGTTTTATGGATGCCGGAATTCATGATTGCGCTGTTTTGGAATATCTTTTTTCTCCGGGTAAGATAGTTAAAGTAACGGGCGCAAGCCGTTCTTTTAAAAACTCGGCGAATGATGATTTTGCATCTGTGACAGTAAAGTTTCAAAGCGGTTTAGTGGCGCATCTGCTCACTTCTTGGTATTGGCCGGAAAAAGTTCGCAAAGTTACCTTGGTAGGAGATAAAGGCATGGCGCTTTTTAATGATCGTGACGACGCTAAACTTCGCTGGATAAATAGCTCTTATCCTAAGTGGGGTAAAAATAAAAAATCTTCTCTCTTTTTGCCTAATTTAATGGAGCAACAATCACTCCCATCTGTAAAAGCTGGTGAGCCGTTAAAAAATGAACTGGAGCATTTTATTAGTTGCGTAAGTACCGGTAGTAAGCCTGTTACTGGCATTGAGTTTGGCGCCAGAATAACTAAAATGATGGAGGAAATAAGCAAGAAAATAGTAAAATTTTAAATTATGAAAGAGGGTAAAATAAAAATTGCCTTAGTGCGCGGAGATAGCTTAAAAGAACAGGAAGCAAAAATATGGGAAAACCTGGATAGTAATTTAGAAACAGTGGCATTTTGCGGCCAAAAAAATGTTTTTTCGCTAAATAATATTAATTTGGCAATTAAACGGCTGCGATCGACCGCGGATAATTTTTTAACAAAAAATTATTTTAAGTATGCTTGCGGACAGTATCAACGGATGTTTGGTTTAGAAAAAGAACTTATAAATTTTGATATTGCTCATGGGGTTGAGGTTTATAATTATTACACCTTACAGTGCGTCAGAGCCAAGAAAAATAATCCAAAACTAAAAGTTGTCGCCAATTTTGTTGATAACACTTTTGGCCGTTTTGAGTATAATTATTGGCCAGGTTTAAATTGTCCGCCAAAATATTGGCGTGATAAAATAAATTCAATAATCAAAGAAAATATTGCCGGAGTGGATAAATTTTTAGCTTTTTCTAAATTTTCAGCCGAGTTGGCTTTGGATATGGGTGCAAAACCAGAACAAGTAGAAGTAGTTTATCCTGGTCTGATTATTGAGCCGAGTGATGATTCTTTAATAGAAAAATTAAATTTACAAAATGTTAAATTTGATTTGGTCATTAGCCGCATGATTTGGGAAAAGGGGATATACGACATTTTATACGCTTGGAAAATGTATCTTAAAAAATCTAAGCAAACTGATAGGAAATTAGTTGTAATCGGCGATGGTAAGGAATATAAAAATTTTTGCCGATTAGTTTCTGATCTAGGTTTATCGAGCAATGTTTTAGTTATTAAAAACGTTCCCAACAATGAAATAAAGCAATTGTATAAGCATGCCCGGGCGTTTCTTTTGGGCAGTACGCCAACCAGAACCTGGCAAGAACAATTTGGCTATTCTTTGGCCGATGCTATTTTGCAGAATTGTCCCGTTATCAGCACTACTTCGGGAGCTATTCCGGAAGTAGTTGGTTCGGCCGGTATTTTGGTTCCGGCCAGTAATCCAGTGGCTTTTAAAGAAGCCTTGTTAAAACTAGATGATGAACAAATTTATCGGTCTCTAAAAGAAAATTCTTTAAAAGAAAAAGAAAGGTTTAGCGCCAATGTTTATAGAAAAAAAATAATTGATGTATATCATTCTTTGCTGTAAATATTTTTATGAAATTATCAATTATCATTCCAGCCTACAATGAAAAAAATACTATTCTGGAGATACTTAAAAAAGTGGACGAGGTTATTTTTGATAATTGCGATAAAGAAGTTGTGATTGTGGATGATTGCTCAACTGACGGAACTAGAGAAATTTTGCGCGGTCTGGGTGATAAGTACAAAGTTATTTTTAAAGAAAAAAATAGCGGTAAAGGCGCTTCCGTAAAATTGGGGATTGCTCAGGCCACAGGAGACTATATTACTATTCAGGATGCTGATTTGGAATATGACCCGCAAGACTTAAAAGCTATGCTGGCGCCAATACAGGCAGGTACAGCTGATATCAGTTTAGGCTCAAGAACTTTATCTGATGAATTAAAAAATAGCCACACCGGCTGGTCGCACCCACATCCGCTTACATATTTAGGAAACAAGCTAATCATAGCCAGCATTAATTTATTATATGCGCGTAAAGGGACAGATTTTTTTGCCTGTTATAAAATAATCCCGCGTAAATATATGGTGGATTTGCCGATTGAAGCTAATGGTTTTGCTTATGATGTTGAATTATTGTGCAAGCTATTTAGAAAAAGTTTAAAAGTGGTTGAAGTTCCGATTCATTATAATCCTAGAACTTTTGCCGAAGGAAAGAAGATTCGTTATCGGGATGGGTTATACGTATTATGGACAATTCTTAAATGGCGTTTCAAGTCGTTTTAGTTTTATTATGAATTTTTTTAAAAAATATAATTTACACCTGGTACTATTGGCATTGGGAATTATAAATCTTGTTATTTTTCATTATTTATTTGGTTTTCATACAAATAATGATACTGATAGTTTTATTGATACGATTAATTTTTTTAGAGGCAATGATATCCCGTTATTTTTTACGAATCGATATGCCGTGCCGTTTTATCCGGTTGTGTCCGCTAAAATTTTATTTTTTCTTTCCCCGGTTAGCAGTTTAATTGTTACCAATATAGTTTTTTATTTTGGCTTACTATTATTAACCTACAGTCTCATTGCTCGGGTTTTTAATAATAAATGGATTGGTTTTGTAACTGCGCTATTTGCGATCACAAATTATGCCATGGTTCGGTATGGGCTGACTCAAGTAGAAGATATGGGAGGTTATTTCTGGTGTGTTTTGACAATGTATTCTATTTGGAGATGGCGAGAACAAAAAAAGTATAGCTGGTTACTGTTAAGCAGCGTCTCGGTTGCTTTTGGCATCTTAACAAAAGAATCAGGTGCGATGGGCGCATTGTTTGCCGGCATAGTTATTTTGTCAGAAATAATTAATTGGAAAAAAACTGTCGGGTATTTAGCAATGTTTGCCGCTTTGCCTTTATTTACCTTAATAGTAAATTCTGTACGCGGCGCTGATGTTGGTTTTTCTTCTTTATCCTATTTTATCGAAACCTGGAGAATTTGGGGGGCAAATTATACATTGTTGCGCTGGTTTGGAGTAAATGCCAGCACCTATAATTTAACTTGGGCAGCTATATTTATAGGAGTTGTTTTGTTATGCAAAAACCTCAGGATGATTGATAGAGGGGTGTGGGTATATTTTATCGCTGTTTTGCCGACAGCATTATCATATTTTGCTTGGCCGGTGTTTATTGCCAGAACGGTATTTATTTCAGCCTGGCTGCTACTGCCTTTGGCCGCTTACGGTTTATTTAAATTGTATGAAAGAATAAGTTATTGGAAGTATTTGAGTGTTTTTTCTGTTTTTATTTTATTGGCCACGCCGTATTTATTGCAAAATACGCTTAGATACGCTCATGTTTTTACTATTATTGATAGTTGCAATAAAAATCCGGTCTGCGCCTGGAATTATTTTTGGCAGAGCCGGGATGCTGCCAGTAAAATTAAATAGTTTATGTCGCCGATAAAAATTTCTCTTATTATACCCACATATAACGAAGCAAAAAATCTTTCTATTCTAATTGAAGAGATTTGGGGTATTATAAATAAAGAAAAGATTGATTTGGAGTTTATTATTGTGGATGATAATTCGCCCGACGGCACCGGTAATGTGGCGGAAGAGCTAAAGAAAAATTATCCGATAAAAGTTATTCATCGGTCCGGTAAGCTGGGCCTTGGCAGTGCTGTTAGAGAGGGTTTTAAACTTTCTGATCGTCCGTACGTTGGGGTTATGGATGCGGATTTAAGCCATAATCCGGTTATTTTAAACGATCTTATCTTGAGTTTGCTGGATAATAATATCGCGATCGGGGGAAGGTTTAGCGAAGGCAGTTCCGTGGAAGATTGGAAATGGTGGAGAAAATTAGTCTCAAAAGTTGGTGTATTTTTTGCTCGCAAACTTACCGGAATTAAAGATCCTTTAAGCGGATATTTTTTTCTAAATAAAAATGTTATTTCCGGTATTAATTTGAAAACAAAAGGCTATAAGATCCTTTTAGAGGTGTTAATAAAAGGAAATTATACCAAAGTTAAAGAGTTGCCGTATAATTTTAGAGTAAGAAAATTTAGTTCATCCAAATTGAACTATATGGAGTACATGTTATTTTTTGGCCAGTTATTTAAGTATTCTCTTTTAAGAATTTTTAAATATTTTAGGCTCAACAAAGATAAGACTTATTTTATTTCGTTGATAGCATTATCTTTAATTTTGCTGTTTTATCGTATAAGTTCCAGAACATTTTGGATGGATGAAACAGCAGTTTTAGAATACATGTATCATAGCCCAAATCCGCTTAATTTTTTAATCGAATATTTTCGCGTTCCGGATAATCATCCGCCGCTTTATTATTTTTTAGTTATTTTATTGTACAGAATCTTTCCTTTTGGTGAATTGGGTATCAGGTTGGTTTCCGTGTTATCCGGTTTAGGCATAACGGTAACAGTTTATTATTTTTCTTTGTTATTATTTAAAGATAAAGCCTTGGCCAGATGGGGGATGTTTTTGACTTCAATTTCGTCCTATTTTCTTCTGATTTCACAGATGGCTCGTTATCACAGTCTGGCGGCTTTGCTAACCTTATTAAGCTTATATTATTTTTGCAAGATGGCACTAGTTGGCTATGAGAGAAAATTATTTATTAAATTTTTATTGTTTAGTGTTTTGGTCGGTTATACAGATTTGCCTCATTTTGTTTATCTGATTTTTATTATAAATATTTGTTATTTTTATTTATTTTTAACAAAAAATAAAGTGCTATCCTTGTCAAAATGGCTTGCTGGCCAAGCCGGAGTGGCAGTATCTTTTTTGCCGATCATTTATCTATTTTACTTAAGAATATTTATCCAAAATGATAAAGGTTTTGAAAAAGCTAGTTTGCTGGGGAAGTCATTTATTAATTTAGCGGCCGACTTTTTAATGCATTTTTACGCTTATTTCTTCGGAGAGAATATTTTGCCGTGGAACTTTGCGCCGTTTATCGCGGGAGCGCTAGTGATGGTGGTTCTATTATTTGTTTTAATAAAAAAACTTTGTAAGCAAAACTTGGAATTTTACTTATTATTTTATTTGTTTTTAATGTCGGTTATTTTAAATGTAATTTTTTTAAATCATGCTGACCCGAGATATAATTTTATAGTGTATCCGAAGTATGTCTTTGTGGCTTTTCCTTTGTTTATTATTTTAATCACTCGTTTAACTTTTGAAATAAAAGGTTTTTATAAGTATTTAATCATGCTAATGTTAATCTTGGTTCAGGCAGCCGGGCTATTTAATTTTTATCAGAGGCAAAATTATTTTAATGGCAGTTATTTTAATGATTTTACAGAGTATCAATTTGTGCAAAATAATTCTAAGGCCAATGATTATCTGATTATCAACGGTGATATGAATATTGGTAATTATAATTTTTATAAAGATAAGTACTTTGGCAAATTAACAGCAATTCCGCTTGATAAATTGCCGAACTTATTAGAAGGCAAGAAAAGAGATCTAAGAGTATGGTTTTTCTCTACCGGTTCGGACGGTGATAGTGCCTATGATTCAATGGCTGCGGCAGATAAAATTCCTGAAGGTTTTAAAATAATAGATCAGCATCAGTCTGTGCCTACCGATCCGATTTTATTAAAATTAAAACAAAAAATAATTGGCAGGCAGAGCTATAATTATAAATATAGTGTTTACTTATTAACCAATAAATAGTTTTGATTATGCCGGAAAATAAAATTATCCCAGTTGCGGTAATTATAGTCAATTACAAAACGGAAGTACTAACGCGCCGCGCTCTTTTGGCATTATTTTCTTCCAGCGTTCAGCCGCAAGAGGTTATTTTGGTGGATAATAACTCCGAAGATAATATTGCCAGTATTGTGAAACAAGAATTTCCGCAAGTTAAAATTATAGCCAATAAGGAAAATTTGGGTTTTGCCAAAGCCAACAATCAGGCAATCAGGCAATTTGTTACTCAGCCATATGTTTGGCTTTTAAATAGCGACACAGAGACCGGTGAAAAGAGTTTGGAAGAACTGTATGATTTTATGGTTGCTAATCCAAAAGTTGCCGCACTTGGCCCTCAATTGGTATATCCAACCCGCGAGCTGCAGCCGGTGGGCGGTTATTTTCCGTCAATTGCCAATGTTTTTATGTATCTAATCCCGTTTGTTATTTTTCTGCCTAAATTTTTGCGCCGTAAACTAAAAACTATAGTTATTTTTCCTCAACTGCTGCCTAAAGAAAGCAGAGAAATTGACTATGTAACGGGAGCGGCCATGTTTTTGCGCAAAGAAGCGCTTGATAAAGTCGGTTTGCTTTGTGAAGATTATTTTATGTATTTTGAGGAAACTGATCTTTGTTTACGCTTAAAGCAAGCTGGATGGGAAATAAAAGTGGTTGATACTGATCCGGTGATGCATGTTTATGGAGGTAGCTTCAAGACTAAATATGATCCAAAACGTTTAAAGATTTTTTTAACCAGTCTTAAGCTGTTTGTTGAAAAAAATTGCACCGGTTTTAAAAAGATAATGATTTTGGCGGAGATTATTATTCTTGGCCCAGTAAGTTTATTGTTAAAGCGTTTTAAATCATTTGTTTAATAGTGCCAGTATGGAAAAAAATATTTTGCCGGTTTCGGCCATCATTACCACTTATAAAACAAAAGATTTTGCTCTCAAAGCTTTGGCGGCCTTATACGCGGCAGCTTCGCTGCCAAAACAGGTGATTGTGATTGATAATAATTCCAATGATGGAACAGTTGAAGCTCTGCGAGCAGCTTTCCCTCAGGCAGAATATGTTGTAAATGAGAAAGATCTGGGTTATGCCGGTTCAAATAACCGAGCTATTCGTGAATTTGCCACCGAGCCATATGTCTGGCTGTTAAGCAGCGATACCGAAACCGGTGCTCACAGTATGGAGCAATTGTATCAATTTATAGAGCTGCACCCCGAAGTTGGCGCTGTCGGTCCACAATTGGTTTACCCGGACAGGTCTTGGCAATCGGTCGGAGGCTTTTTTCCTACACCTTTAAATGTATTTCTTTACTTATTGCCGATTACTAAATTGCTTCCGGCCGCTGTTCGGCGCAAACTTAAATTGATAGGTCTTTTTCCTCAAGCTATACCAGATGGAGGTATTGAATTGGATTATGTTACCGGAGCGGCCATTCTTTTGCGTAAGAAAGCGCTGGATAAAGTCGGTTTGATGTCGGAGGATTTTTATATGTACTTTGAAGATACGGATCTTTGTTTGCGCTTGCGCAAAGATAATTGGAAATGCGTGGTTATAAATTCCGACCCGGTGATGCATGTTTATGGGGGCAGCTTTAAAACTAAATATGATAAACGCCGATTAAAAATCACTTTGGATAGTTTGGTTTTGTTTATCAATAAACATTATTCGGGCTGGAAAAAATATGTTATGATCTTTGAAGTAAAATTATTAGGTCCGATGAGTTTATTGATTAAAAGATTAAAAAATATATTGCCATAAATATGGGAAAAACCATTTTACTTACCGGAGCGAGCGGATTTATCGGTTCGCATGTTTTGGGGCAGGCTTTAAAGTCGGGTTATAATGTCTGCGCCGTAATTCGTCCGCAATCAGATCTTTGGCGTATTAAACATTTGCTTTCTGATTCACATTTAAAAACATACGGAGACAAAAAAGAAGATATTGAAAAAATATTTTTAGAGCAAAAAATTGATTGCGTTGTTCATTTGGCGGCCAAGTATTTAAAACAGCATAGTTCGGTTACTGAGGCAGAGGAGTTAATGGAAGCAAACGTTGTCTTTCCGAACATGCTTTTAGAGACGATGCGCCAGCATAATGTTCGTTCAATTGTTACTGCCGGCAGTTTTTTTGAATACGACTTAAGCGGTAATAAAGAATTGTCGGAGAAGTCGGCGCTTAAACCGTATAATTTATACGCTCGTACAAAATTAATTCTACACGACATGCTGAAAGATTACGCACAGTGGTTTGGTTTCAGCTGCATACACCTCAGACTTTTTTCAACCTATGGTCCAAAAGATAATGAAAAACTTTTTTCTTATCTAATAAATAATTTATTAAAAAAACAAAAAATACAATTAACACCATCCGAGCAGCAATGGAATTTTACTTATGTTAGCGATGTGGCCGCTGCTTTTATGTTGGCGATCGAGCGCTGTCTCTCAGTTAAGCCGGGCTGCGAGGTTTTCAATATTGGCCAAAAAAAGGCCGTATCTATTAAAAATATCGTTAAAATTTTAGAAAATCAGCTTGCAATTTATGACCTGGTAAGCTATGATAAACCCTATTCAACCAATGAAGTTTTTTATGTTTCTTGCGCTGTTAAGAAGGCAAAAAAAGATCTTGGCTGGGTTGCAAAAACGGACATAGAAGAGGGATTACGAAAAACATTAGATTTTTATATTAGCAAGTTATAAAGTATGGCAGACACAATTTTTGGCATTAAAGGCGGTCCAATTCAAGGGGTTGAAGTAAAAAATATTTCGGTTATTCCCGATGAGCGCGGAGCTATTTATCATATGTTGCGCAATGATGACCCCATTTTTGAAAAATTTGGAGAGATATATTTTTCTAAAGCTAATCCTGGCGTAGTTAAAGCTTGGCATTTGCATAAAGAAATGACTTTAATGTACAGCGTGGTGGTTGGAATGGCAAAGTTAGTTCTATACGATGATCGCAAAGAAAGCTCGACAAAAGGTAATCTGATGGAAATATTTATCGGCGAAGATAATAGGCTTTTGGTAAAAGTGCCGCCAATGGTCTGGAATGGCTTTAAATGTATAAGCGCAGAGCCGGTGATTGTTGCTAATTGCGCCACTTTGCCGCACGATAAAAATGAAATTACCCGTCTTGATCCTTTGTCTAAAAAAATTCCCTATTCTTGGGAAATAGTCCATGGTTAGAGATAATTTTATTTTTCATGATTTCTTTAATCACAACCGTATTAAATGAAAAAAATAATCTTTCCGACTGGTTGGATAGTATTTTATCCCAGACAGTTTTACCGGAAGAAATAGTTATCGTGGATGGCGGTTCTAAAGACGGTACATGGGAAGCTTTGCTAGAAAAAAGCAAGCAAAACAGTTTGCTAAAAGTTTGGCAACACCTCGGCAATATTTCGGCTGGCAGGAATTTTGCAATTGGCAAAGCCGTAGGAGAGATAATTGTTGTTACTGATGCGGGTTGTACCTATGATATTAATTGGTTTAGAAAAATTACCGATCCGATTTTGTCCGGTAAAAGTATTTTTACAGCTACCGGTTTTGGTCCTTGGTTTAAGTCGGATGATAGTTTTTTGCCATATCTGGTAGCCGCGGCTACCACACCTGCGCCGGCGGAATTTGAGAAAGATTGGCTGCCTTCCAGCCGTTCGGTTGCCTTTAAAAAAGAAGTTTGGCAAAAAGCTGGCGGTTATCCGGAATGGATTCCTTTGTGCGAAGATGTTATTTTTGATCTGAAAATATTTAAATTAGGAATAAAAACAGAATATATCCGAGAGCCGTTGGTTTTTTGGCAGCCAAGAAAGACTTTACAAAAATATTTTAAGCAATTGTTTGGCTATACCAGAAGCGATGGTCATGGCAAGCTGTGGTTTAAACGTCAAACAATAAGATATACTTTTTATTTGTTAAACATAATTTTATTATTTTTATCATGTAGTATAAGCCTGTGGTTTGGAGTAATTTTATTAGGCTTATGGCTCGACTATCTGGTTAAATTTTGGCGCAGATGGCATGTTTTTTCAAAAAATATATCTTTTTTAAAAATAATTACCGGCTATATTTTTTTGCCACTGATTATCTTGTATGGTGATTTGGCAAAGATGTGTGGCTGGCCAGTTGGAGTTTATGAAAGAAAAACTGGTAAAATAAAATTTGAAATATGAAATTATCGATAATTTTTGTTAATTGGAATACATGCGACCTGACCAAACAGGCTTTAGCTTCGGTTTATAAAGAAACTTCCGGAATAGATTTTGAAGTGATTGTGGCTGACAACAACTCTGCTGATAGTAGTGTAGCAATGATTAAAAAAGATTTTCCACAAGTAGTGTTAATAGAAAATAAAGATAATTTAGGTTTTGGCAAAGCCAATAATCAAGGATTAAAAATAGCCAAGGGTGATTATTTGATGTTTTTAAATACTGATGTTGTGGTTTTAGATGGTGCTTTAAACAAACTCGTAAACTACTTGGATCAGAACTCAGACACAATGATGGTTGGCCCAAGATTATTAAATAAAGACTTAACTTTTCAGCACGCTTGCCGCCGCATGCTACCAAATCCGATTAATTCATTTTTTCACCTGTTTGGGTTGACTAAGATTTTTAAAAATAATAAATTTATAAACAGTTATAAACAGTATGCAACTGACCCGGAAATTACTGGTCCGACCGAGGCGCTCTCCGGAGCCGCTATGATGTTTCGCAGGCAAGTTTATCAGGAAAATGGCGGGTTTGATGAGATTTTTTTTATGTACGGAGAAGACTTGGATTTTTGCAAAAGAGTGCTTGATAAAGGCTGGAAAACGGTGTATGTTAGTGAAGCGAAAATTATCCATTTTGGCGGACAAAGCAGCGGTAAGCGCCGAGTAAAATCATTGATAAATTTCTATGAATCCATGTGGCTGTATTATAAAAAACATTTTCGACATAATTTTTTTATAAATTCAGTAATTTGGCTCGGTATTAAGTTAAGAATGTATCTGGCGCTAAGTATAAATATTTTTAAAATGTAGTTTATGAAGCTTTTATATATAGGTTCAGGCTATGTAGGTACTTGTTCCGCGGCGGTAATGGCTGATTCCGGCCATGATGTTTTAGTATATGATGTCGATGAAAGAAAAATTAAAATGTTGGCTTCAAATAATGTAGAAGAGATCGAATCCTGTTTGCTTGAAGATGGTCTTTGTAAATTATTATTAAATAACAAAGAAAGAATAATTTTTACCCATGATTACAAGGTTGTTTCCCGAGCATTAGATGATATTGATGCGGTATTTATGTGTCTGCCGACTCCGGAAAAAGAGGGGGCGGAAGGGGAGTCTGATTTGTCTTATTATTATAACGCGGCCAATAAATTGGCGGAACATTTAGCGCAAAGAAATGGCGGTCAGCAAAGCAAGTATGTTGTTATTGTCAATAAAAGCACTGTACCGATAAATATGATAAGCATGGCAGAAAAGATCATGAACGAGCATGGCGTTTTAAATTTTGGTGTAGTTTCCAATCCGGAATTTTTGGTGGAAGGCAAAGCTATTGAAGGTTCTATCAGGCCGGACAGAGTGCTGGTTGGCGCGGAAAAAGAAAAAGATTTTAAAATCATGCGTCAGGTATATTCCAGGTTTTCTTCGACCAATATAAAATATATAGAAACTAATTCTTATGAAGCGGCAGCCGGAAAGTTATTGGCTAATTATATTCTATTTAACAAGTTAACCACTACCTTCGATGTGGTTGGCAGGCTTTGCGAATTTTTTCCAAGTATAAATTTTGAAAATGTCAGACAGATACTTAATACCGAGCCGCGCATTGGCACTTGGGGTCTTTATGACAGTGTTTATGCTGGCGGCAGCTGCTTTATAAAAGACGCCGCGTCTTTGGCGCATCAGCTTGAAGAAGCCGGTGCTAGCACCCACCAAGTCAGACTTTCTCTGGAATCAAACAGGTTTCAGCGCGATCATTTTTATAGCCGGGCTGAAAAGGACGCTGGTTTTTCTTGGGATGGAAAAGTGGCTGCGATTTTAGGAGTAGCTTTTAAACAAAATACAAATGACGTGAGAAACTCACCGGCTATAGATATAGTTAAACATCTGATTAATTCTAACGTTAAAGAAATTAGAATTTATGATCCGGCGGCAATAACAATGTTTAAAAGTTTTTTCCAGTTAGATAAAGACCCTCGCTACGAAAAGATTAAATATTTTGAAAATGAAAAAACTGCTTTAACCGGTAGTCATGCCTGTTTAATTTTGACAGATTGGGCGCAGTTTCGTTTGGCAGACGAAGAAATTCTGGCAGTTTGCCCGCCGCCATATTTGATTATGGACGGCCGCAGAATGATTCAGGATAAATACAGTAAATTGCAAAATAAAGGCTATGATATTATCGCTGTAGGTTCTGCCTTTTTAAAAGCCAAAGTCTAATTCTATGTCTAAATTAATCGTTACCGGCGGGGCCGGCTTTATTGGCTCTCACCTAGTTGACAGGTTAATCGATCTTGGTCATGAGGTTGTGATTGTTGATAATTTAATGCTTGGTAAAAAAGAATTTATTAACAAAAAAGCTGAATTTCACCAAGTAGACATCAAAGATTTAAAAAAAATAGAAACAATTTTTTCCGGCGCGGAAGCTGTCTTTCATTTGGCTGCCGATCCCAGACTGCCAGTTTCTATTAACGACCCTCTTTCTACGCACGAGATAAATGTCACTGGTACATTAAATGTATTGTTGGCTGCTAAAAAAAATAATTTAAAAAAAGTAATTTTTTCTTCTTCTTGCGCAGTTTATGGCAACCAAACTTTATTGCCTATAAAGGAATCAACTTTGCCCAATCCGCTTAGCCCGTATGGTTTGCATAAATTAATCGGAGAACAGTATTGCAGACTATTTTCTTCTCTTTATGGTTTGCCAACAGTCTGTCTTCGTTATTTTAATGTTTTTGGTCCGCGCAAGCTTTCCGAAGGATCATATCCTATGGTGATACCGGTTTTTTTGGATCAAAGAAAAAAAGGAGAAAAACTTACGATAGTAGGTGATGGTACAAGTACTCGTGATTACATCCATGTTTCTGACGTGGTGGAAGCAAATATTTTGGCTTGGAGCCAAAACAAGCTTGGTGACGGCAGTCCGATAAATATTGGCTATGGGAAGCAGACGAGTGTAAATGAAATAGCAGCTTTAGTAGGAGGAGAAGCGGTTAATCTGCCTGTTCGTTCTGGCGAAATTAAGTCTATTGAAGCCGATATAAGTTTGGCCAGATCTATCCTCGGCTGGAAACCGACCGTTGATGTGGCTGAAGGTGTTTTATCCTTAAAAAAGGCAGCCGGTTTATAAAATTTTAACTTAAAAGCCTCCGCAAATTGCGGAGGCTTTTTTGAAGGTTTATTTTTTAGGCTTCAACATGAACGAATTTGGCTGTTTTCATGCTGCCATCAAATCGGCGGCGTTTATGCTGGGTAAATTTTACTTTTCCATTAGTCATGGCAAAGATGGTATCATCAGCGCCTTGTTTAACGTTTTTTCCTAAGTGGAACTTTGTGCCGCGCTGACGAACAATTATCATTCCAGTTCGTACTTCTTGGCCGTCATGGAGCTTTACTCCAAGACGCTGGGCGTTAGAATCTCGGCCCAACCGGGTAGAGCCACCTGCTTTTTTATGTGACATATTATATTAAGAGTTATCAAGTAAGGCAAAATAGTGTGATTATTATAGTATAAAGCCAAAAACTTGTCAATATTAGCTAAATTTGTTAAAATTAAGCCAGTTTTAAGCCTAAATAAAGGCTTATTAGCGATTATTTCCTTCTCAGTATGTTTTATTCTCCCAAGCTGTATTTTCGCGATCGGTGGATTTTGGCCCCACTAGTTATCATGTTTTTCGGACAAATTTTTTTGTGGTGGTATCTATTTTCTAATATTCATTCCTCAGCCGGGCAGATATTTTTGCATTATAATATAATTTTTGGCACGGACTTGGTGGGTGAGTGGTGGAAAATCTATTTGGTGCCTCTGGTCGGAATAGGAACAATCTTATTAAATTATCTCGTTTCATCTTTCTTCTATTCAGTTGATAAATTCTTGGCCAGACTCATCTGCTTTTGGGCTTTATTATTTCATCTATTTTTAACAATCGGACTCGTTTTGCTTATCAGGCTAAATATTTAATTTTTAATTAAATTATTTTCCAGCTTGATTATGTTTTTGCAAAATATTTTTAACTTATGAGAGGAGAATCTGTAAAACCGGCGGATAGATTATTTTTATTGATTTTTGGAATTTTAATAATTTTTGGCTTGATAATGCTGGCTTCGGCCAGTTCACCGGTAGGTTATTCCAAATTTGGCGATACTTTTTATTTTATCAAGAAGCAGATACTGTTTGGTTTGCTGCCGGGTTTAATCTTATTTTTAGTTTTGGCGCGTTTAGATTATCATCTTTTGCAAAAATTCAGCGGTTTAATTTTCTTATTATCTTTAGGTCTCCTTGGCTTGATTTTTATACCAGGGGTTGGATTGTACCTAAACGGTTCGCGCAGTTGGGCGCAGTTGTTTGGCTTAAGTTTTCAGCCTGCCGAATTTGCTAAATTAGCGGTAATTATATTTTTAGCTAAACTTATTTCCGAAAATAAAGATTTAAATGATTGGAAAGTCAACCTGGTGCCTATTTTTGCCATGTTGGCGCCGGCTGTTTTGTTAATTGCTCTGCAGCCAGATCTGGGGACTTTATCTATCCTGGTAGTTATTATTTTTACGATGCTTTATTTGGCTGAGACCCCAAAAATTTATTTGGCGATAATCGGATTGGCGGGGATAGTCGGTTTTGCCGGATTATTGCTGTTTGCTCCTCATCGCGTGCAAAGAATTACAACTTTTTTGCACCCAGAGTTAGATCCAAAAGGAATCGGTTATCAGATCAATCAATCTTTTTTAGCGGTTGGTTCGGGCGGGATTTTTGGTTTGGGAGTTGGTCATTCTAGGCAGAAATTTCAGTATTTGCCCGAAGTGCAAGCCGACTCAATTTTTGCTGTAATTGCCGAAGAAACCGGTTTAGTTGTCTCTTTTTTATTAATTATGGTGATCGTATTTTTAGGGCTGCGCGGGTTTAAAATAGCCAAAGGAGCGCCGGATCAATTCGGTTATTTACTCGTGGCTGGAATTATGATATGGTTTGTTTGGCAATCATTTCTCAACATTAGCACTACTATCGGACTGTTGCCGCTTACAGGTGTGCCGCTGCCGTTTATAAGCCATGGAGGCTCGGCAATGATAATTGGTTTAGGAGCTTTCGGCATAGTGGTAAATATAAGTAAATATAGTAATTATAAGTAAAGTATGAAATTATTAGTTTGCGGAGGAGCGGGATTTATTGGATCAAATTTTATCCGCCACATGCTGGAAAAATATCCGGAATATAAAATTGTTAATTTTGATAAATTAACTTACGCCGGTAATCTGGCTAATTTGGCGGATGTGGAAAATAATAAAAATTATACTTTTGTTCAAGGTGATATTATAGATTTGGACAAGCTAAATTCTACTATCAAAGAGAACGGCATCACTCATGTAATAAATTTTGCGGCTGAAACCCATGTGGATAGATCTATTCATGGCGGCAGTAAAGATTTTGTTTTAACAAATACTTTAGGGGTGCAGATGATCTTGGATGCGGTTCGTTTTAATAATGTTGAAAAATTTATCAATGTTTCTACCGACGAAGTTTATGGATCGTTAGGATTAGATGAAGATAAAAAATTTACCGAACAGACTCCGGTTTGGCCAAATATGCCCTATGCGGCAGCCAAAGCTGGCGGAGATTTAATGTGCAATGCCTACTATGTTACTCATAAAGTACCGGTAATTGTCACGCACTGTTCAAATAATTACGGTCCGTTTCAATTCCCGGAAAAACTGATTCCTTTTTTTGTCTTTAAACTTTTAAACGGCGAAAAGGTGCCGGTTTATGGCGACGGATTAAATGTACGCGATTGGATTCATGTCGTAGACCACGCCAAAGCGCTGGATGTTCTTCTGCACAAAGGTAATATTGGAGAAGTGTATAATATTGGTGTTGATAATGAAAGAAATAATTTGGAAGTCACAAAAATGATGTTAAAAATCATGGACTTGGGAGAAGACAGAATAGAATATGTTACCGACCGCCCTGGTCATGATCGCCGTTATGCCATCGATGCTTCCAAAATTATGGATCTAGGTTGGAGTCCGGAGTATTCCAGAGATAAATTTGAACAAGGCCTGAGAGAAACTGTGGAGTGGTACAAGACTAATACCGAATGGGTAAATAATTTACGGAAAAAGAAAGATGAAATGAATAAATTTCAGGAAAATTTAGATAGATCAAAAGATAAGATGAAAGCATCACAGTAATATGAAAAAAGAATTTAAACAGTTCGCAATCAAAAAAATTGATACACCGCGATTTGTAATGAGCCCCGTGGAGTTAAAAGACTATATAGATTTTGAGGTAAAAAGAGTCTATTTTATCACTAATCCCACCGCTCCGACCGGAGCGCACTGTCATCATACGGAAGAAGAGTTTTTTATTTTGCTGCAAGGTAAATGTACGGCTGTAATTGATCGGGGTAATGGCTTGGAAGATTTGCCAATGGAAGCGCCAACTAGTGCGATGTATGTGCCGGCCTATGTCTGGCATCACTTCAAAGATTTTTCTGATGGCGCGATTTTGTTGGCTTTATCTTCGACTAATTATAATCCGGACAGAAGTGATTATGTGGAGGATTATAATGAGTTTTTAAAACTTACAAATAGACAGGTTTAATAAAGTTTGGCCTATGTCTAAGATTTTGGTGATTGGCAATAGGGGAATGCTGGGGCAAGAATTAGTAAAAAATTTTCAAAAAGATTATGAAGTAATCGGGCTGGATTATGATGCTTTTGATATTACCAACGAAAAAATTGTCAAAGAAAAAATAAATGAAATTAAACCAAGCTTGGTAATTAATGCTGCTGCCTATAACAATGTAGATTTGGCAGAACAAAAAGAAGAAGAATTTGCCAAAGCTAAAATGGTAAACGGTTTAGCGGTAGAATATTTAGCTGCTGTTTGTTTAGAAAATAAAATTACCATAGTTCATTATTCAAGCGATTATGTTTTTAGAGGCGATAATAAAAATGGTTATGTGGAAGACGCACCAACAGATCCAATTAGTAAATATGGCGAAAGCAAAGCGTTGGGTGAAATGCTTTTACAAAATTCAGGAGCAAATTTTTATTTAATCAGACTTTCAAAATTGTTTGGTCCGGCCGGTGGTGGTAAAAAAAGTTTTGTTGACACTATGATTGATCTGGTGGTAAATCAAGGAAAAAAGGAATTAAAATTGGTTAATGAAGAATTTAGCTGTCCAACTTATAGCGCTGATTTGGTAAACTTTACTCGTAAACTTTGGGAAGATAAATTGCCGTTTGGAATTTATCATGGTGCCAATAGCGGCGCTTGTACTTGGTATGAGTTTAGTTTAGAAATTTTTAAACAAAAAAACTTGGCAGTAAATTGCATTCCGGTTGCTGCGACTGAATTTCCCAGACCGGCAAAAAGACCGGTTTTTTCCGAGTTATTAAATACCAAGATGCCGAAGCAGCGTGACTGGACAGAAGCGCTGGCAGATTATTTAAGCTAGATATGTATACAAAAAACCAACAAGCAATTATTCGCCATACCAAAGAAAAAGTAAAAACTTTTTTTAATTCTTATCCGGCAGACGCTCACAATTTTGATCATGCTCTGCGGGTAAGCAAATGGGCGGTAATTATTGCCGCCGCCGAAAAGGATAATATATTATTGGCAGAATTATCCGGTTTACTGCATGATATTGGCCGAGCTAAAGAGACCGTACCAGGAAATACTAAAACACATCATGAGCTTTCTTATGAAATTTGCCAGCAATGGTTTAGAGAAGATAAAGCTTTTGCTGCTTTATCCAAAAAAGATAAGCTTACTATTCTTTACACACTGCGCTACCATTGGAATGATGCTGCCAATAAATACAAAACAGCTTGGATATTGCGCGACGCCGATAAGCTGGATTCTTTTGGGCAAATCGGAGTTAAACGCACTATTGAGTTTTTTAAAAATGATGACAATATAATTCTGCACGATTTGCGTTTGCGTTATGAGATGCTTCACAATTTACGCAGTAAAAAAACTCAGCAGATTGTGAAAAGTAAAAATTTATTTAAACCAGTGCAAAATTATCAGCACCGACTTTTAAAAAGCAAGATAAAGTCTGTTGAGCTATAATTTTTTAAAAAAATGATATGAGCGAATCTGAAAAAGGGTTTGGAACAATAGATAAGCATAAACCAAAAATTGATTCACCGGAGATAATTTTTGGCCTGGATGCTGATTTTGATGAGCATGTAGGAAGCTTGGCAGAAGCCTGTAATACAAAAAATCTGGACGCTATAAAAGATTTGTTAGGTAATAATAAGTTTATCGAAAATGTTGTCATTAAAAAAGGGGATAATAAAAAATGGCTGCATCTTCTTGAAAGAGCGACAAACGAAATGACTTTGGCAGAAGTAGGAAAAAGTATCGGACATATTTCTGATATTACAGACCTAATGAAAGTAATCAGATCTGGAAGTTTGCCTCCGTTTGCTGCCGCTGAATTAGCTGGAGCTCTTTATCACCTTGATAGAGATGATGAGTGTGAAAGGCTGGCAAAATTAATAAGTGGAGCCAATGATCCAATTGTAGACATTACGAGCCAAGCCAATGCTTTTAATACCCTGGGGTCACTTTATATGCGCCAAGGAGCTATAAGCGCTTCGCTTGATGCTAACAAGACAGGTTTATCTAAATTAGTTAATGCAAAAAATGCTGATAAGAATATAAAGTGGCAGGCAAGTAAATTAAGATATGGAACTTTAGCTGGCAGAATGGCTCGTAAAGTTTTCGCTGATATGCCTGATCAATTTTTTGCTTTGAGACGTGAGCGTGAAGAGATGGGTGATGTATTAAATTTAGGCAGAACAGATTTAGATGTGGCGCGAGCTTTTGCCGCACTTAATAAGAAAGACCAGGCCATTCATTATGCCCAGCGTGCCAGAGATTTAATGAGTGAAACTGGCTATTGGAGTGGGGCCAACCAGGCAAAAGAGCTTCTAGTTAGCCTAAAAATAAAAAATTAATCTTCTTGGATTACTGTTGACAACAGGCTGTTTTTCTGTTATAATAACCCGTTTTAAGCGGTTATTTTATAATTTATGGTATTTGTACTCGGGCGATTGAGTAAACTCTTAGTCGCGCTAGTGTAAATTGCACACAGGCGGGTGTATGGATGCTGCACCTAATATCAGCATTTGGCTTCAATCTCAAGCATTAGGCTTTGAGAGTGGAGAATGAACGTGAGCAATCAGGTAAATCTAGACAGAGTGCTTGGGGCGCTGGCAGCAGGCGAGACACTTACCATTCCCGGCCGTGGTGGCTGGGTTATGAAGGTGACGTGTGTCAAGCCCGGTGTGGAGTTCGACTTCAAGCATGTCAATCCGGTGGCTGATGGTGGTGAAAAGTTCTTCACCTACAACACTTACGGCAACCCGTACGGCGCCGGCAAGGTATACAATGAGACCACGCTCGGCGTGTCGTGTCGCGACTGTGGCGTTGCCATCGACGGCAATATCGTCGGAGCGGTCGTAGTTGGTGATACGGACAAAGTGGAGGATCGCCTTTCGTGGTCGAACATCGTCTACGCGAAGAGCAGTTCGTTCTCTGTCGGTCCCGATGGTAAGCTTATCGTGAACGGATCACAGTACAAGGGCTACCTCCACGCTGTGTTCCTGGCCGACAAGAACCGGATTGATGGCTATGTTGGGGTGTTTCGCCCCACCAAGCCGGTCGGTGCGGTAAAGGTATTGGAGATGGAGCAACTCGTGCTCGCTTCACTCCCTACGGCCTAAATATAACCACAGCCTCAAAATGAGGCCGTTCGCCTAGCATGTGAATATGCATAGGCGAGCGCATAATTAATCTAAGCAGACCTGAGTAAGAAGGGAACCTCGGGTCAAAAACAAAAACAGTCTAAATAAGGCTGTTTTTGTTTTTCTTTACAAGAACGGCTAAAATTGCTAAAATTAAGATAGTTTTTAACTATCAATTATGTTAGGTATGTTAGATGACAAAACAAAAATATCTCAATTAGACTCAAAAAACATGCTTGGCAGTATTCATTTACTGGGCAAGCAAATAGAAGAGGTTTTAGCGCAAGTAAAAAAAATCAAAATACCAGCTTCGTACAAAAAAACGAATAATTTGGTTGTTTTGGGCATGGGCGGTTCAGCTTTAGGCTCGCATTTAATCAAGTCTGTTTTTTTTAAAGATCTTAAAATTCCGGTAGAAATTATAAATGGCTATAATGCTTCAGGGTTTGTGAATAAAAATTCATTGGTTATCGCTTGCAGCTATTCAGGGTCAACCGAAGAAATCGTTAGCGCGGCTGCGGACGCCAAAAAAAGACAGGCAAAAATAATGGTAATTGCCTCCGGGAGTAAATTGGCAGAATTTGCCAAACAAAATAAAGTACCTGCTTTAATTTTTACCACCAATAATAATCCTTGCGGCTCGCCAAGAATGGGTCTTGGTTATACTGTGTTTGGTCAACTGGCTTTGCTGGTTAATGCCGGAATATTAAAATTATCTTCAGCAGAAATAAAAAATGTTTTACAGACAATTGCTAAATTTAATAGTTTGTTTGGTGTAGAAAATCCGGAAGAAAAAAATTTAGCCAAAAAATTAGCCAGTAGTTTGGCAGATAAAAGCGTCTGGTATGCGGCTTCGGAACATTTGGCTGGCAACGCTCATATTGCAGCCAACCAAATGAATGAAAATGCCAAAAGATTTGGCGGTTATTTTATAGTGCCGGAAATGAATCATCATCTAATGGAAGGAACTCCTTATCCAGCAAGTAATCAAAATGATATTAAGTTTGTTTTATTGGAGTCCAAGCTGTACGACAAACGTGTCCAGAAACGATATGAAATTACTAAACAGGTTTTAGATAGCAAAAAAATTCAGTACGCCTCTTATTCTTGCCAGGAAAGTAGCAAATTATTGCAAGCCTGTGAAGTTTTGGTTTTAAGCAGTTATGTCAGTTTTTACTGTGCCATGCTGCAAGGCATAGATCCGACCGCTATTCCACTGGTTGATTTTTTTAAAGCTCAGCTTAAAAAATAACATTCCGTTTTTCTATGGATCTATCAGTAATTACAGTTGCTTGGAATTCGTCCGAACTGATTGAGGAGCAGATAAAATCGGTAAAGGCCGGGTGTAAAAAAATTTCTTTTGAAGAAATAGTTGTTGACAATGCTTCCACAGATAAAACGGTAGAATTAATTAAGAAAAATTTTCCGGGAATTAAATTGGTAGAAAATAGTAAAAATACCGGCTTTGCCTTTCCAAATAATCAAGCAGCTAAACTTGCGCAGGGCGAGTTTTTACTTTTTTTAAACCCCGATATGCGAGTGGAGGAGGGAAGTCTAGATAACATGGTTGAATGGATGCGCGCTCATGTTGAGGTAGGTTTAGCCAGCTGTAAATTGCTTGATAAGAACGGAAGTTTAAATATGAGCGCCTTGCCGCGACGTTTTCCTACAGTTTGGAGTCAAGTTGCTATTATTTTAAAGATACCGCATCTGTTTCCGGCTGTTCTTGATAATTATTTATTGAAAGGTTTTGATGCCAATATTGAGCAAGAAGTTGATTCTGTCCGCGGTTCATTTATGCTCATGCGCCGGCAAGTTTACGAGAAATTAGGCTGGGCGTTTGACCCAAGATATTTTATTTGGTTTGAAGACGTGGATATTTGTCGGGAAGTTAAAAAGATGGGTTTAAAAGTTATGTATACTCCGGTTGTTTCTTGCATAGATTATATTGGCCAGAGTTTTAAAAAAAGAGATACGTTATGGAAGCAGAAACAAGTAACAAAAAGCATGTTGCAGTACTTTCAAAAATGGGAGCCATGGTATAAATGGATTTGGATAGCAATTTTTAGGCCGTTTGGAATTTTTATGGGTTGGGTTAACGATCTTATAACCAAAAGATAACTATGAAACTTTCAGTTAACTTGGTTGTTTGGAACGGGGCGAAATATATACCTTATCTGTTTGATTCTTTGCGCAAACAAATTTTTAAAGATTGGAATATTTTGATTGTAGATAATAATTCACAGGATAATACGGTGGAATTAATAAAAAAAGAATTAAGTAATTTCGCCGTACCTTATAGAATTATAGAAAATAAAGAGAATAAAGGATTTGCCGGCGGGCATAATCAAGCTTTTAAAATATCTGATTCTGAATATGTTTTGTTATTAAACCAAGATATGTATTTAGAGCCAGATTGTTTAGAAAAAGTTGTCTTGTTTTTAGATAAAAATTCAGAAGCAGCTTCGGTTTCACCGAGATTAATGAAATGGAATTTTAACCAAGCAATCAGTAATTTACAAAATAGTTTTACCGATCAAATTGATGCCTTAGGTCTTAAAGTTTATCGCAGCAGGCGAGTGGTGGAACAATACACTCAGCAAAATTGGTCAGAATTAAAAAATAAATTTTTTTCCAACACGCTGCCTGTATTTGGAGTGTCTGGAGCTTTGCCGGTGTTTAGAAGTACGGCATTAAAAAGCATGGCGTACCAAGACGGTAATATTTTTGATGAATCCTATCATTCGTATAAAGAAGATGTAGATTTGGCCTTTCGACTAGCTTCGTCTGGCTATAAGTCTTATGTTTTGTTAGATGCGGTGGCTTATCATGATCGCTCGGCAGCTGGCCCAAAACAGAGCGATGACGCCAGTGCTTTGCTTAATAAGAAGAAGCAGTCAGAATTTGTTAAGTATCATAGCTATAAAAACCATTTAATGACTCTGTGCAAAAATGAGTATTGGCAGAATGTTATCCTTGATTTTCCGTGGATTTTATGGTACGAATTAAAGAAATTTGCCTATTTTCTTTTGTTTGATCAAAAAGTTTTTGCTGGTCTTAAAGAAATATTTGGAAAAGATTTGGCAAAGAAAAGAATGCTTATAAAGTCATTAAGAAAAATAAATTGGCAAGAAATGCGTAAATGGTGGGTATGAAAGATATAAACATCGTATTTTTAAACTATTTGATGAAAGACGACATTTTAGCCGCCGCTGATTCGGTTTTAAAAGATATTGCCGGGTGTTCTTATGATGTACAAGTTACAGTGGCGGATAATTCAGAAAATAAAGATGGCATCAAAGAAGATTTGGCCGCTAAGTTTCCTTCAATAAAATATATAGATTGCGGTGGCAATGTCGGCTTTGGCAAAGGCAATACAATCGGTTTTAAAGCTACGCCGGCCAGGTATTATTTTGCTTTAAATAGAGATACAATAATTCCGGAAAATTCTCGTACCGTTGAGCGGATCATAAAATTTATGGATGAACACCCAAAAATAGGCTGCATCGGTCCCAAACTTCTCAATAGCGATTGGACACTGCAGTATTCTTGTTATAGGTTTGATTTACCATCCATTCTTATAAAACCTTTAAAGCAAATAAATTTTGATAAAAAATATAAATGGGTTAAAAAATATTCCGACAGACTTCTAATGAAAGATTTTGATCATAACGAAACTAGGCCGGTTGATTGGGTTTTGGGTGCAGCTATAGTGGTGCGTCAAGAAGTAATAAATCAGATTGGCTGGTTTGATGAGCGTTATTTTATGTATTTGGAAGATTGTGATTGGTGCTTAAATATGTGGGAAAATGGCTGGCCAGTTTATTATGTTCATGATATTATCATTATGCATAAGCATGCCCGGGAATCAGCGAAAATACCGGGTATATTTAACGCTTTATTAAAAAATAAGCTGGCCAGAATTCATATGGTCAGCTGGTTCAAATTTTTGTGGAAATGGTGGAGGTATCTTAAATATTATGCAGTATCCTAAAGTAGCTATAATTTATTTGTCTTTTAATTCAGATATCTATTTAGATGATGTTATTTCGGCATTGCAAAAAATGACTTATCCTAAAGATAAAGTGGAATTTGTGGTGGTAGATAATCCGCATCCCCAGTTTGGTTCATCTATGCCAAATTTAGAAGAAAAATTATTGCCGCTTTCCGGTAGCAGTATTCCGCACGTTACTCTTTTGCCGCAAAAAGAAAATCTTGGTTTTGCCGGAGGTAATAATGCCGGTATCGCTTGGGCTTTAGAACACGGATTTGAGTATGTTTATCTGCATAATAATGACGGATTTATGGCTGCCGATTGCTTGGAGAAGTTGGTCGCTGCTTTGGAAGCAGATCCGCAGATTGGCGCAGCCCAATCTTTATTGTTGCTCTATCCAGAAACAGAATTGGTCAATACCGCTGGTAACTCATTTCATTACCTTGGTTTTGGTTATTGCGGTAATTTCAGGGTTAAAAAAAGTGATCTAAAACTGGCTCCTGTAGAAGAAGTTGGTTATGCCAGCGGCGCTTCTATACTGATGCGCGCTAATTTACTGGAAAAATATGGTTTTTGGGATAAAGACTTTTTTCTGTACCACGAAGATGTAGAATATTCTTTGCGTATGAAAGTATTGGGTTATAAAGTATCAATAGTTAGAGACGCAGTTTTTTATCATAAGTATCAATTTAGCCGCAACAAGGACAAGTTTTACTATATGGAAAGGAATAGATATGGGGTAATGCTGATGTATTTTAAGTGGCCGACTTTGTTGGTACTTTTGCCTATGGCTTTGGTAATGGAACTGGGTTTAATATTTTTTTCTATTATCAGTGGCTGGTCTAAAGTTCGAATGAATGTTTACAAATATTGGTTAAATCCAGAAAATTGGCAATTATGGCTGGCAAAGCGCCAACATATTCAATCTATTCGTAAAGTTAGCGACAGACAAGTTTTAAAATTGGCAGCAGATAAAGTTATTTTTGATGAAAAAGATATTAATAATCCCTTGCTGAAGTATATTGCTAATCCATTGATGGTAATTTATTGGTTTATAGTAAAACAAATAATAATTTGGTAATTAAGTAGTAATAAATTTAATATAAATTTTTTTTGCGCCCAAATGCCCTATGGGGCACCTTGGCTGCAAGGCGCGATGGTCGCTGCTAAAATTAATATTAAATTTATTACCTATCTTCGTCTTGATTTATATATATAAATATAAACTCATTCGTTCGAAAATATTTTAGCAAGCTAAATATTTTACTCACTCGTTTCGATTATGAAAATTAAAAAAGCAATTTTAACCGGTGGAGGCAGAGCTACCAGATTGCGCCCGGTAACTTCCACCATGAATAAACATTTGATTCCTTTGGCTAATAAGCCGATGATTTTTCATGCTATAGAAAAAGCGGTCAGTGCTGGGGTGGAAGAAATTTTTATTAATACTAATCCGGGTGAAACCGAATTGCAAAAGTATATCGGTGATGGTGGGCATTGGGGGATTAAAATTACTTTTTTTGAACAAGAAGGCGGGCCGCAGGGAGTGGCTCACGTTGTGAAGCAAGCCGAAAAATTTATCGGCAATGATCCGTTTCTGTTTTATCTATCAGACAACGTAATTTTAGGCAGCCTAAAAGGTTTTGTAGAAGAATTTGTTAGTGGCAATTATGATTGTATGCTGGCGCTGTCTCAGGTGCCGGATGCGCGCGGTTTTGGTGTGCCGATTTTTGATGAGAAAAACAAACTAATTGATGTATTGGAAAAACCAAATAATCCGCCAAATAACTTTGCAGTTACAGGAATTTATCTGTATGGACCAGGAGTTTTCTTTAAAGCTTTTGATAATATTGAAAAAAGCAATCGAGGAGAATACGAAATTTCCAGTATTCATTCTAATTTTTTGAAAAACAAGCTTAAAGTCGGGTATAAAGAAATTACCGGTTGGTGGAGAGATACCGGCAAGCCGGAGGATTTGATTACTGCCAGTCAATTACTTTTGGAAGAAATTCCGGAAGAGAATTTTAAAATAGAAGGAAAAATTGAAGATGGCGCTCAAATAAAAGGCAAAGTGCGTGTTGGCGTGGGCACAACTATAAATAAAAATGTAAAGATTTTTGGCCCAGCTTTAATTGGAGAAAATTGTACTTTAGAAGATTGCGTGATTAGTCCAAATGCAACTATCGGAGCAGGGAGCACAATAAAAAATGCCGAAATTGGCGATTCAATAATTTTAAATAAATGCAATATTTCTGCTGATATAAAACTATTCGGCAGTATTGTTGGTTCCGGAGTAAGCGTGGTAAAAGGTATTGATAAACAAAAAATGATTCTGGGAGAAAATACTTTGATTGAGATTTAGTTTAAAATTAATAGAAAAATTTATCATAATCGACAGGGTTGTAAAGGAGGTTTTTTTGTTTTATATTAAGTTGTGGTATAATAAAAATTAAGCAAGTTAAATACTAAGTATGTTAAATACTATGAAAAAAATCTTGGCATTAGGATCTGTATTAAGCATTGTGGCTTTGATGGGTGCCGGCTGCGCTGCGACAAATTATTCCGCTCAACCAACTTCACAACAAACTCCTCAAACTTCAACTCAATCAGAGGCTGCTCAAGTAGTAATTTCAGGCTTTGCTTTTTCTCCAGCCAGCCTGACAGTTAAAGCTGGTACGACTGTGAAATGGACAAATGATGATCAGGCTCCGCACAGCATTGTTTCTAGCGACGGACAATTTACAGGTTCGTCTGTTCTTAGCACCGGTGGAACTTATCAATTTAAATTTGATAAACCGGGAACTTATACTTATTCTTGCGGTATTCATCCTTCTATGCACGGACAGGTAGTGGTTCAATAGAAAATAAAAAATAATATTAAATCAAAAAAATCCCTATTCAAGGGATTTTTTTAGAAGTGTTTTGTTAGGCCATTTTTTTGACCATTGTACGGCGGCAGCTGGAGCAAGCTCTGACGCTTTCGCCATCTACTTGAACTGATTGGAGGTTAGGATTTTGTCTGCGAGGAACTTTGCGGTTGGAGTGGCTAACATGGTTAGCTCGGGATGCTGATTTATCGCAGATAGCACAAACTCTAGACATATGATTGAAAAATTTAAGATCTTAATATATACTTGTAGCAACGGTCTAATTGTACTTTAATCTCGGAGTTTTGTCAATACTATGGACTTTATTTTCTATTTTTTAGTGATTATCCCATCGGCTATTATCCATGAATATGCCCATGGTTTAGCGGCAGATATGATGGGGGATCCAACTGCCAGATATGCCGGCAGATTAACTATAAATCCAATCCCGCATATCGATTTATGGGGCACTATTTTAATGCCTATAGCCCTGTCTGTGTTTACGGGCGGCAGATTCATGTTTGCTTATGCCAAACCTGTGCCTTATAACCCATATAATTTAAAAAATCAGAAATGGGGACCAGCTATGGTGGCTGCGGCCGGACCGGTGGCTAATTTTTTATTGGCGTTTGCTTTTGCAATTTTTGTCAGAATTTTGCCGCCGTCTAATTTTGTGTATATACTGTCTATTATTATTTATGCCAATATAATGTTGATGATTTTTAATCTGGTGCCGATTCCGCCGCTGGATGGCTCCAAAATTTTATATGCTATTTTGCCGGATTCAGCCAGAGGTTTAAAAGATTTTTTGGATAAGTACGGTTCGGCTATTTTACTTTTTTTTGTCTTATTTTTATTTCAATCAATCTCGCCGATAATTGATTTATTATATAGATTGTTAGTTGGAGTATGAACTATAACCCCATAAGGATTTTAGCTCGCTGGTTAGTAAGCGCTACAGTTTTAATGGTAGCCGCTTATTTAATTCCTGGCATTAGATTTGCCAATTTTTATGCCGCTTTAGTAGCTGTATTGGTTTTAGGGTTAATAAACGCCTTGATTCGTCCGCTGATTATCATTTTAACCTTGCCGATTAATCTATTTACTTTAGGGTTGTTTACTTTAGTGATAAACGCGTTTATGTTTTGGCTGGCATCATCTGTGGTTAAAGGTTTTTTTGTGACTGGGTTTTTATCGGCTTTTTGGGGAGCGCTAGCAGTTTGGCTGATAAATTGGACCATCAATTATTTATTTAGAAAATAATATGAAAAATTATTCTTCTAATCGAGCGCAAAAAGGTAAGACCGGTTATAGAACACCCAGTCCGTTTAAAGCCATGAAGGCAATGTATTATCCAAAATTAAAAGGAGGATTGGGTAATAGCCATAAATCACAAACTCATAATTTTAAAGCAAATCAATTTTAATCAATTATGTCTAAAAAAAACCAGTACCGAATTATATCTGTGGGAGGATCAATTATTATTCCGACCGAAGGTTTTAATATTGAGTTTTTAAAAAAATTCAAAGAATTAATTTTAGCCAGAATAAAGTTGGGAGAAAAATTTATTTTGGTTATTGGCGGGGGAGCAACTTGCCGAAAATATCAACAAGCAATGAAAGAATCAGTTGGAGCTTCTGATGAAGAATTAGATTGGCTGGGAATTCACACAACGCATCTAAACGCTCGGTTTGTTGGCATGCTGTTTAAAGATTTGGCGGAAAAAGAATTAATTATTAATCCGACTAAGAAGATTAAATCAAAAAAATCAATTCTGATTGCTGGCGGTTGGAAGCCAGGATGCTCCACAGATCATGATGCAGTTTTGTTGGCCAAAACGTATGGCGCTAAAGAGATAATCAATGCCTCTAATATTAGCTATGTTTACACGGCTGATCCCAAAAAAGATGCCAGCGCCAAACCATTGCCAAAATTAACTTGGCCAGAAATGAAGAGTATAGTCGGGGATAAATGGAATCCGGGAGCAAATCTGCCATTTGATCCAAAAGCTGCCAAAACAGCCGCAAAATTAAAATTAAAAGTTTCATTTATAAAAGGCACTGATTTGATTCAATTTGCCAAAGTTTTAAATGGGGAAGGTTTTGATGGAACGGTTATTCAGTAATTGGCCTGAGAGCGACTCAAATTTGTCCTATTGACAAATAGTAACAGACAGGTTATTATTATCTCAACCATAGACAGCAGGTGTCGAAAGACTTAATTTCCTGCCGAGGTGCAAATAAAGGCAATTTAAGCCTATTTAGGTCGATTTGTACTCAAAATACTGTGGTTTAAAGAACCACTTTTTTGTTACTGGCCTGAAAATTTTACAAAAATTTTCATTGGCAGTAACAATCCACCTCGGGTGGGTTGTTGGAAAAATCCAGCAAAAAATTAAAGATAAATATGCCTAAATCAAGACAACAAAAACAAGAAACAATTAAATCTTTGGAAGATGGTTTAAAAGCGGCTAAAGCAGTCGTCTTTGCTAACTTTCAAGGTTTAAAGGTTTCCGAAGCGGAAGAATTACGACGCGAATGCCGCAAAAATGACATTAAAGTTGTCGCTGCCAAAAAGACTTTGGTAAAACGAGCTTGTGAAGACCTGGGATTAAAAGATATTGATCCAAAGGTTTTTGCCGGCGGTGTGGCTACTTTTATGGCTTTGGGAGACGAAGTATCGGCTGCCAGAGTAGTAAATACATTTGCTAAAACCCACGAAATCCTGCAAATATTTGGCGGGGTTTTAGAAGGTAAATTTGTAGATGTTTCCGCAGTAAAGAGTTTGGCCAATTTGCCAAGCAAACAAGAGTTGCTATCAAGATTGGTTGGTTCTCTCAACAGCCCTGTTTCCGGTTTTGTCAATGTTTTGGCTGGAAATTTACGCGGCTTAGTTGGTGTGCTTAACAATGTGGCAAAATCAAAAGCTTAATTTAAAATTTAATTAAAATATTATGAGTGATGAAAATAAAGTAGAGGTTCCTGCAAAATTCAAGAGCCTTGTAGAAGAAATTGAAAAAATGTCCGTTTTAGATCTTTCTGAACTAGTAAAAGTTTTGGAAGGTAAATTCGGTGTTTCCGCTGCTGCTCCAGCTATGATGATGGCTGCTCCAGCTGCCGGAGGCGCAGCTGCTGCCGCTGAAGAAAAAACAGAATTCAATGTTGAATTAACTGATGCTGGCGCTAGCAAAATCAATGTTATTAAAGTTGTAAAAGAAATCACCGGCCTTGGTTTAGCTGATGCCAAAGCTTTGGTAGATGGCGCTCCAAAGGTAGTTAAGGAAGGCGTAAAGAAAGCAGAAGCTGATGAAATGAAAAAGAAAATCGAAGAAGCCGGCGGTAAAGTGACATTAAAATAAATAAAAAAAGAGATGCCCGAAAGGGCTTCTTTTTTTATTTATTTTAATGTCATCCTGCCTGTCCACCTTGGGTGGGAGGTTAGAGACCGAAGGATCTCTTAGTATTTTAGAGGTACAGGGGTTAATTAAGAAAATTTTATAATTCTACCAAATAAACCTTGTTACTATCCAATACATAAGCAACGCTCTTTAGTTCGTCTATAACCATGCTGACAGGGTGGGAAAATTCAGGAATTATAATTTGCTTTTTAAGTTGTCCCATTTTGTCTAAGATGATGATTCTTTTTCCAGCTCCGTCAAGAATGTATATATAGCTTAAATCATTATATGTCCAAATTTCATCGGCTGAAGTCAATTCTGGATCCAGCTCGGTAATAGTAAATGGCGCTATGGCTCCGGTAGTAAATTTGGCAACCGATCCATTGTTTTTTAGGGCAAAGATATCGCCATCGACAGCAAAGTCTATGCTGTTATTTAAATCCGAAGAGTTGCTCTTGAGCCATTCTTTGCCTAAAGCAAAACCTGTTTTTATGCTGTCGTGTTTATAAATTTGGTTGTTTTTTGTATCCAGGGTATATAGTTTACGGTTATAGACAGAAATATTGGCAATGGTGGCGTTTTGATTTGGATAATCAACATCTATTTTTCTCCAAGAGTTATCTTGAGATCTAAATTGGGCAATGCTTTTATCATCGTAGAGTAGAGCGGCGTAATCATTTTCTTTGGGCACGGAAACGGCGTTTAATTTTTTTAGAGAAATACTTGGGACAATTACGTTTGATTCTTTAATTAGCGGATCGTAAGTTATAATGTTTGTGCTGGCAAAGCCGAAACCATAGATTTTATTTCGCAATAGAAATATTTTACTTAATTGAGCGCTCTTTGCCAAACCGCTCCAATCAATCAATAATTGCGGTTTAGCTAAAGTAATTTTTCGCGCTTTAATCAGCAAGTTGTTTAGGCGATTTTCCAGGTTTTTACAATCGGTCTTTTCTGCAGACGTCAAGCAAGGGAGATCTTTTAATATTTTTTCAGCGGCCAGTATGTTGGTTAAGGCTGTTTCAGTATTGTTATAAACAAGAGAGCTTTCAGCGGTATCGGCTTTAGTTGTTATGTTTTGTATAGAAATATGGTAGGCAGCGGTGCGGGCATCTTTTTGTTGCTTTGTTCTTAAGTAAAAAATTCCACCGCTAAATGACAAGAACAGTAAGAAGGAAAATATAAGCAGAATCTTGGTTATCAGGGGCAGGCGAGCTAGGTTCTCGCCAAGTTGGCGCCACCATTTTCCCCATTCTGCCAAAATGTTATGGCGTCTATTTTGGTAGTTGGTAGCGACAAAAATTAGTAGCAATAAATTTTTACCCAGATTAGTGATTGCAGTTCCAAGTAGGACAATTATTAGTATCAGCCATCTGACTGTGTATTTAATTATTTTCCAGAGAATAATAAGTATCGTTTTTATGATATTTTGTAAATTAGCACCATCGTTATTTTTGTTTTTTGTCATCCGGACATGCAAGTGTGAAGAAGTTATTTCCGCTTTGGTTCTGATATTTTTTTCAATCGGTTGACCCATCATTTCATAAGTGACATTTTCTTTGTTTAAGGGTTGGTCTATGATGTCTTCTTCAAATTTAGGCAAGAAGGAAGGGGATAAGAGACTGGAAGTATTTTTTTCTGTGCTGAACAGGGTTTTTAGAGAGCGGTCAGAGCTGCCTTTTTGCACCGGTGATGTTTTTGGCATGATTGGCGGAGTATTTCCCGATTGAAGGTTGATGATTATACCGCCAAAGGACAAGTCATTTTTTATGTCGGAAAGAACGCGCTGTAGGTGTTCGGAGCTTTGCTTAGGCGGCCTGGTAGTGATTATTTTTTCCAGTCGGTCTTGGCTGAAATATTCGGCTATGTGCGGTGTACCGGCAAAGAAAAAATCATTAGGCCCAATTTTGCCCTGGATAATTTGTGAGAATAGTTGTGTTTTTTCGTTTGGTTCGGAAGGTTTATTTTCTTCGACCAGATCGATTTTTTTGTAGGAGCCATCTTTAGTTTTGTAGAATAAAACCATTTGCGGATCTCCGTAAAAGCTAAAGATAATATCGTTTTCACGGATAGCTCCGACAATGCAGTGTAAAGAAATATCGGGTTGAGCCAGCGAAAGGTTTTCTTGGTTGATTTTTTCTAAAACAATCTCCATTGCGGTTTGCTCGGTCTGGTTTGGTATTTCGTAGTAATTATTTTCTATTTCATCTATCACGCTCTGCATTCTGGCAATATATTTGGTTGTGGCATTGTTTATTTCGCAGATAGCAAAAAAATAGCCCTTTTCTTTTTCGGCCGGAGTGGAAGGCTCGGTTATGTTAAGGAGAACATGCGAAGTTTCCGGGTTGTTGCCCTCAATAAAAAATTCATGCAAGTGGAGCGAAGTAACAGTCTCCATAGCCGGTTAGTTACAGGTATTATTTAAAGCTTGATTTTGACTTTTAGTAGATTTATATTATACTATATTGGTCGTAAAATGTACAAAATAGGAAACAGAATATTGCTTATAATTAGCCCCGTCTACGATCTATAAAAATATGCTTGAACAAATTTTTGGTTCAAAGACCAGAGTAAAACTTTTAAACATTTTTTTTCATGCCCCGGAAAGATCTTTTTATGTCAGGGAATTGGCCAGATTAGCTGAATCTCAACTCAATGCCATTAGGCGAGAATTGTCTAACCTGGAAAAGGTTGGCTTGATAATACCGATTTCAATAGACGAAGCTGATCCTCAAGACGGAGCGGGCACAGGGCGTTCCAAGTATTTTAAATTAAACCTAGCTTCTTTATTGCATACGGAAATGAAGTCTCTTATCTTTAAGGCCCAGATGCTGTATGAAAGAGAATTAATCGAAGTCTTAAAAGAGAAATCCGGCAAACTAAAAATGCTTTTATTTACTGGTTGTTTTACTGACGCTAAAGACGCGGAAACAGATATTTTGCTGGTAGGAGAAGTTCGTCCACTTTTGATAGGCAGATTAGTTACGGAATTTGAAAAAAAATTAGGTAAATCTTTGCGCTATACAATTATGAGTCAAAAAGAATTCAATGATCGCAGAGAAATAGGCGATAAGTTTTTATATAGTATTTTTGAAGGTAAATATATTACGGTTGTTGATGAGATAAGTCAGGTTGCTTAAAGCTATTTATGTTTTTTATTCTGGACAATACAGACGAAGAAAAGATGACGCTTTATTTTTCGTTGAACAATAAACTTATCCAACACAGTTATCCAACGACTAAAAACCAAAATATTGCTGTCTGTTTAGAAAAATCTTTAGCCAAGCTTAAGCTGGGTTTAAAAGATTTAAAATATTTGGGGGTGGTGGTAGGTGAGGGTCGGTTTACAGCTTCCAGGCTAGCTGTAACAGCTATTAATACTTTGGCTTATAGCTTAAAAGTACCGGCCGTAGCTTTACCTAAAAATTTTGATCAGGCCTTGGCAATTAAATTGGCTAAAAAAGCCGCAGTCGGAAAGTATCTGGTGCCGCAATATAGCGGCGAAGCTAGAGTAAGCTAAATATGTTATCAGATTATTATCGCTATCGTTTATACGAAATTTTACCAGGTCTTTCCATTTGGCTGACTATAATTTTGAGCGTGGTTTTGTCATTTTTTAAGCCGCTCTGGATGATTTATTTCATTTTAGTTTTTGATGTTTACTGGGTTCTGCGGGTTGTTTATTTTTCTTTTTATTTATTTTTGTCTTGGTGGCGTTTTCGTAAAGCCATAAGGATTAACTGGTTTGAAAACTTAACCAAAGAATTCCCAGCTTGGGAAAAAAGAAAGAATGTTATTTTTTTGCCGTTTTATAACGAAGATTGGGAAGTAGTAGAATCGTCTTTAGAGGGTTTTCTCAAATCAAGCTATCCAGCTAGCAAAATTTATTTGGTTATTTCCGGCGAAGAAAGAAAGCTGGAGCATTGGCAAGCGATGCAAAAACGCATTGCGGAAAATTATTCCAAAAAGTTCGCGGATCTGATTTTTTATACGCATCCGGAAAATTTGCCCGATGAGATCCCAGGCAAAGGTTCTAATATCCACCATGCCGAAGTGGAATTTAAAAAATACGCCGATGCTCACGGCTGGGATTATGCAGATATCATCGCTTCTATTTTTGATATTGATACTATTGTGCATCCGGAATATTTTGCCCACCTAACTTATCTGTACCACAAACATCCGCGGCCGGAGCGCAGTTCATTTCAGCCTCTAACTTTGTACAATAATAATTTATGGCAATCGCCGGCAGTGCTGCGAATCATGGCTTTTGGCACCAGTTTTTGGATGCTGTTTAGTTTGGCTAGATTAGACAATCTGGTTACTTTTTCTTCTCATAGCATGAGTTTTAAAGCAATTGTTGATTGCGGCGGTCATAGCAAAGGCATAGTGAGTGAAGATTCGCGTATTTTTTTTCAATGCTGGCTGCGGTATAATGGCGATTATGAAGTTACTCCGATGTATATTCCCGTCTCAATGGATACAGTGCGGGATAATAATTGGTGGCGAAGTTTTAAAAATCTTTATTTCCAGCAACGGCGCTGGGCTTGGGGCACCGAACATATTCCGTACTTGCTGTGGCAGTTTCGTTTCCATAAAAATATTAGCTGGACAAAAAAAGTAATTATGATTTTTCATGAGTGGGAAGGGAAATGGAGCTGGGCTGTAGTAGCAATTTTAATTACAGTCATTGGCCGTTTGCCTCTGTGGGTGGCGGGAAACGAAGTTAGGCAGAGCGCGTTGTTTTTTAACGCGCCTAATATTTTGGAAATATTAATGAATCTGGCGATGTTAGGTTTGTTTGTTTCGGCGATAATGAGTGTGTTAATATTACCAAAACGCCCGGACAATCATCCGCGTCATCAGTATCTGTTTATGGTTTTACAGTGGTTTTTGCTGCCGGTGTCTCTGGTTTTCTTTTCGGCAATTCCTTGTTTGGATGCAGTTACTCATTTAATGTTTGGTAAATATTTAGGTTTTAATGTATCAGTTAAGAAAAGAGGTTAATATGTTCATCAAAAAAATTGGTATTGATTTAGGGACCACCAACGTACTGGTTTATGTACCCAAAAAAGGCATAGTTATTAATGAGCCTAGCGTGGTGGCTGTTTCCAAAACTGACGGTAAAGTTTTGGCTGTGGGGCTTGAGGCCAAAGATATGATTGGCCGCGCCCCAGATTCTATAATTGCGGAAAGACCGTTAAAAGATGGTGTCATTGCTAATTATCATACTACCGAAGCGATGTTGAGATATTTTATAAATAAAGCTTTGGGCGGAGTGCATCTTTTTAGACCGGAAGTTATGGTAACTGTTCCGGCCGGAATTACTTCTACGGAAAAAAGAGCGGTAATAGATGCTACTATAGCGGCCGGAGCTCGCACCGCTTATATTATTAAAGAACCGGTCGTGGCTGCGATTGGCGCAGATATTCCAATTGGCGCCGCTTCCGGATATATGATTATAGATATTGGCGGAGGCACAGCCGAAATAGCAGTTATTTCTTTGGGAGGAATTGTTTCTTGGGGTTCGGCACGAATTGGCGGCAATAAATTTGATCAGGCAATTATAGAGTATATTCGCCATAAATATAATTTGGCTATTGGCGAAAGATCAGCCGAAGAAATAAAAATAAAGATCGGTTCGGCCATGTATATGGATAAGCCTCTAACAATGGAGTTAAAGGGCAGGGATATGGTTTCTGGTTTGCCTAAAACTTTGATTGTTAATTCTGATGATACGACCGAAGCTTTACAGCATGATTTGGGAATTTTAATCGAAGCTATTAAAGAAGTTTTGCATAAAACCCCGCCCGAACTTTCGGCCGACGTGATAGATAAAGGAATAATTTTGTCTGGCGGTTCGGCTATGCTTAGAAATTTAGATGAACTTATTGCTCAAGCTACCGGAGTAGCTACCTATGTGGCCGAAGAACCGCTGCTTTGTGTGGTGAAGGGGATTGGCATTGCTCTAGATAACTTAGAAAATTATAAGCGGAGTATTTTGGCTACCAGATAGCAAGAATTTTTTAATTTTACCCTATCAACAAGACGGTTTATTTTTTTTATGGTATAATATATTTATACTCGTAATTTAGTCAGAGGCTAAAAGCTATGTCAAAAAACTTAAAAATATTACCGGTTATCTGCCTGTTTGCTTTAGGCGGTTTGTTATTTTTTCTAGGAGCCGGCTGGTTGGGCGCAAATCAAAAAATGGCCTATGTAGTATCTTTTATTTTACTTGAAAACGTTGTTTTATTGTTATATTTATTCGCTTCGGTAAAAAAAATAGCCAAATTAAAAAAAGACGAGTTGATGAAAAATGATTTTATTTCTTTTGTTTCTCATCAATTGCGCACTCCGTTGACGGTAGTCAAATGGAACGTTGAAATGTTAGAAGATGAAACTACCGATAAATTATCTACTAAGCAAAAACAATTTTTAAACCAGATCAGGTTGGAAGAAAAACAAATTTCAAACTTAGTGAGTTCTTTGCTTAATATTTCCAGACTAGAATCCGGCCGGATCAAAATAGATCCAATGCCGGAAGATATTTTGGCCGCTATTTCTGAAACTGTTAACGAGCTTTCTGCTTATGCCAGAGCCAAGCATTGCAGTATTTCATTTACTAAACCAAACCTTTCCTTGCCTCCGGTCAGTTTAGATAAAGCTTTATTTAAACAAGTTATTTTAAATTTATTAAATAATGCAATAAATTATAGCAAGTCCGACAGGTGTGGAGTAAAAGTTGATTTTAAAGATGCCAAGGAGTATTATATGATCAGCGTGGCCGATGACGGCATAGGTATTCCTCCCGAAGCGTGCGAAAGAATATTCTCTAAATTTTTTCGAGCCGAGAACGCAATTAAAGCTAATTCTGTAGGTACAGGTTTAGGGCTATACATGACAAAATTAATTGTGGAAATAAGCGGCGGCAAAATATGGTTTGCAACAAAAAATGGGACAGGGAATAAATTTCAAGAAAAAGACGGAACGACCTTTTACTTTACTGTTCCTAAAAAAGGAATGAAGAAAAATACCGGCAGCAAAGGTCTGCTAGTATAGTTTTTGTTATTAAGTTTGCTTAAAAAATAAAATATTGATAAATAATCTATATGGTGAAAAATAAAATTCTTATTGTCGAAGACGAGTTAGATCTTTTGGGGGTTTTGGCGCAAAAATTTGATATGGAAAAATTCGAGGTTTTTAAAGCGGCCAATGGCCAGCTTGGTTTGGAAGAAGCTTTAAAAAGTCATCCGGATTTAATTTTATTGGATATAATAATGCCGGTTATGGATGGTGTTACCATGTTAAAAATGCTGCGCGAAGATTCTTGGGGAAAAGATGTGCCGGTAATATTGCTTACTAATTTAAGCGATGAAAGCAAGATTGCTGAAGCTATGCAGCATGGGGTATATGATTATCTGGTAAAAGCAGATTGGAATATAAATGATGTGGTCGCAAAAGTTAAATCGAGATTAAAATAACCATGTCTATTGTTGGTCACGAAAAAATTATCTCTTTTTTTGATAAAGTAATTGGGAATAACGCTCTGGCGCAATCTTATGCTTTTGTTGGCAGCGATAATGTCGGCAAAAGAACTGTGGCCAGGCATCTGGCGGCTAAAATATTAAAAATTACCGAGAAGCAACTGGATACACATCCGGATTTTTATTATGTTTCTCGGCTAGTAGACGAAAAAACAGAAAAATTAAAAAAGGACATCAGTATTGTTCAGGCCAGACAAATTAAATCTAAGTTGGGAAATAAATCTTGGTTTGGCGGTTACCAAATAGTAATTATAGATGAAGCGGAACTGCTAAACGAAGAATCTGGCAATGCTTTATTAAAAATTTTGGAAGAATCCGGACAGCAAAGAGTATTTTTTTTGTTAACTGCCAATGACGGCGAATTGCTAAGCACTATTCGTTCCCGCTGTCAGATGTTTTATTTTTCTTTAGTTAGTGCTAAGCTAATTGAAGCTAACCTGATTAGCTTAGGCTATAGCCAAGAATTAGCCTCCGAAGCCGCCAAATTATCTTGGGGCCGGCCGGGACGAGGGATTACTTTGGCTGCTGACGATAATTTACGCGGCGCTTTTAAACAAGAAGCAGAACGTTGGCAGAAATTGGTTAATGAACCTTATTATAAAAAAGCAAAAGCGTTTGAAGATTTATTTAATGAGAAGATTGATAATCTTCGCACTAGTGAAAAATTATCTAACGTTTTGGAAGTTTGGACAATGGTCTGGAGAGAAAAAATTTTAGAAAAGATTGAAAATAATCCTAAAGCGACAGATTTATTGTTCATAGCCAGGTTGATAGACAGTTTCAAAAACTCTCAAGTTCTACTGGCTCAAAATATAAATCCGCGTTTAATACTTGATCAAATTTTGTTAAATTTTAATTAGTATGTCTAAAAAAATTAAACTATTGTTTGCTCTGTTATCTGCTTTGGTATTTACCGGTGCGGGTTGTGTTCAGCTTAATAATACAGCTGGTAGTTTGATGGGTGTTTTTCGTTCTGTTGACGCGGGTGAAACTTGGGCGCCAAAATCAGCCTTGTTGACAGCTCAAGGGGTAAAGAGTTTGGGCGGAGCCAAGGTATATAAGATTTTTACCGATCCTAGCGATCCTAAAGCTTTGTATATGGGAACTCGCGGCCAGGGTTTGTATTATAGTTATGATAATGGCGAAACTTGGAACGCTTCAGCAGCTATGGCCGGAAAGTATATCTATGCTTTAGCTGTTGATCCGCGCGACAAATGTACAATTTATCTTAGCGACGGTCAGCATATTTTTAAAACTATTGATTGCCAAAGAACTTGGAATTTAATTTTTACTGAAGAAAGAATAACGCAAAGATTTGTGGCACTAGCTGTAGACAGTACAGACTCGAAAATTATTTATGGCGCTGAATTAGGCGGCGATATATTCCGCAGCCGAGATTCCGGTGTCAGCTGGTTTACCGTCAACCGGTTCGGTTTTGAAATTAGAGATTTAGCGGTTGATACTCTCAGTCAAAACCGTCTATATGTGGCTGCTTATAATCAAGGATTATTCCGCTCCGAAAATGGCGGGGAAGCTTGGGTAACTTCGACTCAGGAATTTGTTAATTTCAGTGAGAGTTTAAGCTTTAATCGGTTAGTTTTAAATACAACTAAAAAAGATAGTTTATTTTGGATTTCAAAATATGGTATTTTGCGTTCCGATGACAAAGGCAATTCTTGGAAAGAAATAAAATTACTTACTCCGCCGGGCAGTGTGAATATTTACGCTTTTGCCTATAATCCAAAAAATTCGGATCAGATGTATTACACAGCCACGATTTTGGGAGAGAATAATAAAAACGTTCGTTCCACTTTGTACAAAACTGTCGATAATGGCGTAACCTGGATAACAAAAAATTTGCCAAGCAATACTATCCCGGTAGATTTGCTGGTTAACCGGGAAAATGAAAAAACTGTATTTTTAGGATTCACGACATTGGATCAGTAAAAATCTATATCAGCTATATAATAGCTGATATAAACTCATTCGTTCGAAAATAATTTAGCAAGCTAATTATTTTACTCACTCATTTCGCTTATGAACATTAATGATTTTAAATCCGATTTTGACCACGCTATCGATTTTTTTAAAGAAGATATTTCTGGTTTGCGCACTGGTCGTGCTTCGGCCGCTATTGTGGAAGATATTATGGTAGAAGCCTATGGCACTCACCAGACCTTAAAATCTTTAGCATCCATTAGTATACCAGATGCTAAAACTGTAAATATTGATCCTTGGGATAAAAGTATTTTGTCGGCCATAGAAAAAGCGGTGCGCGATTCCGGTTTGGGAATAAATCCGGTAAATACCGGCAGCCAAGTCAGGATTTTTTTACCGGAACTTACCAGTGAACGCCGCAATGAATTAGCCAAAATTTTACACCAAAAAGAAGAAGCCGCCAGAATAGCTTTGCGAAAAGTTCGTGAGGAAGTAAAAGAGATGATAAAATCTGCGGAAACAGAAAAAGAAATTACTGAAGATGAAATGTATAGGCTGGAAGAAGAGTTAGATAAGGTGGTAAAAGATTATAATGATAAAGTGAAAGAAATTACTGAAAAGAAAGAATCAGAGATAAATACTATTTAAAAACACAGATGCCGAGGTCATGCCTCGGCGTTTTGTTGTAGCGACTGGCCGCTTAGGTAGCGTGGTCGCATAGTTGGTTAGCGTTTGATTGGTCTTCCACCTAAGTGGAAGATATACGGAGTTGGAAGTAGGATTCGCTTGATGATAGACCACAGGATTTTTCTCATAGAACAGTCCTTTTTAGCGGGCTTTTTTGTTGCGTATAGGCATAGGCGGTGGCGGCCCGGAAGGACCTTGGTTTATTAAGCTTTTGTGCCTATCTCGACAGCTTTCTCCGCAGTATTTTCGTACAAATAGAGTAGTGCCGTGGAGATCGTAAGTTACTTCGATATAAGTACTTCCAGGTTTGATCACCCCATTTTTTTTGCCGCCGCATTGTTGAGCAGGACCTTTGTCTGCAGTTGCTGTGGCAACCAAAAATGTTTGTAAGTCACATACTATCAAAGGTGATTCTTTGCCCAACTCTTTGGTAGAGCTGGTTGGCGTTACTCTGGTTTTTGCCATTGCCATCCTCCTCTAAGGTAGAGGGAAAATAGCATGCTTAACTTAAAAAGTCAATCGCTTCCCTTAAATAGAAATTGACTTTTTTGGCAAAAATAAGTTATAATTAAAGCCTTAATATATAAAAAAAGTCCGGCAAGATAGGTTGTCGTGGGAACTCTTAGCCGTGGGACTTGCCCGTGGCTTTAAGTAAATTGTCTATAGTCTTTATGGCAGATAATAATGAAAAAATGGATAAAATCATTTCCTTGGCCAAGAGACGCGGTTTTGTCTTTCCAGGCAGTGAAATTTATGGCGGCCTGGCCAACAGTTGGGATTATGGTCCGCTTGGCCACCTTTTAAAGCAAAACATCAAAAAAGCTTGGTGGAAGTTTTTTGTCCAAGAAAGAGCTGATATGGTGCCGCTTGATACGGCTATTATTATGAACCCAAAAGTTTGGGAAGCTTCCGGTCATTTGCAGAATTTTTCTGATGAACTTGTAGAGTGTAAAAAATGTCATCACCGTTTCCGATCCGATCATTTGCTAGAAGCTGCCAGCGCCAAGCCAGGCTATGATAAAGAGCAGGTAAAAACAATTTCTGAGATAAAATGTCCAGATTGCGAAGGTCCGCTTACTGAACCAAAACAATTTAACTTAATGTTTAAAACTTTTTTGGGTACCAACGAAGATACTTCCACCACCGCTTATTTGCGTCCGGAAACTGCTGCTGGTATGTTTGTAAATTTTAAAAATGTTTTAAATGTTACTCGTCGCCGTTTGCCTTTTGGCATTGCTCAAATCGGCAAAAACTTCCGTAATGAAATAACACCAGGCAATTTTATTTTTCGTACCCGTGAATTTGAGATAGGGGAATTTGAATATTTTATTAACCCTAAAGACTGGGAAAAAATCTTTGAAATGTGGCTGGGAGAAATTAAGCGCTGGTGGCAAGATATCATGCAAGTAAATATGGATAATTTGGTTTGGCATGAAATTCCTGATGGCGAACGAGCTCACTATAGTAAACGGACAGTAGATATAGAATATAAATATCCGTTTGGCGTCAAAGAACTACATGGTATCGCTTATCGTACAGATTTTGATCTGTCTCGCCACGAAACTGTCAGCGGCCAGGATATGCATTACACTGACCCGGAAACCAACGAAAAATTTATTCCTCATGTTATTGAGCCAACCTTTGGTATAGATCGTATGCTTTTGGTATTGCTTTTGGAAGCTTACCATGAAGAAGCTGCGCCAACTTCCGAAGAAGGAGAAACTGAAGCTCGAGTAGTCATGAAATTTCCAAAAAATTTAGCTCCAATTCAGGTAGCAATTTTGCCATTATCCAAGAAAGAAGAATTATCCAGCGTAGCCAAAGATCTGGCTGATAAATTACGCAAAGAATTTTCGGTTGAGTATGATGAAACTCAAAGTATCGGCAAACGCTATCGCCGCCAGGATGAAATTGGTACTCCATATTGCGTAACCGTTGATTTTGAATCTTTGCAAGATAAAAAAGTTACAGTTAGAGATAGAGACACTATGCAGCAAGATAGAGTTAGCATGGAGGAATTATCGGGTTACTTGAAAGAAAAATATGTATAAAATTTCCAAACTAAAAAATGGCATCACTCTTGTTAAAGTGCCTGTAGCTGGCAGTAAAGCTGTAACTCTTATGGCTATGTTTCCGGTTGGGTCGCGCTATGAACACAAAAAAATTTCCGGCGTGTCTCATTTTTTAGAGCATATGCTTTTTAAAGGCACAAAAAAACGCCCAACTCATTTAGAAATCTCTCGAGAGTTGGATGCTATCGGAGCGGAATATAACGCGTTTACTTCCAAAGATTATACCGGTTATTATGTTCGCACCGGTGAAGTAAATACCGAAAAAGCGTTTGATTGGTTGGCTGATATAACTTTTAATTCCAAGTTAGATGCAGCCGAGATCGAAAAAGAAAAAGGAGTGATTGTCGAAGAGCTGCGCATGTACGATGACAACCCTTTAATGGCCGTTGATAATTTATTTGAACGAACTATATTTGGCGAAACTCATCCGCTAGGCTGGGATATCGGCGGTACGGCAGACAGTGTCCGTGGCTTAAGCCGAGAAGATTTATTGAGTTATTATCAAAAATTTTATTTGCCAAGCAATATGGTTTTGGTTGTGGCTGGCAAAATAAATAATAAAAAATTGCCTAAACTAATTAAACTTTTCGAGGTTAATAAATCGAGCGATAAAAAAACCGAGTTAAAATCCGGTTTTGAAAAATTTATTTGGAAAAAAGAGTCATTGCCGCTAGCTGATAGGTTGGCAGTTTCAGAAAAAAAATTAGATCAAGCGCAGGTGATTATCGGTTTTCCTGGTTTGGCCTATAACGATCCGGATCGGTATGCTTTGGCTGTGCTTTTAAATATCTTAGGCGGAGGCATGAGTTCCAGATTGTTTGTGGAAGTGAGAGAAAAACATGGTTTGGCTTATATGGTTAATGCCGGATCCGGATCATTTAGAGATGTTGGCATCGCTACCATTCAAGCCGGTTTGGACCCCTCCAGATTAGGAGCTGCTTTTAAAGTTATAAAGGAAGAATTGATTAAAATAAAAGAAAAATCTGTTTCGGCCAAAGAACTAGCTGATTCAAAAAATAATATTTCCGGCCGCACCGAATTATCTATGGAAGATTCCAGCGCTCAAGCGCAGTGGTTTGCCAAACAGTTTTGGTTCGCGGATAAAATGCAGACATACGAACAGGTAACCGCAAGAATAAAAAAAGTTACGGCAGCTGATGTAAAAAGATTGGCTAATAAAGTTTTTGATTTAGACGCGGCTCATGTTGCGGTAATTGGTCCGATGAGCAAAGAAAAAGTGTTGGATTTATTAAATAATTATTAATTGTCATTCCGAATTCTTCTTGTGAGGTGAGGAATCTATTCATTAAAGTATAGATCCCTCGTCGGCTAAAGCCTCGCTCGGGATGACAAACTACTTGTATGTCTATTAAAAAAATATATTTATTCGCTAATTGGAAAATGTACTTGGATTACGATGAGAGTAATATTTTAGCTAATGCCATTGCTGGTCAGCAAAAGAATTTTAGTAAACATATAAAAATGGCAATTTTTCCCAGCGCTTTGGCGTTTTATCCGGTTGGTCAGGTTTTGCGCGATGTTGGTATAAGCGTTGGCGCGCAGAATACCTATTGGTTGGAAAAAGGCGGTTATACCGGAGAAATTTCCGCGCCAATATACAAAGCAGCTGGCTGTGATTACGCTTTGGTTGGACATTCCGAACGCCGCCATCTGTTTAATGAAAATAATCGTGAAGTTCGCCAAAAATTAGAAGCGGTTTTAGCAGCTAATCTTACCCCGGTAATTTGCGTTGGTGAAACTGAAAAAGAAAGACAGAATAATAAAACTGAAGAAGCCATTGAAATTCAAGTCAGATCCGCCTTGCAAAATATCGACTGGCCAAAAGACAGGGAATTAATTATCGCTTACGAGCCGGTTTGGGCCATTGGCACAGGTAAGAATTGCGATCCGGTGGAAGCGGAAAGAATGCATGAATTAATAAAAAAACAGGTTGTTGCTTTGACCGGTATCGCGCCAATTATTTTATATGGCGGCAGCGTCAAGCCGGAAAATATTGCCGAATATTTAAAAAATCCGAATATAAATGGAGTTTTGGTTGGCAGCGCCTCGGCAAACTTGGAGAGTTGGCTGAAAATAACAGAATTGGCCGGTTAAATTTGTTGTTATGCTAAATATTATTTTTCTAATTATTATAGTTTTTGCTCTGGGGGTAGTCTTATTTTTAGTTATCCGTAAATTTCCGCAGTTGGCAAATTTGGATATAAGTAATTTACCCGAAGAAAAAATTTATCAAAAGAAAAGAGAAATTATTAATAAACGCATCGAAAAAAGCAGTGAAGCTTTAAAAGCCAAACTTAGCCGAGTGCTTATTCCGGTCGGCAAGATTTGGGGAAAACTGCAGTTGCAGTTTAGAATTTATGTTGGCAAGACAGAAAAATTATTGCATCATGAGCAGGTTTTAAAAACAAAACAGAAAGTTAAAGTTGTCAGCAATGAAGAAAGCGAGCAAAAGATAGGAGAGTTAATTCAAAATGGCGAACAAAAGCTAAAAGCAGGTAGCTATGACGAAGCGGAAGAATTATTTATTTCAGCTATTAAAATTGATCCAAAATCGACAGTTGCTTACCGAGGTTTGGGTGATACTTATTTAGCTAAAAATTCTGCCGAAGAAGCCAGTCAGACTTATAAATTTTTAATTAAGATGGAACCGGAAAATGATGCGGTGTTGGTAAAATTGGCAGAGATAGCCGAGGATCAAGGCAACTTGGAAGAGGCGATACAGTATTATCAGCAGGCTGTTTTGATCAATGATTCGCTCTCACCACGGTTTTATCACTTAGCTGAATTGTTATTAAAGATAAATCAGCCCGAAGTAGCCAAAGCAGCGATCTTGCAGGCGGTAGAATTAGAACCACAAAATCCAAGATACCTTGACTTATTGATTGAAATTGCTATAATATGCGGCAATAAAGATATCGCTCTTAAAGCTTATGGCGAATTACGTTTGGTAAATCCGGAAAATAAAAAGTTGCATGGCTTTAAGGATAGAATTTACAAATTAGAAGTATAAAAATAGCTTGCGCTGCGTAGCGTAAGCGGAGTAGTGCCGTCTTAGCTCAGTTGGTAGAGCAACAGTTTTGTAAACTGTGGGTCTAGGGTTCGAATCCCTAAGACGGCTCAGATAGTAAAATCTATTTGAAGATAAAAATTTAATGGGCAGATACTCCTGCACCAGAACAAGTTCGGTGCAGGATAAACTCCGCTTCGCTTCTGGTAAGATAGAGAAGCAGAGAAGTTGCTAAAGTTAATTTTTATTTTTATATTAAGTTAATGGGCAGATACCGAAGCGGTCAAACGGGGCTGACTGTAAATCAGCTGGCTACGCCTTCCTAGGTTCGAATCCTAGTCTGCCCACAACGCTAAGCGTTGTGATTGGGACGCTCAGCGTCCCACACAAGTGCCGTTGTAGCTCAGATGGTAGAGCATTTCCATGGTAAGGAAAAGGTCTCGGGTTCAATTCCCGACAACGGCTCTAAATAAAATACCACGATCAAATTTAATCGTGGTATTTTATTTGGTGTCGACTGCTCCGTGCTGCAGTCGACATGGTTCTCCTTGGTGTGTGGAGTTCTTCGCATCGGGAAGAACTTGTTGAGTTGTTGTGAGGCCTGTCGTCGGACCGTGGCTGATCAGTCGTCGACTTGCATGGAGCTGATGACGAAGATCGAGACGGTTCGGATCGTCGTGGCAGCGGCTCGTGCGAGCTCCTCGTGCGTGAGGTTGATCCCGGCGCTCTGCTGCAAGATCGTCAGACCGTCGTTGGCGGTCATTCGAGGGTCGCTGCTGACAGTGTCGATACAGAGTTGGTACAGGCCTTCGAAGTGACCGATGGCGTTGGTGATCCTCCGGCCCCTGTGGGTGATCCAACCATGGGGGATTCTCTGCGCGATTTCAGAAGTGCACATCTCGAACCCGTACTCCGAGGAGTCCGGGGTCAGCTGATGGCACCGATCCCTCAGGCTCTGCAGGTCCTCTCGAACCCCCATTTCTCTGAGGAGCTTTTCTGCGCTCATAGCCTCGTCACCGCCGGTTCGTCCGTTGGTGACCAGGTCACCCAAGAAGCCTCGAGCAGCATCCATGGTACCGACAATCTCCTTGCATGCCCCGTCTTCGGTGCTGACGAGCGCGGTGGCCCCGATGAGATTGGCAAGTGGTCCATTTCCGACACGCGTCACCGTTAGCTTTTGCATTGTATCCTCCAACAAGCACCCGTTCTCTTGAACGCCCCTCTAGTGCTTGCTTGTTGAGTTGTTGTAAGGGGGAATAAAAATCCAATAAGTTAGATTCTTATTTCCACTTAGTACTTTTTAAGGAGTGTACTTTGAATACTTGACGTGTTAAGATAACATACAGAAAAGGTTTTGTCAATATTTATCTTGTTTCGACCACCCCCTCTTGATTTTTTTTAGCGGTTCTGGTATATTAGTTTCCAATAATAGTCTTGATTCCAGTTCCCGAGATTGGCTCAAGTTAGCTTATTAAAAAATTGAAATTTAATTAAATATATGTCCCAAGATAACATGGTTAAAATGGAGTGTTCCCAGTGTCATAATACTCATTATTTTACAACCAAAAATCCACATATCAAAGTTAGATTAGAACTAAAAAAGCACTGCAAGGTTACCAGAAAACATGCTGTGCAAAAACAGACAAAATAAATCAAACTTTATAAAACAAACCCCGCTCTGATCTTATTCTTGCGGGGTTTGTTAATTAGGCCTGTAGTTTCAATGGTAAAACAGCGGTCTCCAAAACCGCGGTTCTCGGTTCGAATCCGAGCGGGCCTGCACAGAAAATAATCGCTTAACCAAGCGATTATTTTTTAAAGAGTACAATAGAATTCGAACCAAAAGTTAATAAATAAACTAATTTTTTATTTATACACACAAAATAATTTGACAGTATTATATATTCTATATTATTCTGAATTGATAATTTGGAAACCTTGTTCTGTTAAGCATAATTTTTGTCTAACAGACCAAGCTTTCCAATCTAATTTGGAGGGCTTCTTCGGATAATCACGTCTGAAGTTAGAGAAAAGGCAAGGACATAATGCTTCAAAGATCAGTCAAACTTCTCGTTCTTTCATTACTCTTTACGATATTCGGGTGTGGAATTTCGGAAAAAGCAGATGATAAAGACTTGGTCAGTGAGACCTCTTCTTTTGTTCTTTCTGATACAGTGCTTAGACAGCGTACAGATAGTATCAAAGCTCATGCTGCACTTAGGGGAATTACAAATCCACTTGTGATTGCAGGGACTGCAAATCACGAAACAAGCTTGGCGCAATGTTACAATGAATTTCCTGCTATACTTAGTTGTGGTAATGTTGCTCCGTCTGCTGATTGTCCTTCATCAACCGGAGGTGTACTTGGTGGTCGTGGAGACGGAGAGTGTGTAGAAATGAAAGGCGGGATTGGCATGTTCCAATTAGATAAAGGAACTTATTCTGATACGCGTTCTTTCTATGGCGATGGTATTCTAACTGTTGATGGAAATATTGAAGCAGGAGTAGATTTTTTCATCACCAAACTTGGTTTTCATTGTATATACACGCCAACATTTCAGAGTGAAACAGGAGTGATAAACTGGCTCAACGCAGCTAAGTTTGGCGCGACTGAATATGATGAGCTTTTAACTGGTTTGGCAGCTTGTTACAATGGCTGTGAGCCTGGTTGGAATGCTTGTGGAAACGGAACTCAAAGCCATCAGGATATGAAAAATCTATATGATAATGCAATTCACAATTTGTACAACAAGTTTGGTGATGCGTATTGGTATGGGAATACTCCAGATATTTGCAGCTCATCAACAATTTTCACCGGCTCCGGCTCCAACGGGCAAAGTGGTGCCAACTGTCTTGCTATGTATAACTACCCGGTTGTAGCTGGCCAAACGTATACCATCTCCACTTGTGATAATTACTCTGGAGATACGTATCTCAAAACTATGGGTGCTTGCACTTGCAACCCATCCGGTAACGATGATGCTTGTGGTGGTTTGGGTTCACAATGCACGTGCACTGCAACTTCGACAGGAACAGCCACGATCTGTGCTTCAACATTTAGTTCGGCTAGCGCATCTTGGAATTACCAAGTAACTTGCGGTGCGCCTGCCCAGCCTCCTACTTGTCAGAACTCCGGTCCTTTCTCCGGCTCCGGTTCAAATGGACAAAGTGGTACCAACTGTCTTGCCATTTATAGCTTTCCAGTTATTTCCGGTAATATGTATCGAATCTCGACGTGCGATTCTTTCTCAGGCGATACATAC
>DATION010000003.1:0-84445 GCA_035473115.1 Candidatus Udaeobacter sp. | reverse complement strand
CTGGCTATTGGCTGGCATGCGACTATGGTCTTTGCCAGCCAAAGCGACATGAGCCGATGGCAGTTCGAGACAAAGGACATCTGTGCTCGGGAACTTTTCCCTCCAGCTTTTGGTTACAAAAGGTGGATAGGGGTTGGGTGGAAAAGCGTAAAAGGGGGGGGTTGAAAAAAATGGAACAAGATTGCAAATATAATCTAAAAATGATAATCTTAAGTCAGAAATTGATATAAATTTATGCCTAAATACACTGCAATTATCGGCATGGAAATCCACGTTGAGCTCAAAACCAAAAGCAAAATGTTTTGCGCCTGCAAAAATGACCCCGATCGCTCTACCCCTAATACTAATATCTGCGAAACCTGCCTGGCCCACCCGGGTACTTTGCCAGTCCCAAACAAAACAGCCATTGAATGGGCAGCCAAAATCGCCAAGGCTTTAAACTGTAAAATAAGCGCCAACAGTAAATTTGACCGCAAACACTATTTTTACCCAGACTTACCTAAAGGCTACCAAATCTCCCAATTTGACCAGCCTATTGGCGAGCACGGGCATATAGATTTAGAATTTTTACCGGGAAAAAACTGGCGAGAAAAAGCTAGAATTGGAGTTACCAGAGTTCATCTGGAAGAAGATACGGCCAAACTTTCCCATGACTCATCTAAAAATACTCTGGTTGATTTTAATCGTGCCGGCGTGCCGCTAGTGGAAATTGTTTCCGAACCAGATATTACCAGTGCCGCTGAAGCCAAAGCTTACTGCCAAGAACTGCAGACTATCTTTCGTTATTTGGGAGTCAGCGACGCTGATATGGAAAAGGGTCATATGCGCTGTGAAGTAAATATTTCTGTTCAAGAAGAAAATAAATTTATAAATGACAACGGAGTAATAAAACCTGTGGCCGGCTATACATTAAACCACAAAGTAGAAGTAAAAAATATCAATTCATTCCGCGCCGTAGAAAAAGCAATTGAATTTGAAATCCAGAGACAAACTGCCCTAATCAAAAAAGGCGAGGCTTGGAAGCAACAAACTCGCGGCTGGGATGACAATTCCGGTGGAACTGTAATGCAAAGAGAAAAAGAAACCGCAGCTGATTATCGCTACTTCCCGGAACCTGATATTCCACCTTTTCATCCGGAAAAAATTGCCGGTGATTTAAGTTTGCCCGAGTTGCCAGCCGCTAAACGAATTCGTTTCCGAGATGAATATGGTTTTTCATATGCTGATAGCGAAATTTTATCTGCAGACTTAAACTGGTCTGATTTTACTGAAAATACAATGACCGAACTGATTGAATGGCTGCATGATATGAGTGATAAAAAAACTGATACTGACGAAATTTTAACCAATAAAAAACAACAACTGGCTCGCTTGGCTGGAGGTTGGATTACCAGCAAATTAATGGGCGCCATGTCCGAAAAAAAGATTGATATTAAAGTTTTAAAGCTAAAACCGGAAAATTTTGCCGAACTTGTCGCTTTAATTTACACTAATAAAGTCAACTCCACTAACGCTCAAAAAATATTGATCGAGATGCTAGACTCCGGAGTTGATCTGGACCCAACTCATATCATGGAAGAAAAAGGCTATGGCCAAATTAGCGACGAAGGCAAACTAGCAAACATTATTGAAGAAGTAATAAAAAATTACCCACAACAAGTTGAACAGTTTAGATCCGGCAAAGAACCAATCCTGCAATTCTTAAAAGGAATGGTAATGAAAGCCACCGAAGGCAGCGCCGATCCGGCTGTAGCTGAAAAATTACTGCGAGAAAAATTAAAATAATAAAATAGCCCCGCCTCTCACGAGAGGCGGGGCTATTTTATTTTAAGAATTTAAATTTCTTTTTTCCTGCTTCTCCGCTTCATTCTTCATATACTGTGTATACCAACCATATTCTGAACCAAGTAAATTAGAAGCTAATTCCACGACAAGATTTCCTGTTTTATTATCTTTATCTAACTCAGGAGCCAATTCTACCAAATCGAACCCGACCACTTTATCCATTCGGCCAATAAACTTAGCCAGATTAATTACCTCTCTTCGGGTCAAACCGCCGGAAGTTGCCATTGGCGTCGCTGGCGAAAACTCGGCATCAATAGAATCAACATCCAAGCTAACCCAAATATTTCCAACTCTTTTTTGTAAATTTAATAAACTTTTCATTACCGGCTCAAAGCCATTTTGAACTAAGTCCATGATTGTAAAAGCATTTAATTTTTCACTTCTGATCAAATCTATTTCAGCCTGATCCAAATCTTTAAGACCAATATAAATAATATTTTCTTTTTTAATTTTTGCGCCCGGTTTTAAAACATCAACTAACCTGTGATGGCCTAAACCCATTACAGCCGCCGAAGGCATGCCATGGATATTGCCTGATAAAGTATTTTCATGAGTCATCATATCGCCATGAGCATCTATCCAAATCACACCTAAATCTCCGTCACAAGCCACGGAAGCTCCGGAAATAGTGCCGATAGACAAAGAGTGATCACCGCCCAAAACCATCATTTTATTGCCCAAATTTATTTCGTCCCGAACAATCATGGCTGTTTTCTCAGCCACTCGAGAAATTTCGTCTAAATATTTTACTTTAGCATCTCCTACCGGAACCAGTTTTCTTTCCAGACAATCAACCTCTCCCAAATCTTTATAAAATAAACCAATGCTTTCGCACATTTCTTTCAGTCCGCATTTTTTAATATATTCTGGACCAAGCTGCGTACCAATGGAATCTTTGCCCAAATCTAAAGGAACACTTAACACCGAAACATTGCCAATAAGTTTTCTGTTTTCGTAAAATTTAAGATTATCACTAGTCATATCTTATTTTATTCTCTGCAAAGCCTCTTTTAATAATTGTTCGCTAGTTTTTCCTTTTATATCCAAATTTTTAACCGCTTCTCGGGCTTCAATAAATGAATAACCCAAAGCTGCTAAACCTTCCACCACATCGCCCAAAGCTCCTTCCATTTCTTCCAAACCAGTGGCGCCAGCGCCAATTTTATTTTTTAATTCTACCAAAATTCTTTCAGCAGTTTTTTTGCCAATTCCGCTGACATTGGTTAGGTAGGCCAAATCTCCTCGCCCAATAGCTGCCGAAATTTCCGGTACACTACCCAAACCTAAAAGATGCAAGGCAGTCTTGGGGCCAATGCCGCTGACTAATAAAAATTTCTCAAATAGATCTTTTTCACTTTGATTGGCAAAACCATACAGATCCAACGAGCTTTCTCGTACTGCCAAATAAGTCAAAATTTCTACTTCAGACCCTATTAACCAATTTTTTGCAGCGGTCACACTGGCCATTAACTCATAACCAACCCCGCCAGCAGTCAAAACTGTCAGCTTGCCAGCAAAGTTAGAAATAACTTTTCCTTTGATAATGGAAATCATAATTTAAGGCATTAAATTCTCTATAATTTACCCTACATACACCCGCATGTCAAACAAATTTTATTTAAAAAAATAATTAAAAAAGAGGGTCTGCTCCCTCAAGGCTCACAACTTTTTGGCGCGTGGTATGTGACACCACTCTCAAACTCATTCAGTTGTCAGGTAAAGAGCTATGTAATGTTTGCCCATGGTTTCTCCCTTCATAGCAAAAGGAAGATAGACAACAATCACCTACGGCCCGCCCTACTTCTACTTTATAAGTATTCAATAGAAAGGCAGCATTTGAATCCTCCTTTCCTACCTGCGGTTCTCTGTCCACAGACTGTATTCGATAGATTACCTTTCGCAAAAAGTTACTTATCTAGAAAGGTCTAGTTACCTGCTAACAACCAGTTAGCATTATCTTGGACAGGTCCCAAGCACCCTCCTGGATCGCCAGGCAACACCGCACTTAACTGGGCCATTTCATCGTTGGTTCCCTATCCTTCCTATCACGCACGGCTGGACGTGAATCAGGCGCTCAAAAAATCGCGGATTGCGACTGAGCAACACAAAAATATACCACGAAATTACCTTCTTCGTCAAGGGTTTGTGTGGATTAACTTAGAAGAATTTTATATTTTTTCTACAGAGATATTTACCTTTGCCTCACCAATTTCTTTTTCTTCTCCGCCTTTACTTTCAACTAGGCTTTCGGCCAAAACTGATTTTTTAATTTCCTCGGCGAATTCAACGAAAACTGATTTTAATAAAGTATCCTCAGTGCTATATTTTATAGCAACTTTGTCTGAGATAGTTAATTTTTGTTCTTTACGAATTTGATTGATGGTGCGGACAATTTCACGGACTAGGCCTTCTTTTTTTAAATTTTCAGTCACTTCTACATCTAAACCAACTTTTAAAGGTGTCCCCATTACCACGCCTACTGTTGTAGTTATTAAGAAATTTTTTCCTAACTCTTCAAATTTTTCTAATTCTAAAGTACTTACTTCTTTAACATTTAATTCATCAGCGATAATACTTAAAAAATCTGCTGACATGTTTTCATTAACCACTATTTTTGATAAAGGCTGACGAACTTTCTTTCCATTTTCTGCTCGCAATGACAAACTAACTTCAACCACTCTTTTTACAAGATCCATTTTTTCTAAAACATCTTCGTTCATCAACTTTTCATTCACCTCCGGCCAATCCTCCAAATGCACACTTTCCATTTTTCCATCCAAAGCCAAATAAATTTTCTCGGCCATAAACGGAGTAAATGGCGCCATTACTTTGGATAAGGTCAATAAAACTTCATGCAATGTTGCCAAAGCAAATTGCTTGTCTTTTTCGTCATCACCTTTAAACCGATCACGAGAACGGCGCACATACCACTGGGAAAGTTCAGTCACAAAATCTACAATCGGACGGCTGGCATCTACTAATTTGTACGCTTCCATTCCAGTGGTGACATCTTTAATCAAAATTTGCAGCTTGGCCAAAATCCATTTATCCAAAACATTTTCGGATTTATGATGCTTGCCTTCTGTTTTCTGGTTGGCATACATCAAATAAAATTCCAAAACATTATAAACTGTGTTGATCAATTTATTATACATCTCCCGCACTCCAGCCTCAGAAAAATTTAAAGATTCCGCTTCCATCACCGGCGAAGTAACCAAATAATAGCGCATGGCATCAGCGCCATATTTTTCCAAAATTATTTCCGGGTCCGGATAATTTTTCAAGCGCTTACTCATTTTCTTGCCGTCTTCGGCCAAAACAATGCCGTTGACGATGATATTTTTAAAAGCTGGTTCAGAATGTTTGACTGGAATTGCCGGTTCTTTTTTTTCTTCGCCCATTTTATTCATGGTCAAAGCGGTAGCCAAAACATGCAAAGTATAAAACCAGCCGCGGGTTTGATCTTGGCCTTCGGCAATAAACTCAGCTGGAAAACTGCTCTCAAATTTATGCTTATTTTCAAACGGATAATGCATTTGGCCATAAGGCATACTGCCTGATTCAAACCAGCAATCCAAAACTTCGGGAATACGTTTATATTCCTGGCCATCTTTGGCAATGACTATGCCATCAATAAAATGCTTATGCAGATCAGTTACCTTCTCGTCGGATAATTTTTCCAGTTCTTCTATACTGCCGATACAGATCACTTCGCCGTTAGCGCCTTCCCAAATCGGCAAGGGTGTTCCCCAGTAGCGACTGCGAGAAATCGCCCAATCGCGCGCGCCTTCCAGCCAGACCCCAAAACGGCCGTGCTTAATATGATCTGGCACCCAATTTATAGCTTCATTATTTTTTAATAATTGTTCTTTTATTTGGGTAACTCGCACAAACCAGCTGGTGGTAGCATAATTTAAAAGCGGCGTATCACAACGCCAGCAATGCGGATAGCTATGTTCTATTTTTTCTTTGCTAAATAACTTGCTGTTGTGAGCCAGCCATTTAATAATTTCTATATCAGCTTTAGTTGGATCATCTTTTGGTTTGACATCCATGCCGGCAAAATCTGTCACTGCCTCCACAAATTTTCCATCCATGGATACGTGCTGTACCAGTGGCAAACCTTCGGCTTTCCCGACTTTAAAGTCATCTTCACCAAAAGCTGGAGCAATATGCACGATTCCAGTACCATCACTCACAGAAACAAACTCGGCATTTACTACTCTAAAAGCGTTTGGTGTGTCGGCAAAATATGGAAATAATGGTTCATATTCCAAATTATTTAATTCAGAACCTTTGTAACGACCGATTTCTTTATATTTTTTATCTTTCAATACTGCTTCGGCTCTTTCTCGGGCTAAAATATATGCGCCTTCTTCGTCATCAATGGCAACCAACAAATATTCAATATCATGACCCATAGCCAACAAAACATTGCCTGGCAAAGTCCAAGGCGTTGTCGTCCAAGCCAAAATATAAATTGGTCCTTGAACATTTAAAAAATCAAACTTACTTTGATAACCGTCTTTTACTTTAAACTTGGCTATAGCCGAAATATCTTTAACATCTTTATACCCTTGGGTAACCTCAAAATTAGACAGCGTGGTAGCGCAGCGCGGACAGATATGCATCGCCTTATAGTCTTTATAAATCAGATCCCGATCCCAAAGCTGTTTAAATACCCACCAAACGCTTTCCATAAAACTTGGGTCCATAGTTTTATAGTCGTTTTCCATATCCACCCAGCGGCCCATGCGCTTTATGGTTTTTTTCCATTCACTGGCGTATTTTAAAACCGTAGCTCGGCAAGCTTCATTGAACTTCCCTACACCATAAGCTTCAATCTCTTTTTTGGTAGATAAATTTAGCTCTTTTTCGATAATATTTTCTATCGGCAAGCCATGACAATCCCAGCCCCATTTGCGTTCTACGCGCTTCCCTTGCATGGTAAAATAGCGCGGCACTACGTCTTTCATGAGTGAGGCTACGATATGGCCATAATGCGGCAAACCAGTAGCAAAAGGCGGCCCATCATAGAAATGATAGGGCTTTTTTTCAGAGCGGTTGGCAATAGATTTTTCAAAAGCCTGGTGTTCGTCCCAATATTTCAATATTTCCTGTTCTTCTTGGTTAGCGTTATACATAATTTTAGCTTAATAATTACGGATACTTTAGCAAAAAATTCTACCCCCGTCAAAGGCTTTTTTGAGTAAAAATAAATTGACCTCCCATCCCGCTATAGCGAAACAAGAGGTAAGAACACCGCCTATTTTATGGATTTTCATGTTAGTTACCAATTCGTCCAAGAGCAGACCAAGCAACTGCCGCCTGTTTAATTTCGGCAATCACTGGCTCGGCCAACACTCGCTTGAAAGCCAAAACATCTAATACGTGGCTAAGGCTTACGCCCAAACCTTCCAAAAAGACTCCTACATCATTCAAAGCAAGTATTCTGGCCATTTTCTGCCACTCCCAAACAGATGATCTGGCCACACAGCGATGCCTCTCGGCACAAAGCATGTTGATCATTCGGATAGCCTTGCTACGATCTGTGTTTGAGCCGTCTATACCGGCAGCAATAGCGCACAACACTTCCTGAACTTGATTATCCCTCTCAGTCTTAGTTCGAGGATCTTCTTTAGCAGTGTGTCTGTGAGCTCTCAAAGCCTTGCAGCGTTTTTTCTTATTACCCATTACAGGCCTCCTTTACATATTTCCGCCTACTCTGGCCTTGAAAAAAACCCAAGACAAACTGCTCGGATTCATCTGGGCTAGGCAAGCTGGTCTGTATTGCGTCCGAAGAAACGCCTAGTTCAAACCCCCTGCGCCAATCCATAAAAGCTTGCTCTCTTTCCGCCCCTGCTGGCAACAAAGACAGGCACGGCGCACCGGGACGATGATCTAGGTGCGGCAATTTTGGATTGTAAATAGCCACATTGCAATAGTGACATCTTGGTCTGCTCACACATCCTCCAATGTGGTTTTGAATGTTTCAGCTTGACTGCCTCAACAAGTTAAGCCAAGTATGATACAAAAAACCCTGCTTGTCAATGATAAATAAAAACTATATAATTAGACTAATCTACCACTCAATCTAAATTAACTTATATGATCTATATTGCCTCAGATCACAATGGTTTCCAGCTCAAAAAAGACATTACTAATTACCTTAAAGACAAACTAAATAAAGAAGTGGAAGATTTGGGTCCTGCCACTTTCGTGCAAACAGATGATTTTCCAGATTTTGCTATTCCGTTGGCCAAAGCTGTGGCCAAAGACAAAGACAGTTTTGGAATTTTGGTCTGCGGGACTGGTCAAGGCATGTGTATTGCCGCCAACAAAATAAAGGGGGCTTATGCAATTATCGGTTATAATATTTCAGCCACGGAAATGGGTCGCAAACATAACGATGCCAATATTCTTTGCTTGCCAGGCAATCCGGCTTCACTAGACTTTGCCTATGCCATTATAAAAAAATTCTTGGAAACAAAATTTGATGGTGATGCCAGGCTGGTCAGAAGAAACCAAAAAATAGCCGACCTAGAAAAATAAGCGTATGATTCCTCTTATCGTTCCAGCCATACTTACAGATAATTTTGCCAATTTCAAAGAGCAGCTGGCAAAACTTAGCGAACATTATTCTTCGGTTCAAATAGATGTGCTCGATGGAATTTTTTTACCCAACAAAACTTTTTTGGAAAGAACCGAATTAAATGATATAAATTCAGAAGCCTATTTTGAATTACATTTAATGGTAAGAGATCCGCTTGCCGAACTGGCTAAATGGAAAGAAGTTGAAAGCGTTACCAGCGCCGTTTTCCACATAGAATCAGAAGTTGATCCAGAAGAATGTATAAAAAATATTCGCCAAAATAACTGGCACGTCGGAATTGCTCTTGACCCGGAAACGCCAATTGCTAAAATAATGCCTTACGCCAACTTGGTTGATGAAATATTATTTATGACTGTTCATCCTGGCGAGCAAGGCGCGCCATTTACCCCTGAAGTTTTAACAAAAATAAAAGAATTCAAAAAACTTGGTTTAAATGTTATCTGCTCAGCCGACGGCGGCATCAATGAAAATACTATTAAATCGGTTGTTGAGGCTGGCGCGGAAAAGCTATATATTGGCGGAGCGATTATTCGTTCAAACGACGTAGAAATTGAGCACGAAAATTTAATTCAAGCTATTGGTGAAATTACTATTTAACCTTATGTACGATCTTATTATCATTGGAGGATCAGCCGCTGGCTCAAGCGCCGCAATTTATTCAGCCAGAAGAAAATTAAATTTTAAAATAGTAACTCTTGATACTGGCGGAGAAGTCGCTCTCTCTGGCGAAGTCGGCAACTGGCCGGGCATTCTCAGTATTCAAGGATTTGAACTGGCGCAAAAATTTAATGAGCATGTAAAGTCTTATGGCGTCGAAATAGAGGAAGGCTGGAAAATAGCCAAGATTACGCCGGTAAAAAAACATTACCAGCTTACAGCTGTAAATGGCGCTAATGAAACCAAAGAAATTGAAACCAAATCTGTTATTATTGCTACGGGCATTCATCCGCGCCGCTTGGATATCCCCGGAGAAAAAGAATTAGACAGAAAAGGCGTAACTTACTGCACAGTTTGCGATGGACCATTATTTAAAAACAAAACAACTGTCACTGTTGGTTCCGGCAATTCAGCTTTGGAATCAGCTTTGATGATGGCTGGGATCGCTAAAAAGGTTTATGTGCTGAGCAAATTCCCAAACACACCGGAACAAAATGGCGGCTTCCCTAAAGGCGAAACTATTCTGATTGAAAAATTAAAATCTTTGCCTAATGTTGAAATTATTTATGAAGCTTCCGCTACCGCTATAGTCGGTACCAACCGAGTATCGGCCATAAAATATAAAAATAATAAAAATAAAGAACAAGAACTGACTGCCGAAGGCATAATGGTTCATATTGGCCAAATCCCTAATTCGCAATTTGCCGAAAATATTGACAAAAATAAAATGGGCGAAATTATGGTGGATAAAAAATGTCAAACTAACCTGCCCGGAGTTTTTGCCGCTGGTGATGTCACCGATGTAGCCTACAAACAGATCGGCATTGCTTCCGGTCAAGGTATTACGGCCGCTTTAGCTGCCATCGAATATCTCAATCGCTGGACAGAATAAAATTTAAAAGGAAAATATGTACAACCTTATTACTATTGGCGACGCGCTTATTGATACCAATCTTTTTATAGATGAAGCTACTTTGGAATGCGATGTTAATAAGCAAAACTGCCAAATCTGCCTTAATTTTGCCAGCAAGATACCTTTAACCAATAGTTTTCAAACTCTGGGCGGCAATGCGGCCAATGTGGCTGCAGCCACTGCCAAGCTAGGCCTAAAAACAGCCATTCTAACCTCCATTGGCAAAGATGCCAATGGCGAAATGGTCAAAGCAGAACTAAAAAAAGATAAGGTTGATACTACCCTACTGTCAATGGATAAAAAAATTAAAACCCGCTATTCAATGGTGCTAAATTTCAAAAAAGAAAGAACCATTTTGTCTTATCATCAACACAGAACCTATAACTTCCCCAAAAAACTGCCAAAAACAGACTGGGTCTATTACACCAGCCTGAGCGAAGGCTATGAAAAGTTCCAAGAAGATCTTTTAAAGTTTTTAAATAAAAACTCAAACATAAATTTGGCTTATAATCCCGGCTCTATCCAATTAAAAAATTTAGAATTTACCAAACAGGTACTAAGCAAAACAAATATCTTAATAGTAAACTTAGAAGAAGCTAAAAAAATATTAGGTTTAAGCTCTGAAGAAAAAAATATTAAAATTTTAATTAACGGCTTATTAAACTTAGGAGCCAAAGAAATAGTTATCACCAATAGTGAAGCTGGCGCTTGGGCCGGAAACTCTAGTGGCGTATGGCATATCAACAGCATTCCCACCGAAGTAGTTTCCAAAACAGGAGCGGGAGATGCTTTTTCCGCCGGTTATTTAGCTGCCCGTTTTTATAAGCATGATATTGCCACTGCTTTAAGCTGGGGTATAGTCAATAGCTCAGCAGCCATTTCTTCTTCAGCTCAAGAAAAAAATTTATTAAACAAAAAAGAAATCAGCAAGATGATTTCTAAGTTTTCTTCTATAAAACCGACCAAAATTTAAACTTCAAAAAAATCAATTTCCAGTGGAACATGTATCCCCCGCAAGCGGTTCAATTCCGCTCTTCTTCCGACAAAAAAATCTGGCGCTTGGCTGACCGCTTCAAAGTCCAATTCTGTACCCAAAAAACATAAACTGTGTTCAAAATCTTTTATTTTGGAATTTATCTCCAAAGCCAAAACCGAACCTTCATCTTCGGTTAGCAAAAGTTGACGCAGAGAATCTAAATTGGATTTTATTTTTTTCAATAATTTTTGATATTCCTCAACTTTCTGTAAATACTTTTTCCGGTTAACCCCAACTAAGTCTCTATTTACATAATCTCTTAGCTGCAACTGTAAATCTACCAATCTGCCAAACAGTTCAGCCCGTTCTTCAGGTGTAAAAAATGTGGCTGCCCGGCCGGTATGTAAATCTTTTAAACTGCCATCACAGGTCTTAAAGACTAAATACTTTTCGTGCAAACCGGCGCTCATCTGCGGCAACAAAAAATGTTCGCCCAGTTGATCAACGGCAATATCTAAAAAATATTTATAAGCCCGATTCCACGGCCAAATTTCATAGCCGAATTTTATCATTTTGCTCTCTACCGCAGCCAAAGTTATATTCGGCTGATTGGCCAAACCGGCCAATTCATTCTTCATCTCCAAAGCCACCTCGACTGGAAACAGCGGCGGCAAGTGGTCGTATAGATACCAAAATAATTTTATGGTTGATTGCATACGCTGATTTGATACATCGCAATTCCGGTAGCGACGCTGACATTTAAACTATTTTTCTTGCCTAACATCGGAATTTCCACCGACTGATCACAATACTTAAGCAAAGCTTTGGAAACACCAGTTTTTTCATTTCCTAAAACCAAAGCCACGGGAAATTTCGGCTGCCACTGAAAAATATTTTGGCTGATTTTAGTTTGTTCCAAAGCCACTATATTATACCCCATCTGCTTTAATTCTTTAAGCAATTTCCCCGCTTGTTTACGGTATTCCCACGGCATCCATTTTTCTGCACCCAGTGAAACTTTATCTATTTGCGTATGGGGCGGGCAAGGCGTATAACCGGTAAGATATAATTTACCAACCCCAGCGCCGTCGGCGGTACGAAAAATAGCGCCCACATTGTGGCCACTGCGAATATTTGGCAAGATAAGGACAAATTTTTCTATCATAGACTTATTTAATACGTTTTACCCACAAACTCTGCCCAGCACACAGCGCCACTGCCAAAGCATCAGCCGCATCATCAGATTTTATTTTTTCTTTAATTCCCAAAATCATAGCTACCATTTTCTGCATCTGGTCTTTTTCAGCTCGGCCATAACCGGTAATCGCCTGCTTCACCTGCAAAGGCGTAAATTCATCAATTGGCAGATCATTTTCCACACCGGTAAGTAAAATTACTCCGCGAGCCTGGCCAACTTCTATAGCGGTTTTTACATTCTTAAAAAAGAATAATTCTTCCACCGCCATGCGGGTTGGTTTATATTTTTTTATCAGTTGCACCAATTCTTCATGAACTTCAGAGATTCTCTGCACAAAAGATTTTTTGGCTGAAGTTTCTATGCAACCAAAATCAACAGCGCGCCACTCACCTTTTGCATCTTTTTTTATTATTCCATAACCAACTCGCCCAAAACCAGGATCAATGCCAAGGATAACTTCTGAAGTCATAAACTTATGAATAATTAAAATTTGTTATTTTTTGACGCGAGGACGCTTGCGTGCAGTGCGACCTTGCGGGCATGCGCACCCACAGCTAAAAAAATAACAAATTTTAATTTAAAAATGGATTTACTCCGCATTAGTAAAATAATCTTCTACGTCGTCATTAGTATCCAACTCCTCAAATAATTTTCCTAACTTCTCGCCTACTTCATCGCTTACTGCCACTTTGTCTTTTGCTACCCATTGCAAACCGGATTCTATCGGCTCTACTCCCATCTCTTTTACTGCAATCAAAACTTTTTGCAGGTTTTCTATTTTAGTTTTAATCTCAATTTGGCCATTGCTATCGGTAATATCTTCCGCCCCAGCTTCAATTATTTTTAAATCAAATTCATCTCGGTTTAAACCTTTTAAGTCAGAAATCAAAATTACTCCCATCTGAGAAAACATCCACATCACACTGCCGGCTCCGGCCATGGAACCGCCATTTTCGGCAAAAATATGTTTAATATCGGAAACTGTCCGATTTTTGTTATCAGTTAAACATTTTACCAAAACCGCCACTCCACCCGAACCATAACCTTCGTAGATTACTTCTTCAATCTGCGCGCCTTCCAATTCTCCAGTACCGCGCTTTATTGCTCGTTCAATATTATCCTTGGGCATGCCAACTTCTTTGGCTTTTTCTATAGCAATACGCAAAGAAAAATTCATTGACGGATCGCCGCCGCTTTTGGCTGCCACAGAAATAAGCTTAGATAATTTGGTAAATTGCCCGCTGCGGATAGCGTCTTGTTTGCCTTTTCGTCCTTGGATATTGTGCCATTTGGAGTGACCGGACATATAAAGTATATTCAATAATAATATAAACGAATCTTATCCCAAAACCAGAACAAAATCAACCCGAACAAAAAACGCCCCAACCTGGGACGTTTTCTGCTTTTTTATGTTATTTACTGTTTAAACCCAGTCCCAGCCGGAATGAGTCGGCCGATAATCACATTTTCTTTCAAGCCTTCCAATGGATCGATCTTACCGGTAATCGCGGTATTGATCAACACGCGAGCAGTTTCTTGGAACGAAGCAGCTGATAAGAAGCTTTGGGTAGAAAGCGCAATCTTACTGATGCCCAAGAACAATTCTCGGCCCATAGCTGGTTTGCCACCTTCTTTTTTAGCTTTGCGATTAGAAGTATCAAGCTGTGATTTTTCGATCACTTCACCTGGCAATAAATCGGTATCACCGGCGTCTTCGATGTATACGCGGCTAAACATCTGACGAATCACAAGTTCTACATGCTTATCATTAACTTTCTGACCTTGAGAAGAGTAGATTCCCTGTACTTCTTGCAAAATATACCTCTGTACAGCTTCTTTACCTTTTAACTCAAACAACTGGTGAGGGTTGATACTGCCATCAGTTAAAGTATCACCTTTTTCTACCTTATCGCCAGTCTTGACCAAAATCTTATAACCTAACGGTACAATGTACTCGCGTACATGAGGACCTTCATAAGTTAAAGTAATAGTATTTTTTTCGATCTTGATACTGCCGGCATATTTGGCGACAACTTCTTCGCCAGAGGCTCCGCGCACCAAAATTACTTCATCTTGTTTTACAGTTGCGCCGTCTTTTACCATTACTTCATCTTCGGACTTGCTCTTGATCTTCATTTCATCAACACCGGAAAAATGAATATGAATAATTTCCTGTCCGCGGCGGCCTTCAAAAATTTTCTTGCCGCTTGGCGAAGTAATAATTTTACCATCAGCTTTTTCGATTTCGATCTCGCCAGAAACTTCAGCCAACATTGCCTGCTTCTTTGGAGCGCGCGCTTCGAATAATTCATCTACACGAGGCAAACCTTGAGTAATATCGGCGCCACCAGCCACACCACCGGTATGGAAGGTTCTCATGGTCAACTGGGTACCAGGTTCACCAATGGATTGAGCAGCAATAATACCAACAGCTACACCAAATTCTACTGGCTTATTCTTGGATAAATCAAAGCCGTAACATTTGCGGCAGATTCCGCTTTGCATTTTACATTGCAAAACGCTGCGTACTCTAACTGATTCAACTTTATGTTCATCGATATAGCGGGCAGTTTTATCATCAATAACTTCACCTTCTTTAATAATAACTTTATTATCAACCTTAATTGTTTCCAGTGAATAACGACTCCAGATACGATCGGAAAGTTTTTCACCCATTTCTTTGGATTGAGCGGCTGTAAATACTTCACCCACTTCGTCGCCACAATCATCTTCAAAGACAATTACATCCTGAGCCACATCTACCAAACGTCTAGTTAAGTAACCAGCATTAGCAGTACGAAGCGCGGTATCGGTCAAACCTTTTCTGGTACCGTGAGAAGAGATAAAGAATTCCAACACATCGAAACCTTCTTTAAAGTTGCCTTTTACTGGCAATTCGATGGTATCACCAGATGGAGAGGCCACTAAACCTTTCATACCAATAACCTGACCAAGCTGACCCCAACTTCCGCGAGCGCCGGAATCAATCATCGCAAACACTGGACCATCTTTACGCAAAGCTTTTTGGTTATTAGCCACAACTCTTTCTTTGGTGTCTGCCCAAATTTCCAAAATCTTAACGTGGCGTTCGGAGTTAGTTAACAAACCTTCTTGATACTGTTCTTCTACCTGTTCTACCAATTTGTCTGATTCCAACAACATTTGTGGTTTTTCCACGATAGTTGGGAAATCATCCATACCTAATGAATAGCCGGATTTGGTAACATAGCGGTAACCCAAATTCTTTAATTCATCCAAGAAGAAGGCAACTTGCTGTTGATCGTTTGTCAGTTCTAAACACAAACGAATAATGTTGCCAGATTTTTTGGCAGTAATAGTTTCATTAATATATGGAAGTTGCGGCGGCAAAATTCTATTAAATAATATTCTACCAACAGAAGTTTCAATTAACGGATTTACGCCTTCTTCAAACCGACTCATGTCCTGGAAGCGAACTTTAATTCTTTCTTGCAAAGTAATAACGCGAGAACGGTAAGCTAAAATTGCTTCTTTTTCAGAACTGAAATATTTTTTAACTTCAGCGGTGTCATCGGTTTCGTATCTGGTTAAGTAATAACAACCCAAAGCAATATCTTGTTTAGGAGTAATTACCGGGCTGCCGGTAGCTGGTTTCAAAATATTTTTTTCTGCAGCCATTAAGTTATCGGCTTCCCAGCGAGCTTCGGCAGTCAAAGGCAAGTGTACAGCCATCTGGTCACCATCGAAGTCGGCGTTAAAAGCTGTACATACTAGTGGATGGAGCTGAATAGCTTTACCTTCAATTAGGCGCGGATGAAAAGCTTGGATACCCAAACGATGCAAGGTCGGAGCGCGGTTTAGGAACACGCGGGTTTTCTTGGTTAATTCTTCCAAAATATCCCAAACTTCATCATGCTCAGCTTCGATATAGCGAGAAGCACTGCGCACGTTGTGGGCTAATTCACGCTTAATAACTTCGCTGATAATAAACGGTTTAAATAGTTCCAAAGCCATGCGTTTTGGCAAACCACATTCATCGATATTCAAATTTGGACCAACCACGATTACGGAACGGCCGGAATAATCTACACGTTTACCCAATAAGTTTTGGCGGAAACGTCCTTGTTTACCTTTCAAGATATCAGCCAAAGATCGCAACTGTCTTTTTTGACCGGTAGAAGCGGTAACCGTTTTGGCATGACGAGCATTATTATCTACCAAAGCGTCAACGGCTTCCTGCAACATGCGTTTTTCGTTGCGGCAGATAACTTCCGGAGCATCAAGTTCCAAAAGTCGGCGCAAACGATTGTTACGATTAATAACACGGCGATATAAATCATTTAAATCAGAAGTGGCAAAACGGCCGCCATCAAGGGCAACCATTGGGCGCAAATCCGGCGGAATAACTGGGATAGATTGCAGCACCATCCACTCTGGACGAATTTTGTTGGAGAAGAAACTCTTTAAAACTTTTTTACGGCGAATAATTCTTTCTAATTTTGAACCTTTTACTTTGCCCTGTTCTTCAGTTAATTTTTTAACTGTTTCATCTAAATTAATGCGAGCCAAAAGATTGCGCACGCCTTCAGCGCCGATGGCTGCTTCAAACAAATGACCATAACGCAAGGATAATTCTTGGTATTTATTTTCGGAAACAATCTTCATTATCTGTAATTCTTTTAGTTCTTTGTCAGCCTGTTGGAAGTCTTCGTCCAAAGCTTTATATTTTCTCTCAGATTCTTCCTGGATTTTTTCCAGCATTTCAGCTCCCAATTTTTTATCATTGGCGCTCTTTATTTTATCGCCAGCTTCTTTTTCAATCTGTTTTTTCTTGGTCTTATATTCCTGTCGCAGCATTTCGGCTGTTTTCTTCTTTTCTTCTTCATTAACATGAGTAATCACAAAAGAAGCAAAGTAAACAACTTTTTCCAAAGCTTGCGCGGATAAATCTAAAACTAAACCAATCTTGGAAGGCACTGAGCGCAAGAACCAGATATGGGCTACCGGAGCGGAGAGTTCAATGTGACCCATGCGTTCGCGGCGAACGGAAGAATGAGTAACTTCTACGCCACATTTATCACAAACAATTCCTTTATAACGAATTTTTTTATACTTGCCACAGTAACATTCCCAATCTTTGGTTGGACCAAAAATTTCTTCGGCAAACAAACCGCCTTTTTCCGGTTTTTGAGTGCGATAATTAATTGTTTCCGGCTTGTTGACTTCGCCATAAGACCAGCCTTTGATAACTTCCGGAGAAGCTAGTTTGAGGCGGATGGCATCAAAGTCAGTTGGGAAAAGATTGTCAGTCGTCATATTATTTAAAGTAATTAAGTCAAAATTTAAGATTGAGCTACTCGCTCTTTCGAGATGTCACTTCAGCAGTCTCAGCGCCCGACTCTCGCGCTTCTCTTTCCTTCTGCTTTTTTACTTCTTCAACTGGTGCGTATTCACCAGATTCTGATTTTTGTAATAGTTCTACATCCAAACATAGACCCTTTAATTCGCGAACCAAAACATTGAATGATTCCGGTAAATTTACTCTGGTAATTGGTTCACCTTTAATAATCGCTTCATAAGCTTTGGAGCGGCCGGTAACGTCATCGGATTTAATTGTTAAAATTTCTTGCAAAGTGTGAGCAGCGCCATAAGCTTCCAAGGCCCAAACTTCCATTTCACCGAATCTCTGACCACCAAATTGAGCTTTACCACCAAGCGGCTGCTGGGTAATTAAGCTGTATGGACCAATAGATCTTTGGTGAATCTTGTCTTCAACCATGTGGTTAAGTTTCAGCATGTAGTTATAACCAACAGTTACTTTATGATCATAAGGTTCACCGGTGCGGCCATCATACAAAGTAACTTGACCGCTGGTAGGTAAACCAGCTTTTTCTAATTCTTGTTTTATTTGCGCTTCATTTATACCATTTAAAACCGGGGTAGCCACTTTGTAACCCAAAGCGTTGGCTGCTAAACCAAGATGGGTTTCCAAAATCTGACCCAAGTTCATACGAGAAATAACACCGAGCGGAGAAAGGATAATATCTACTGGTGTGCCATCTTCCAAGAAAGGCATATCTTCGGCCGGAACAACTTTAGAGATAACACCTTTGTTTCCGTGACGGCCAGCCATCTTGTCTCCAACTTGAACTTTTCTCATGTCAGCCACACGAACTTGAACCTGTTTAATTACACCCGGCTGCAACTTGTCGCCATTTTCCGCAGAGAAAACTTTAATACCGGTTACGCGGCCATGTTCACCATGTTCTAAATACAAAGATGAATCGCGAACATCACGAGCTTTTTCTCCGAAGATAGCGCGCAATAATCTTTCTTCAGCTGAGAGTTCAGTTTCACCTTTTGGCGTAATCTTACCAACCAAAATATCGCCGGATTTTGCTTCGGCGCCAATACGCACAATACCTTCGCTGTCTAAATTCTTTAATTTTTCTTCACTGACATTTGGGATATCGGAAGTAATAATTTCCGGACCAAGTTTTGTTTCGCGAACATCAATTGGGTAATCTTCAATATGAATAGAAGTGAAATTATCTCTTTGTACTACGCGTTCAGAAACGATGATCGCATCTTCGTAGTTGTAGCCATCCCAAACCATATAAGCGACCAACATGTTTTGACCCAAAGATAATTCGCCATTTTTGATGCCAGGACCATCAGTTAAACCTTGGCCTTTTTTAACTTTATCGCCCAAATTAACTATTGGAGTTTGGTTAACACAAGTAGAATGATTGGAACGAATAAATTTGCTTAGGTAATAAGTGAATTTAGTTCCTTTTTTATCTGTGACCACGATATGATTGCCGTCAACTTCGGTTACTTCACCATCGGCTTCGGAAACAATAACATATCCGGAATAATAAGCGGCTTTTTCTTCCACGCCAGTACCTACTAGCGGCGGCTGCGGCCGAATACATGGCACAGCCTGACGTTGCATGTTTGTACCCATCAGCGCGCGAGTCGCGTCGTCGTGTTCTAGGAAAGGAATACAAGAAGTGGCAATACTAATAATCTGATTGGAAGCCACATCTATATAATCAAGATCACTGGTTTTGGCTACACCCGGATTACCATGAATACGAGTTGGCACCATGTCATCTAAGAAATAGCCATCGGCATCTACTCTGGTAGTAGCGGCTGCAGTGTTAGTTTTTTCTTCTTTGAAAGCATTAAGATAAATAATTTCGTTGGTCACGCGAGAACGTACTGGAATATTTTTCATTTTTGCTTTGGCCAATTTGGCAGCCAAATCTTTGGTAATTTTGGTACCAGCTTTTATGCCTTCAGTTTCATTTAACAAAATTTCGCCTTCAGTGAATTTTGGATCATTAGGCACTTCTTTTAAAACTTTTCGATAAGGAGTTTCGATAAAACCAAATTCATTAACGCGCGCAAAACTGGAAAGGTGATTTACCAAACCGATGTTTGGTCCTTCTGGAGTAGCAATCGGACAGATGCGGCCATAGTGAGTAGTGTGCACATCGCGCACTTCAAAGCCGGCGCGATCGCGAGATAAACCTCCCGGACCCAAAGCGCTCACGCGGCGTTTATGTTCTAATTCAGATAACGGATTGGTTTGATCCATGAATTGAGACAACTGGGAACTCATAAAGAATTCGCGAATTGCCGAAATTACTGGTCGGGCATTGATAAGTTTGTTTGGAGAAATTACTTCCAGTTCTTGAGTACTCATGCGGTCTTTTACGATACGTTCCATACGAGCCAAACCAACACGGAAACGATTTTGCGCCAATTCACCCACAGCGCGAATACGTCGGTTGCCCAAATGGTCGATATCATCTGGTTCTTCTTGAGTAACATTTAAGCGCACAACTTCTTGGATTACTGCCAATAATTTTTCCGGAGATAAAACTCGGTTTTCTTTTTTATCGTAATCTTCGTTTTTATAACCTAAATCAAATTTGGTATTAAATTTATAAACACCAACTCTGCCCAAATCATAGCGTTCAAAATTGAAGAACATGGCGTAAATCAAACTTTTAGCATTATCGGCAGTTGCCAAATCACCCGGACGAATTCTTTTGTAAACTTCAATCAAACCTTCATCAGGATTTTTGGCTAAATCTTTTTTGATGGTAGCATCGATGTAATCAATGCTTGGATGATTATTTACGCCTTTAAATAAATCAACTATTTTTTCATCAGTTTCATAACCAAAAGCACGCAACAAAGAAGTAGCGGCTACTTTTCTTTTGCGATCAACTTTAATCCAAATGACATTATTCATGTCGGTTTCGATCTCGATCCAAGCACCGCGATTTGGAATAATTTTGGCCCCATAATAACGGCGGCCACGAATATTTTCGGCAGTAAAGAATGCGCCGGCGCTGCGGATAAGCTGAGAAACTACCACGCGCTCAATGCCGTTGATTATAAAAGTACCGCGCTGAGTCATCAGCGGAATATCGCCTAAATAAATTTCTTGAGCTTTGGATTGACTGGTGCGTTTGTTGAGCAAGCGAGCAGTCACGCGCAGCGGAGCTTCAAAAGTTAAATTTCTTTCGCGGCAAACTACTTCGTCAAACTTTGGTTCATCCAAATAATAATCTTCTAAATATAGTTCCAGATCACGTCCGGTAAAATCGGTCATTGGCGAAACTTCATCAAACAATTCTTTGATGCCAAATTTTAAAAACCATTCATAAGAGCTTTTTTGCACTTCAATCAAATCCGGTACCGGCATCGCATCGCGAACATTGGTAAAAAATTTGCGTTCGGATGTCTTTAAGGCTTGGCGTTTGAAAATTGGCATAACTTTTCTTTAAAAAATAATTTTTATTAATAATAAATGTCATTATATCCACCGCTCTGCCCTTCGCACACCCATTCGGCTCTCTGCAGCCACAAACTCGGTGGATTTTTAACTTGCACAAAATTTACTTCGCTTACGGCTTGTAAATTTTGGCAGTTAAAAACAAAAAACTTACGCTTGAAAGGCGCAAAAGTATTTTTATTTAAAATTTCGCTATGTTTAGCAAGGCCAACATGATAATTATTATAGCCCGTCTGCCACCGGCGTACCGAATGGCCGGGCTTAAATTAATCCTTGCATGATTTTGCAACTGTTCAAAAACGAACAGTCACAAATTTTCTGCTAATCTAAGCCAAAATTACTGTCTCTCTCTTCTTAGAAGTGTAAAGTAAATACATCTTACTTGAATTTTGTACTAATGTCAAGCAAAAAACAAAAGACTGTGGATTGTCAAGATAAATAGTATTTTTGGCTAATTTTAGAGAAAAATTAGCTTAAAAAAATAAACTTTAAATAAATTTATCCACAGGGTGTACACAAATCTACATTTCTACTATTTAACCCATTGACAATGTAGTTGTTCTATGCTATCTTTATCTATTCGCTCTTTCATAAATTCTACAAACTCTCTAGAGGGGAGACATTCTGATGAGGCATGCAAGCAAAAGTTACGTTATTAGCGAAGATCTGGTAAGTATTTGGGGAGCGGTATTTATGGCCGCTGGCGTAGTTTCAACGCTAATACTGCTAGTAGAAGGGGCTGACCCTTTTTTTACTACTTCTGCTGTGATGGTAGCAGGAAGCGTGGGAAGCGTGAGTATCGGGACGGTGGCGGTATGGTTGGCACACTTTCTGAGGAAGCGCCGAACCCATAAAGGAACGTACCTCAACCATTCGGAAAGTGTTATCAACTGCGTTGGCTTGGCAGGCTTTCTCACACTAGCGCTATTTCCGCTAGGGTGCATAGGATACGACCTGCTAAACGATTACTCGGTCAGATGCCGATTCATACTATTTACAGCGAGTGTCGTCAGCAGCTGCGTGGTTGCTGCCACTTGCGCAATTGCAGTGAACGTAATCAACGTTCGTCGTGCTCGCCGCAACCAAACACCCTAACAATAAATACGGCGCTCTCCGTAGCGAAGCGCCAAACGAGGAGGAAAATATCGCTACCATTTAAAAGCAGCCATTAGCATAAATGGCTGCTTTTATTTTTTATCAAAAATAAAAACGGTGCATAACTTTTTAGTCTTGACAAATAATTTAACCACTATAAAATATAGCCAGAATATTTTTTCTTTATCAAGCTGCGCAAAAGTTGATGTCTCAACCGGATCGGATTTATTAAACAAATCTCTCTCTTTTTTCTCGAACATTATTTTGTTCAGAAAAAGTTTTCTAAATTTGATTCGTTAGTTAAAACATGCATCTCTTGCCGCAGCTTAATGAAGAAAAACGCGACTTGTGATATAATAGGCTTATTATGCCAAGAAACCGAGCGCGCAAACCGACTCTTTCGGAGCAAATCAATTTAAACCCGGATATTAGTCGAGGGCTTCTGGCTCTCTTGTTGTTTATCATGGGCGGACTATCAGCCTTAAGTTTTTTTAATTTAGCTGGAGTCGCCGGACAATTTATTGATTCTCTTTTAGCCATTATATTTGGCCAGGCTCGATATGTTTTTCCGATTATTTTGATTTTGGTGGCGATATTAATGGTAAAAGACATGGACTATGAATACCGACCCACTCACTGGCTGGGATCAATTTTGTTTATTGCCGGCTTTAACGGCTTGGTGCATCTGCAAAAACCGGTAGATGAAATGTTTAGTCTGGCCACCCAAGGCTATGGCGGCGGATTGATCGGCTTTGCTTTGGCCTGGCCATTAAACAAATACCTTGGCTATTGGGGCGCAACCATGCTGCTAATCGGCTTGCTTTTAACCAGTATTATATTTTTATTCAATACTTCTCTGGCGCAAATTGTTGATCTGCATAAAAAATTCTTTTTACTCCTAGGCTGGTTTGGACAAAAAATTGTTTCTTTCTTTTCTTCATTTAAAACAGATCCAAATCAAATCGAAAAAGTTACTTTCAAAATAAAAGGCGACTACCAAACAAAAGATTCCGAATCGGAAACAGAAGAAAATACCGAAACTGAAGAAGAGGAAGAAAGAAGAATCTTCCAACAACGAAACTTAAACAAAAAAGAAAATTTTGAAAAACAGGAAGATGTTGAAACAGCTCCGATAGAAGCAGTTGAAATAAATGAACCTGAAGAAAAAGGCATACCAAAACCAATTATCCGCGATCTGCCGCCGGTTGATTTATTATATACTTCGAAAAGCAAACCAACTTCCGGAGACATCAAAGGCAATGCCGCTATTATTCAAGACACTTTGAAAAATTTTGGCATTGAAGTAGATATGGGCGAAGTGCGAGTTGGTCCAACAGTTACTCAATACTCTCTTAAACCGGCTAAAGGCGTAAAACTTACCAAAATCACCAACCTAAGCAATGACTTAGCCTTGGCTTTAGCAGCTCACCCAATTCGTATAGAAGCGCCGATTCCCGGCCAATCTTTAGTTGGTATAGAAGTGCCAAATCAAAAAGTGGCTATGGTCACTTTGCGTGAACTTTTAGAAAGTCCGGAATTTAAAAACCCAGAAAGACACAATATGATGATGGCTTTGGGTAAAGACGTTGCCGGTAAAGTTTGGTTTGGCGATCTCCTTAAGATGCCTCATTTGCTGGTAGCTGGTTCTACCGGCTCCGGAAAAACTGTCTGTATCAATACTATTTTATTAAGTTTGCTCTACCAAAATACTGCCGCCACTTTGCGTATGATTATGGTGGATCCCAAACGAGTTGAACTGACAATGTATAATGGCATTCCTCATTTACTTACTCCGGTAATCACCGATGCCGCCAAAACTGTAAACGCTCTCAAATGGACAATCGGTGAAATGGATCGACGTTTTACCATTCTGGCTGATGCCGGCAAAAGAGATATTGGTTCTTACAATAAAACTGCTGCCGAACCTTTGCCTTATATAGTTTTTGTGATTGATGAGTTGGCTGACTTAATGGCAATGGCAGCAAGCGAAGTTGAAGCTGGAATTATTCGCTTGGCACAGATGGCGCGCGCTGTTGGTATTCATTTAATTGTGGCTACTCAACGTCCGAGTGTGGAAGTAATTACCGGCCTAATGAAAGCTAACATTCCGGCTCGTATTGCTTTTTCGGTAGCATCACTAGTTGATTCACGTACTATTTTAGATTCAGCCGGCGCGGAAAAATTATTGGGCCGCGGCGATATGTTATTTTTAACTGCTGATCTTTCTCAACCAAAACGTTTGCAAGGCGCGTTTGTTTCTGAAGAAGAAATGAAACGAGTAGTTGATAAATTAAAAGGAGATGAACCTCCGGCTTATGATGAATCAATTGTTTCTCGAAATAATAATACTGGATCAAGTGGCACAATCAACATGTTTGGCGGAGCCAGCAGTGATAATGACCCATTATTTGATGAAGCCAAAAAAATAGTGATGGAATCTGGCAAGGCCAGCGCTTCACTTTTGCAGCGCCGTATGAAAGTCGGTTATGCTCGAGCTGCCAGACTGTTGGATGAAATGGAAGAAGCTGGTATAGTAGGTCCAGCTGATGGCGCCAAACCGCGCGAGGTCTTTATGGAACATATGCGGCCAACCGAAAATGAAGACTTGTCCGAACGCGAACAGTCTATGGATGCCGGCGGCGCGCCAATATTTGAAGACGAAGTAAAAGACTCCGTCAACTCCTAAGAATAAATTATGCCTATCTTCTGTCTCAAAAAATTAGAATCTTTAACTCGAGTAGGCGAACGCTTAAAAAAAGAGCGTGAAAAACAAGGTTTAAGTTTAGATGATATTTGCCAAAAAAGCCGAATACCTTTAAAGTATTTGGAAGCTATTGAGCTAGGGCACTTTAAAGAACTGCCGCAAACCAAAGCTCATCGCCTCGCCTACATCAGAGAATATGCCGAGGATTTAAATTTAAACCCGGCCAGCCTGCTCTACCAATTTTCTCAAGAATCAGATTTAACCGATGATATTCCTTCTCATCCGCGCCGCGCTCTGGCTTTTGGCTCGCTCAGCTCCTTAACAAATATATTTAAAAACATTGGCGCAGTTATTTTACTAGCCGGATTTATTGGTTATTTAGCTTGGCAAGTAAACGGCGTTCTGCAATTACCAAAATTAATTGTCTATACTCCGACTGATGGCTATATTTCCAGCAAACCTACTACGCTAGTACAAGGTGAGACAGAAAAAGAAGTTCGTTTAACTGTTAATGGCAAAGATGTGATGGCCAATGATGATGGCAAATTCGAAATTCCACTAGACTTGTCAAACGGCGTAAATACTATTACCATATCAGCAATCAAAAAACATGGAAAAGTAACCACTATCACCCGTAACATAATTGTTAAATCTAGCGCTCTGACTGCCGAAGGTTTAAAAACAAATTTTAATAATTAAAACATATATTTATAGAGATATGCCGAAACAAATATCCGACGAGGTAAAGGAGAAACTCAAGGCCGCGGAAAGCGCGATCGAACAGATCAAAAGTAAATTCGGCGATGGAGCAATAATGAAATTTGGCGAGGCCAAAACCAGCGATGTGGATGCCGTACCTACCGGCTGTTTATCACTTGATATCGCTTTGGGAGTTGGCGGAGTACCACGCGGCCGTATCATTGAAATTTATGGCCCGGAAGCCAGTGGTAAAACTACTCTGGCTCAACATATCGTTTCTGAGGTGCAAAAACTGGGCGGCATTGCCGCTTTTGTGGATGCTGAACATGCTTTAGATCCAGATTATGCCAAAAAAATCGGTGTAAAGGTAGACGAACTTTTGATTTCTCAACCTGATACTGGCGAACAAGCTTTAGAAATAGTTGAAACTTTGGTGCGCTCCAATGCAGTAGACGTAATTGTCGTGGACTCAGTGGCCGCTTTGGTGCCAAAAGCCGAAATTGAAGGCGACATGGGTGATTCTCATATGGGCCTGCAAGCCAGACTGATGAGTCAAGCACTTCGTAAATTAACTGGTATAATTAGTAAGTCAAAAACAGTTGTTATCTTTATCAATCAGATCAGAATGAAAATCGGCATTGTTTTCGGCAATCCGGAAACAACTACCGGCGGTATGGCTCTGAAGTTTTACTCTTCCGTTAGAATTGAAGTCAGACGCGCGGCCCAAATTAAACAAGGTGATAAAATTATCGGCAACCGAGTTAAAGTTAAAGTAGTAAAAAATAAAGTAGCTGCTCCTTTCCGAACTTGTGAATTTGATATCATGTATAACGAAGGTATTTCCGTTTCCGGAGACATCTTGGACAATGGCGTAATTTACAAAGTAATTAACAAGTCCGGTAACTCTTATTCTTACGGTGAAGAAAAACTGGGTGTAGGCAGAGAAACAGCCAAAAGATTCTTAAAAGATAATCCAAAAGTTCTCAAAGCTGTTTCCAAAGCAATTTGGGAAGCAGTGGAAAGAGGCGAAACTCTTGACGAAGAATCTGCCGACGAAGGCGAAGTACCGCCACCAACTGAAGAATAAAAAATAATTTCAAAATAAAATACGTCCTTAATCGGACGTATTTTATTTTTAAGAATTTAATTTATTTGTCAGTACAGAGCTCAACCTAAAACTCATTATAATAAATCCGGCTGCAAACAGGATTACTGTCCAAATATTGGACATGGAAATCTTGGCTGCTTTGTATAAAAGAAAACAGACTACAATATTAATCAAAGCCCAAACTACATTTAGTATTGGCGATGATAAGCCCTTGCCTGGTGGTTTGGCAAAAGGAGTAGGAAATCTATCACCAGAAACACCGTGAACTAAATGCGGCAGTGAATTTATCAAAAATACACCCAAGAAAAAACAGGCGACGAAATTATACCAGGCCATAATTTTTTAAGTATTAATAATTAAAATTACAATCTTATTTTATACTACAAACAAATCAAAAAAATACTTTTACTTCTTATTACCGCTTAGCAAAACGGCGATAATAAAGTAATTTTACTATTTCATTGACTGCCAAATAGGCAACAACCAAAATAAGTCCTACTACCATCGAAGAAAGCGGCTGAACTTTAAAAGAAAAAATTTCTCTCGCTATTCTTATGTAGGGCAAAGCCAAACTAAACGGCACCAAAAAAACTGTCAGTCCCAATATCCATTTACCCGGGCGAGCGCCTTTAAGAAAGAAACCCTGGCGACGCATAGAAAAAATAAGCAGAAATTCTGTTAACACACTGCCAATAAACCACATGGTTTGCAAATTTTGTTCGCCAAACCGATAAAAATAGCCAAAAAAAGCAAAGTCAAAACCAGTGCTTACTAATCCCAAAATAGTGCAGAGCAAAACCACTTCTTTGATCTGAAAACCTTTGGGCTTGCGCAGTTCCTTTAAATCAACATTATCCGTACCAATAGCAATCATTGGAAAATCAGTTAGAAAATTTAAAAGCAAAATTTGCAGGGGCAGCATCGGCAAAAAAGGAACTAGTAAAGAAGCAAAAACTAAGGCATAAAAATTGCCAAAATTACCGGCCAAAGTAGTTTTAATATACTTAAAACTGTTAACAAAAATTCTTCGGCCTTCTTTTATGCCGTCTATAATTACCATTAAACTTTTATTCAACAAAATAATATCAGCTGTATCTTTAGCAATATCAGAAGCGTTATTTACCACTAGCGCCACACTGGCAGTTTTAAGAGCCGGCAAATCATTAAAGCCTTCACCCAAAAACCCTACAAAATGTTTGCCTTTTAATAAATTTATAATATTAAATTTTTGTACGGGCGAAACTCGAGCAAACGCATGATACTCCAAAACTGCTTGATGAGCCTCTTCTCCCATCTGTTCCAATTCCGAACCGGTAATTACTTTTTCTGGAGAACTTATTAAGCCAATTTTATAAGCTACACTGCCCGTAACTTCTTTGCTGTCTCCGGAAATGATTTTTACCTGTACTCCCAAATGCCCAGCCTCTTTTATCGCTTTCATAGCCGAAGATTTCAGCGGATCGGCGAATACTGCCAAACCGACAAAAGTAAGTTTGTTTTCTTCTTTCTTTAAATCAATTTTTTCTAAATCTGCCAAACTACCTGCAATCTCTTTAAAGGCAATAGCCAAAACCCGTTTGCCTTCTAAGCCATAGGCTTTTATTTTCTCCAAAATTTCTTTTTTATTATAATCTTCAAACTCTGAACATAGATTAATCAGCTCTTCTGGCGCGCCTCGCACCACCAATTTACCTTGCTCACCATCTTGCACTAATACAGAATTACGGCGGCGCTCCGGATCAAAAGGCATTTCCGCTATTTTTTTTATCCGCTTAACTTCTGTCTGCAAGTTATGAGTAGCATGATCCCAAAGAGCTGTATCAAAAGAATTCTGACCGGTCTCTTTTTTCTCTTCATAGTTAGATGCTAATAGCGCGTAACGCAAAGTTCCGTCTTTTTTAGTTTCCAAAATATCATCCATTTTCATTTCGTTTTCTGTAATAGTGCCGGTTTTATCGGTGCACAAAATATCAATATTTCCCAAATCTTCAATGGCCGAAAGTCTTTTTGGCACCACATGTTTTTTAGCTAGTTGCAAAGCGCCTCTCGATAAAGCAGTGGTAATCACTAGCGGCAAAGCCTCCGGTATAACTCCCACAGACAAAGCAATAGCAAAAATTATAAATTCTACAAAATTAAACCCGGCGCCACGAGTAAAAAATTTAAATAAAAATAAAGCCAAAATAGAAATAACTACCAACCGCAAAATAAAAGAACTGAAAGATTTCATTTCTCGCTGAAAAGCGCTGTCACTCACCGTTTCTAAAGTAAGTTTAGCAATCTTTCCTATTTCGGTATTATTGCCGGTTGCCAAAACTATAGCTGTAGCATTGCCGGAAACTAACAGTGTACCGGAAAAACCTAGATTATTTTCTCCTTCAGTGCTTTTGGCTGCTGGTGCGGATTCACCGGTTAAAATAGATTCATCCACTAGCAATCCCCGGCTTTCCAAAAATTTAATATCAGCCGGAATTTTGTCTCCGGCTTGCAGCATCACAATATCATCAACTACCAAATCTATCACATCAATAAAGACTTCTTTACCTTCTCTGATTACATGAGTTTTTTCGGTGATATATTTTTTTAAATCACGCAACGCGTGGGCAGAATGATTTTCCTGCCAAAAACCAAGTATGGCATTGGTTAAAATAAAAATAATTATAAAAACACCATCAATTTCTTCGCCTAAAACAAAGGAGGCTCCGGCTGCCGCAGCCAAAAGAAAAATGAAAGGATTTTTAAATTGACTAAGAGCTATATGATACCAGCGTATCTCTTTGGAGGTCAGTTGATTTAAGCCAAAACGAAGACAGCGTTCTTTTACCTCTGCATTAGTCAATCCTTTTTGCATAAAAAAAACGAATAAATTAATCTTTATTCTCAGATCTGGTTTGATATTTTCTATCATCAAACATAAAAATACAAAGTACCAACAAGCTCACCGCTATTGCCAAAATATAATACTCTACCCCCACTGCCATACCAATGGCCGCTGCCATCCACATTCCGGCAGCCGTAGTTAAGCCTTCAACTCTGTTTTCTTTATGTAAAATTGTGCCTGCGCCCAAAAACCCGATTCCCGCCACTACTTGAGAAGCAATATGAGAGATATCTGTGCCAAAAGCAATAACAGATAAAATTGTAAAAAGAGCCGAGCCGCCAGCCACCAAAGCGTAAGTTCTTGGACCAGCCCATTTTCCCCAGCGCTCTCTTTGCCAACCCAACATTCCGCCTAAAAACAGAGCTAACAACACACGCAAAACCATATAAACTTCTGACATACAATGTATTATTTAATAAAATAATTTTCTTTTATATTGTATTAAGTATATCATTTTAAGAGTACGTTTGCCAGCTTTTGCCTTCACAAAAAATGGGCGAATTTATCACCATTGCCATAAACCATTATAAATTGTTGACTTTATAAACACTTACTGGTAGAATATTTTTACTTTTTAGGGCCCTTAGCTCATTTGGTAGAGCACCGCGTTTGCAACGCGGGGGTGATCGGTTCAAGCCCGATAGGGTCCACAACGCTCAGCGTTGTAATTGGAACGCTAAGCGTCCCACAACAATCAAGAGCAGGAGCCGCGGTAGCTCATCGGTAGAGCGCAGCCCTGAAGAGGCTGGCGTGGTCAGTTCGACTCTGACCCGCGGCACAACGCTAAGCGTTGTGCTTGGGACGCTAAGCGTCCCACGACAAATTAAAATTACAACTTAAATACGGGGTATGGCTCAATTGGCTAGAGCACCTGGTTTGGGACCAGGGGATTGTGGGTTCAAGTCCCACTACCCCGACAAATAAAAAACCATCTTAAATTTAAGACGGTTTTTTATTTTTCAAAAATTCTTATTTTAAATAAAAAAACAAAGCCCGCACCACCTCAGTGGCACGGGTCGGGACATTGTAGTCCCTGGCGGAAAGAACTAGTTCGTAGTTACGGTGCAGTCGGGCGGTCCGACCGGTGTGAGCATGTCGAGCTGGACCTGTTCCAGCGCCAGGTCATACAGGTAGAGGCGGACATTGTCGATCACGCCCCAGAACTCATAGCCTTCGTCCGCCCTCCCGACGTTGGTTGGCGTACAAGACGACCTGAGTTGCGTTGGAATATCGGTAGTCGTACCAGTCAAGACTCCGTTGTCTTTTTGCCCGTTGACATAGATATCCAACACTCCCAGTTCCCCATTGTACACACAGGCCACGTGTACCATCTCGCCCAAGTGACGGAATGACACACTATTCTGTTGGATCGAACCACCGTTATCCAACAAGAGCTCACAAGCGAAGTGCGGCTGAGTTGGATCGCCTCCAACAGCCGTACTCGTCTTCAAATTGAATGAGCCACTCTTGGAAATAATGTGGCCGTGCTGGCCGCCGGGCGGATTGAAAACGGGCAGTACCCAAGCCGACCAAGTCGCCTGGGTCGCTCCGTTCAAGCCGAAGTTGTCGATTTCGACCGAATCCTTACGGCCGGTTCGAAAATTCAGCGCGAATCCAAAGTCCAGATCCGGAGTCGTGAACGGCGAAGGCGTGACCCACCTCGCGCCATTGATTACTCCATTATGTCCGTTGCACGAGCTGTCAGCGACCAACCTGCCACTGCCCTCACCAAACTCATAAGCCGCCAACGCAGGCGGTAGAGTGGCGGTGACCGCTTGGGTTGCGGTATCAGTTTGCGAACCGTTGACGGCGCACGAGGAGAGCGCGCCCAGTGGAAGCACGAGGAGCATGAGAGCGATTACGAATTGCCCCACATGTCCGAGAGAGAAACCGTTACGTAGTTTTTGCACTGTCTTTCCTTTTCTGTGATTCTACGAGTTTCTTGCGTCGTGATAATCCTACCAAACATCCGAACTATCGGGTAAGTACCTAGTAACCAAACACCTCCTTATTTATTATCAAATTCGACAAGCATCATGCCCGCCGAACAACTGCTACAGGATACACTCAAAAGCAATAATTGTCAACCACTATGAGATATTAAATTAACCAGATAATTTACAGCCTTACCCTATAATCCAAATAAAAAATCTACCTCTGGATCAGGTAGATTTTTTAAATTAAATTTTTCTTTATCTATTTTTTAAAATATTTGTAAACTCTTGATAAGCGGCTGCGGAAATATTACTGATGGTTTTTTCTACATGCGGAATATCGGCCGTACTTTTTGTCATGACACATACAAGATAGGGATTATCCGGATAATAAACTATGCCACAATCATGTAGTTCACGACTAGCAATATTGCCATGCTTATCTCCCAGAGAAGTAAGGCCGAATTTATGAGCCACAACCGTACCTTGAGGCACACCTGCCACCAAACCATCCTTAAAATCTGTGTCGGTTAGCAACTTTAACGCCTTTTCTGAAAGATCTCCATTTAGATAAGTTGAGTTGTACAAAATCCTAAAGAAGAAAGCGAATTTATTTGTGGTCATAAAATCAATCTCCGCGCTGCTGGAAGAATTTGAACTAGGGACAAGAAATGGCACCTGTAAATCATTATAAATTGTTTTGATAGAATCAATGCCAAGTAAATTTGTAAAAACAAAAGTGGCGTTATTATCCGAATACTTAACCATTTTTTCTAGCAAATTGCTTAGAGTATAAGTTTTATCTTTTTTAGCAAAATCTGCTGGTTTTATTTCTTGTCCAATATTCTGATCCGGGTCTTTAAAAATAACAGTTAATTTATCAAGCTGCCCCGGATTTGCCTCGGCAGCTTTAAATACTGCGATCATCAAGGGCACTTTGCGCAAGCTCGATGGATAAAACTTCTCATCGCTATTTATATCGACTTGCCCTCCACTCTTTAAATCACGAAAATATATAGAGGCGGTGGTAATGTTCTTATTCTTTATTTCATTATTCACCACATTTTGCAGCCTATTTTTTAAACTATTTAAACTGACTGACTGTTTGTTAGAATTGGCATCGCAGAGCAATAACGGCGAAGTGTACTTGTACCCGCCCAGCCGCAAAGCCATAGGTTTTTCATTTTCCTCTTTTCTACTGCTAAAGTATTTGTTATTTACTGTCCATCCGCCAATAAAAAAGGCTACGGCTACTGCTGCCAAAACTAAAACATTCAGTTTTTTAAATAAGATTACTGACATATTTAATAAGTATAACAAAAAGCTAGTTTTAAGTAAAAAAACAATGCCTATACTAACTATTGCGCAAATATTTACTTAATTATTTGTTAATTGACTTTTCCTCAATTTGTACTATAATTTTGTATATATTACTTATATATTTTCCACTATGGAATCAACTGACCAAAACTTGAGCAAAAAAGAACGTCACGAACTGCGCCGACAAGAAAAGCTCGCCAAGCGTGAATCAAATGAGAAAAAAACAAAAACAACCCGAATAATACTCTGGTCGGCAATAATTATTTTTATTGCCGGAACTATAGCTTTGATGATCTGGTTAAACTCAAAAAATCCTGCTGCCGAATTTGTAGGCGGCAGTGTAAAATCAGCCGATCAAAACGATTGGGTCAAAGGCGCGCCTTTAAAAGACGCCAAAGTAACTTTGATAGAATACAGCGACTTTCAATGTCCGGCTTGTCTCGCTTATTACCCAATGGTCAAACAGCTTGGTCAAGAATTTAAAAACCTGGCTATAGTTTATAGATATTTCCCTCTGTCCCAACACGTCAACGCCTGGCCAGCAGCGCAAGCAGCCGAAGCTGCCGGCCAACAAGGCAAATTCTGGGAAATGCACAATCTGCTATTTGATAATCAAACCAGCTGGGAAGGATCTACTGCTCCGGAAAATATATTTACCGCCTACGCGCAGACACTTAAATTGGATATAAATAAATTTAAAACAGATTTTGGTTCTACCGCGACCAAAGCAAAAATTCAAGCATCCTATCAGAGTGGTGCCAGCGAGGTTGATGGCACGCCTACTTTCTTCTTAAATGATAAAAAAATTCAAAACCCGCAAAGCTATGACGAATTTAGAAACATTATCCAACAAGCCGGCGGCGCCATCTAACTTTCTACCCGCCTTCTTTCCTGTATTTAGCGCGGCCGGATTTATTGACGCTACTTATTTAGCTGCCAAACATTTTTTGGGCACTCCTATTCCCTGCTCTATTCTCAAAGGCTGTGAACAAGTTACCACCAGTCAGTACTCCAGTCTATTTGGCATACCGGTAGCACTGCTTGGATCAATTTATTACTTAACTATTTTAGTCTTGGCTGCTATATACTTTGATTCTCGCAAACCAGCTGTTTTAAAACTACTTGCCTGCCTTACTCCTTTTGGTTTTCTGGCTTCGCTCTGGTTTGTTTATCTGCAAATTTTTATTATCAAAGCCATCTGTCTTTACTGCATGACTTCGGCAGCTACGTCTACTCTGCTTTTTATTATCGGCATGACCTACTTAATAAAAAACAGAAAAAAATCAGAGTTTCCCAATTAAAAAATCCTTGCCGTGGCAAGGATTTTTTAATTTATTTAATTGCTTTGGCCACTGCCTTTACTACGCCTTTATCAAACGGCTTAGGAATTATATTTTCTGGATTTATTTTTTTGACACATTTAGCCAAATTTTCAGCCGCTTTAACCAACATATCCTCGGTAATTTGAGTCACATTGTTGTCTAAAGCGCCTCGAAAAATTCCCGGAAATACCAAAACATTATTTATTTGATTAGCAAAATCTGACCGGCCGGTAGCTATAATGTACGCACCGCCAGCTTTGGCTTCAGCCGGCATAATTTCCGGCACTGGGTTGGCCAGCGCCAAAATAATTGGCTTGGCATTCATGCTTTTTACTTCTTCTCGGCTAATAATATTTGGACCACTGACACCGATAAATACATCAGCTTTTTTTAATACGCCTTTTAAAGTAAAATCGCCCGGCGCTTGCGGGTTAGTCAACTCTGCCAAAGCCAGTTTATCTTTATCCAAATCTCCTCTTTGTTTATAGAGCAAACCTTTTCTGTCGCAAACAGCCACATTTTTAAAGCCATATTTAACCAAAATTTTGGCTACAGCTGTGCCGGCCGCTCCAGCTCCGCTAATGACAACTTTCGCCAAAGTTTTGTCTAATTTTTTTAATTTTAAAGCATTGATCATCGCTGCCAAAACTACGGTGGCTGTGCCATGCTGATCATCATGCATCACCGGAATAGATAATTCTTTTTTTAACCTTTCCTCTATCTCAAAACATCTGGGCGCGGCAATATCTTCCAAGTTTATCCCGCCAAAAACTGGCGCCAGATATTTTACGGTTTTAATTATTTCTTCTGTGTCTTGAGTAGCCAAACAGATTGGAAAAGCATCCACACCGGCAAACTCTTTAAACAAAGCTGCCTTGCCTTCCATTACCGGCATCGCTGCTTCCGGTCCCAAATTTCCCAAACCCAAAATAGCCGAACCATCCGTCACCACGGCCACAGTATTTCTTTTTATCGTGTACTCACGGGCTAAGTTTTTATCTGCAGCAATCACTCGACAGACCTCAGCCACACCAGGGGTATAAGCCAAAGACAGATCTTTTTTATTTTTAATTGACACTTTGCTTTTTACTTCCAATTTGCCATGAAACTTCTTATGAAGTTTCAGAGCATCTGAATATACTTTGTCCATATTATATAATTTCAATAATTTTATTCTTATTAGTAAATCCTTTTTTTACTACCACTCTAGACTGCCCTATTTTAAAATAATTTGCAACTGCTCTAATAATTGCTTTGTTAGCCAAACCATTTTGCGGCGGCTCCTTTACGGAAACCAAAAAATGATTGGCATCTATTTTTTCAACTTTTTCTTCATAAGCCAACGGTTTGGCTTTGACAAATATTTTCATAGGTGACAAAAACAATAACTATTAAAATCCAGAACAAAAAAGATAAATCATTTTTAAAGTACGGCACGTCCACCAACCCATGCACAACTAAAACAGTTAGCATCCCCAAAATACCGGCGCCGACTAATTTATTATTCTGTCTAATTTTATTAGCTAAATAAAAAATATTCCCCAGCATTATTATTATTACCAACATGCCCACTAACCCCGTCTCAGTCCAAAAATTAATAAAAATATTATGAGGGAAAATTAATCTCTCCATAATTTTATCGTTGTAATATGGTTTTTGAACTTTCCTAAAAAATTCGCCTAAGCCAGTGCCAAAAATAAAGTTAGTCGGAGACTTAGTTAAAAATATCTGGGTATAACCCAAAAGCCGCAGGCGGTTCTGCCCGGCTTGATCTTGCCACAAAACAGCTCGGCGCATTGACGGCCCGAGCAAAGAAAATATTATACCTAAAATAGCAATAGTTACTGCTGTTTTTTTGTAATCTAATAAAAATAAAACCACCAACAAGCCTGCACCCAAACCAATCCAAGTACCTTGAGATTTGGTGAAAACAACAGCTAATAATGACAAAATGGCTGCTGCCAGCAATACCAAAAATCCTGAACTTCTATATTTTTCCTTTTTGCTAATAGCTACAAGGCTTACCAACATCAAAACCGGAGCCAGATATAGCCCAACCGCGTTAGGAGAACTAAAGAAAGCGGTTACTCTACGAGTTGCCTCATTGGTCCATTCCGGAGTAGCTATTCCCCAGCCGGTGAATTTTTGAACTATACAATAAATACTGATACTCAAACTAGAAAGTGCTAATCCCAAAATCAAATCTTTTGTTTTTATATAATTTTTGCGGCCAATTAAAATTAAAAACAAAACCATCGGTTCCAAAAAATAAGCGCGCCACAAACCTAAAGACAAAAAAAACAGATCGCTTATTAAAACGCTGACGATTGAAGAGAGGAAAAATAAACCAAAAGCGATAAAAAATATTTTGTACTTTTTAATTGCGGCTAAAATATTTTTAATATCATAACGGCTATACTTTAGAAACCAAACCAAAAATAAAACTCCAAAAGATAATTCTAATACGGTAGAAGGAACGGTTAAATTTTTAAAATGAAAAACATCAAACCGAACGAGATAAGTTGGTAGAAAAACTATAAACAAAATAACGGCCCAGCGAAAATTCTTCCAGGCTAATATTGAAAAAAGTAAAATATAAATTACTAGTAATATATATAACATAAATACACTCAAGTAATAATACCTGTTTTTAGCAGCGGCAATCAAAAACCCTCGGGAGGGCACCCTCCGCAGGAGGGTGTTTTGCCGCCAGAAAAACAGATATTATTACTAATGTTTACCACTTAAACTGCCCATGCTTAATCATATAATCAAATTTAATTATATGGAAAGCAATGAATTCATTTTCAATGGTGCCATCTAGTGCCATCTTTAAGGCTTTAGCAAACGGGGTTGGAACTACTTTAATTGGAAAATCTTCATCACCCGATAATGGCGCTGGAAATAAATCCTTGGCTGCATAAACATTTATATCCCAAAGCAAAGTATTACTAGGTGATTTTTGGTAAATTTTTTTAAAAGTCTTAGCACCCAACCCTGTTTCTTCGCGTAATTCTCTTTTGGCAGCCTGTAACGGCGTTTCGCCTTTATCTACCCGGCCAGCCGGCAAAAACCAAACATTTTTCCTAGCGCCATGACGATACTCTCTTATCAAGAGAAGATTGCCTTTATTATCAAAGGGCAGAACATCAACAGAACCAGGTCTGGCGCAATATTCAAAAATTTTTTTCTGGCCATTAGGAAAAATTACATCCCTCTGCAAAATACTAAAAATACTTCCTTTAAAAATCTGCTTCATTGGCCCTAAGCGTTCTTTTTTCATAAAAAACTGTAAATAATGGCCTTACTATACCAAAATCAGCCTGCCTTGTCTATAAAAATTAAACTTGAAAAATAAGCCAAAAATTGCTATTCTACCCTTCTCTAATCTAGCTAAATATGCCAAAAATTTCCTGGAAAAAATATATAGTAGCTTTGCTAATTATTTTTTTGATTTTTCCATCACTGACAGTCAGAGCTGATGATGCTGATACTCGCCAACAGCTGGAAAAACAGCTGCAAGACATCGAAGCTCAGATAACTGCTTTGGAACAACAACTGGCAACCACCAAGGGAGAAAAAAATACTTTGGCCAACAAAATTAAACAGCTTAAAAACCAACAAGATAGCCTGCGCCTGCAAATCAAAGCAACTAATATCAAACTCGGCGATCTGAATAAAAAAATATCAACTACTGTAAAGTCAATTGATGCTGCCAAGGCTAAAATAAAAATTTTGCAGGCAGATTTGGCCAAACTGTTGCGTCTTTTAAATCAAAAAAGTAATGAATTATTTTTACTTAAACTTTTAGTCGACGGCGGAATAAACGAAGCATTTACCGAATTGACCAATTATCAAAAATTATCCTCGTCAGTCGCTGATTTAACTCAAAAATATAAAGACACTCAACAACAGCTTAGCAATCAACAAAACATATACGAAGACCAGCAAGATGACAATCGCCAGCTTCTTAATTTAGCCAACATTCAACAAAGTGCTCTTAACGGAAAATTACAAGAACAAACACAGCTATTACAAGCTACTCAAAACCTGGAATCCACTTACCAAAACCTTTTAAAAGATAGTAAAAAACAAGCAGCCGAGATCAGAAACCGTATCTATGAATTACTAGGCGGAGGCACGCAAATTAATTTCGGCCAAGCCGTATCTATTGCTCAATCGGTCAATACTCAAACTGGTGTGCCCGCTGCCTTTCTCTTGGCTATACTTACTCAGGAATCAAACTTAGGAAAAAATGTCGGCACCTGCAACCGGCCCGGAGATCCTCCGGAAAAAAGCTGGAAAGTAATTATGAAACCTAATCGCGATCAAGAACCATTTATGACTATCACCAGCGAGCTGGGCCGCGATCCTGATGTTACACCGGTTTCCTGTCCTTTACACAACAAGGACGGCAGTCAGCTGGGCTGGGGAGGAGCTATGGGGCCGGCCCAGTTTATCCCTTCCACCTGGATGGGATACCGAAACAAAGTAACTGCTTTGACCGGAAAAGCCTCAGCTGATCCTTGGGATATTCGTGACGCATTTATGGCTGCAGGACTACTGCTAAAAAATAATGGGGCTGACGATACCAGGGACGGCCAATGGAAAGCAGCTATGCGTTATTTTTCCGGAGGCACAAATACCAAATACCGTTTTTATGGAGATAATGTACTCACTCTTACGGCCAAATACGAACAGGATATAAAAGAATTAACCAATTAAATTAAAAATAACCCCGCCTCTCACGAGAGGCGGGGTTATTTTGTTTAAATAATTTTATCTCCAAGCCATTAAAATTGTGCCCATGACTACCAAAGTAACTAACTGATAGCCATTATTAAGAAGCCATAACTTCCATGACTTCCCCTCCCATAACACACTTCCTAAAGTTACGGGCGCAATGAAACCAAGCCAATTCCAAAACGCGCACACTGCGCCGGCGGATAAGCCTGTCATTTTTAGATAAGTTGCCGCGAAAATTAAATTAAAAGATAATACATAAGCCATAAATAAAGAGCCGACAAACATCATAAAATACGACTTAGCCATACCTTTTTTCTTTTCTTCAGTCATATTTTCCATCCTCATGCCCATTAAACCCATCCAGACTTTGCCAAAAAGAGGACCATACCACAAATAGCCTATCACCATACTAACAATACCACATACTAAAATTGCCAAATAATTAATCGGGACTTGAAACATATTTTAATATTAAAATGAGTTAATTATAAACAACACTCCGTTCTTCGACCTTTTATTCTGATTTTGGAATAAACTTTAATGATAATGAATTTACACAATGACGGGTATTTTTTTCGGTAAAACCTTCGCCCATAAATACATGCCCCAAATGAGCGCCGCAAACATTACAGGTAATTTCGGTGCGCGAACCGTCGGCATCAACTGACTTTTTTACTGCGCCCGGAATCTCCTGATCAAAACTTGGCCAGCCGCAGCCTGAATGAAACTTAGAATCAGAAGTATAAAGCGGAGTATTGCAGCGGCGACAAACATAAGTTCCAGGTACAAAAAAATCATCATACTCGCCGGTAAAGGGAGCTTCTGTGCCTTTATGCACTACTATTTGTTCTTCTTCAGGTGTTAAAGGGTTTAGTTTCATATAAATATGATATAACAAATCAGCCCTGACGAACAGGGCTGATTATTATTGAAGTAATTTTTTATTAATTTTTATCAATCGAAACTATCCGTCCATCATCAAACTTAACTATTTTCTGAGACATTTTGGCATACTGCTCTTCATGGGTAACCATAATAATTGTCTGACCTTCACGATGAAGTTCTTTAAAAATCTCCAATACTGCATGGGAAGATTCATTGTCCAAATTGGCAGTTGGCTCATCGGCAAACAATATTTTTGGATGATGAGAAATTGCGCGAGCAATACTAACTCTTTGCTGCTCACCGCCCGACATGTGGCTAGGAATATTTTTTAGACGATGACCAAGTTTTACTTTTAACAAAGCTTCGGTGGCTTTGGCATAAGCTTGAGCAGAATCCATATTTTGCATCAGTAGCGGCAGAGCCACATTTTCGACCGCTGTTAATTCTGGCAACAAAGCATAGTCTTGAAAGACAAAGCCCAAATTAGTTAGACGAAATGGCCCTTTTTCCTCTAAAGTCATCGCTCCAGCTTGACGACCATCAATAATAATTTCTCCGCTAGTTGGCTCATCCAAAAGACTGATCTGATAAAGAAATGTGCTTTTGCCGGCGCCCGAACGACCCATAATAGCAATAAACTCTCCGCTTTCCGCCTTAAAATCAATCCCTTTCAATACTCGGGTTTCCTTATCGCCATCATGAAAAGTTTTTGTAAGATTTTTTACTTCAATCATAATTAAATTGATTTAGATCCCGCTAAGCGGGACGAACGAATGAGTTTATATGCGGCTAAGCCTATATATTCATTAATTTCTACCTAAAATTGAATCAAGCGTATTTTTACGGACAATCATTCTGGCCGGAATATAACCGGCAATCAAGGTTGCCAAAACCAAAAGCCCCATGCGCAACAGAGTTTGATCAAGAGGTGCAACCAAAATTCCATCACTGAACGGAAAATCTATTGGATGAGAGATAAAGAATGGCACCAAAAAACCATACACCAAAAAGAAACCAACTACCGATCCGCAGACCGCATAAAAAATTGATTGAAAAATATAAGACACCTCAATCGCCTGACCGCTGACACCAATACCTTTTAAAATACCAATAAATTTCCGGCGAGTAATGGCGTTAATAAATATAACAATGAAAATTGTAATTGAAGCCACTACCAGACCGATTGAACTCAATACATTGCCCAACATTGCGAAAGTAGTCACTATATCTTTTAAAAATTGCGGCTGCGCGTCTATATAGGTTTGTACTTTGGCTAAATTATCTACTCCTCGTAAAATCAAAGCGTCACGTACGGCAACCGGATCAGCTCCCGGTTTTAATTTTATAGCTATTGCAGCCACATTGCCGTCATTTCTGCCAATCAAGCTGCGCAACTGAGAATCAACCATATAAACATTTTGGGTTATTTCATCTACTTTACTTTTTAAAATTCCCTTCACAGTTACTTCGCGCTCAACCCCATTTAGTTTAAGGCGTATTTTTGTGCCTACATAAACATTGTCTAGCGCAGTTAGACCGGGAGCGTTAACATTTAAATAACGCTTGATCAAAAAAGATCCGACCACTACTTGATCATAATCTGTGGGAGACAAATATTCTCCTTCAATAATATCCTTGGAAATATGAGTAACCGCGTCTTCGGCTTGCGGATCAATGCCCACAAAAAAACCATTGGCAATATTTGGTTTTTCATTCTCTTTTTTAGTTTTATAGTTAGCTTCCAAGGTTCCGCCCAAACGATAGCGGGCCGTAAAAAAATCAACTTCGGGCAAAGAATTTATGATACTGATCACTTCTGAACTATTTTCTATATAATTTTTATCTTTCAAAGTGGAAATAATCACATCACCGGTGCTCTTGGCTCTTTGACCGTCTATAGCCGCTTGTACTAAACCAACCAGTACCCCGCTAACCACCACTAAATTAAGAAAAGTTAAAATCATCACAAAAACAATCAGACTGGTCGTCCAAAAACTGGCTCGTCTAATTTGCCGCAAGGCCAAGAAAAAACCAATGCGAATATCTAAAAAAGAAAACATATTATCTTATTTTGCTTGCTTATTAGAAGCTGAAGTTTCTTCCAAAACTACTACATCACCGTCTTTAAGTCCTGAAGTAATTTCTATCTGCCCCAAAGAGGAAACGCTGCCGGTTTCAACTTTTCTTTCAGTTACAGTTTCGCCCTCTTTAACTTTAACAAATTTTTGACCATCTTTTGTCACCACAATCTTTTGCGGTACAGCGATGACATTTTCTCTCTTTTCTGTAGTAATCAAAGCATTAGCAGTCATGCCGGACTTAACTCGCGGATCTTGAGAATCAAATTGCAGCACAGCTTTATAGGTAGAAACACCATCCTGCAGAGTTTCTGCCGGATCAATAGAAACTATTTTTACGGAAAAATTTACATCTTCACCATAAGCATCCAAAGTCACTTTGGCCGGATCGCCTACTTTTATCAAAGAAACATTTACTTCCGGCACAAAACTTTCTACTTGGAACGATCCGTTGCCAATCATTGAAGCTTCGGTAGTATTTAAAGAAACAATCTGCCCGACTTTAGCCTCCATCTTTGTAACTACACCAGCAAAAGGAGAAAAGATAAGCGTTTTAGCCAACTGAGCTTGCGCATTAGCCAAATCTGCTTGGGCAGCTTTAACTTGAGCTGACTGAGCATCAATATCAGCCTGAGTTGATCCGGCTTTTTTTAATAATAAATTTTTCTGAGCGCTGCTTAAACTGGCGGACGCGTTTTTTTGCGCCCCAACTGCGGCGCTCAAATTGACAATTGCTGTGTTTACCGCCGTACGAGCAGCAGCAATATCGGCAATATAACCGCTAACAGCGGTCTGAGTTATGGTTGGAGAAATAGTGGCTTCGTTTAAAACCGAACCGGCATCAGCCAGCAGAGAAGACACCGAAGCTAAATTTTTTTGCGCTTTTTCCGCATATACTAAAACTCCGTCATTACCAATGATACTGGCATTATCAATTTGCCAATCTGTCAGTATTTTCTGAATCGTCAAACGCTCAAATTCAACATTTCTAGCTGTTTGAATATTTTTGGTCAAAAAAATTAATTGCGGATCCAAACTTGGGTTGGTCATAAACTGATCCACCTTGTGCCTGATCGCGTCATCAGATTTTGTATAGGCGTCTTTAATAGCGTCAGCCACCACCTGATCAGCTTGGGTCAAAGCAGATTGAGCATTATCAACCGTTGTTTGCGCTATAGCTAATTCTTCGGGTCGTGTACCTTGTTTAATAGATTCTAATTTGGCCTGTTGTGTTTCCAAAGCAGCTTGTTTTTGTAAAACCGTAGCTCGCAAATCTCCATTCTCAATTTCTGCCAATAACTTTCCGGCCGGAACTACATCGCCAACCTTAGCATAAACTTTTGAGATGCGGCCGCCCTGAGAAAAACCAAGATCTACATCTTGAGCCGCTACCACTTTACCGGACACCGAAACTTGCTGAACAAAATCGGCCGGATGAACCACCGTTGTCTCTTCTTTGGCTTTTCCTTTTCTAAACACAGAAAAAGCTATGCCAATAACCACAACTCCAACCAAACCATATATTACGAATTTTTTCATAAACAAAATGAATGAATAAAATATTTAGCTTGCTAAAATATTTTTGAGTGAATGAGTTTATACGGGTAATGCCCATATAAAGTATATATTTATTTTTTTTCTAAAACATTAGTTAATATTTTTTTATTAAGCTGTAAATAATTTTTTAATTCTTCGTCATTTAAACTATTAAATAATACCGCTACAACTTTTGTATATTTATTTTTAAATAAACTTAGATATTTTAAACCTTTCTCCGAAATACCCAAGAGCAGAGCGCGGCGATCTTTGGGGTCAGCCTGACGAATGGCATAACCACTGTCTGCCAAACTATCTACCAACTGAGTTATTGCGCTTGGAGAAATATTCATTTTTTTTGCCAATTCCTTGATTCCTATACTTGGATTTTGTTTAATAATTGATAAAACAAAAAGCTGAGAGTGAGTCATGCAGTCATCAAAGCCTTGTCGATTAAAATTTACATGCATTCTGTTTTTTATGGCATGTAAATTTTCCATAATCTCTGTAATTAAATTTTCTCTGCTTATTTTCATATAAAACTTATTTTATTCAAAGCAAAACAGGATCCTAAACTTAACAAATCTGTTCAGACAATTTGTTCCTATGCAACCAATTATAAATCATTGAGGGAATACAGATATCAGTAATAGTCACTAAAATGGCAGAAAAAATCATCACGCTCCCTAAGATAATCCCCGTAGCGATAAAACCTTGCCAAAATAAAAATATAGTTGCTCCCAACAAACCAGTAGCTATACCGCAAGCAAATTTAATTTGCGCTGAACGAGGCGGTAACTTTGGCGACTTAAACAAGTATCTTAAAAAGTAATTATACCCATAATCAAACGGGTGGTAACTAAGAAAAATACCTAAAAAAGCAACTACCATGAGGACAAAAAGAGTTGGAATATTAATTAAATAAACCCCTACGGCTGCTAGTAAACCACAAGCAACGTAAGGAAAACGTAAACCCAACCAAAAACCAGCGAGCTCACTCGCGGCATAACGGCCGTAGCCTTGGATGATAAGCCGTTTAAACGTTTTTTCTGAAATATTTTTTTGCATCATAAACCAGACAAATTGCTTAAGCAGCTTAACTAATTTTAAGACATTTGTCAAGGGTGGTAAAAATCAACCAAAGGTAAAGGCAAAGGCCTCAATACCCGGAGTTTCAAATTCTAATCTTAAAACATGCTCTCCATTAAACCCATGTAAATCAACTAAGTTATATAAACGATCTGAATCAATCATCATTACGCCATTTTTTACATCTACGCCGGCATTTTTACTATCTACTAATTTTCCATCTAAATAAACTTTGACTTTGCCGCTTCCGCCTCGAGGAGGGTTTAAAACTAAATAAACTTTATCAGCTTGAAAATGATAAACCAAACTGGCGCCAGCACTGGCAACCGCACTAGTTGGCTCAATTTTCCAACTACCGCCAAAACTAAACGAATTAACTGGTTGACTATCGGGCAGTGAAAAAACCTTGCTGCCTACATATAACACTCGATCCGGATAAAAATATTGAGCCCGCTCTGCTCCCAAATAGCTCTCCGGAGAAGTTGCTTCGGTCGGCGTCTGATCTGGCATACTAGCCAGTGAATCACTAACTGTTTTGCCAGTTTGAACCAAAAGCACTTGGATTGCTTTTTCCATTTGATCATATTCACCCTCGCCAAAATGAGTCCGCCGTACATTGCCTTCGGCATCAATCAAATACTCTGCTGGCCAATACTGATTATTAAAAGCTTCCCAAGTTCCATAGGTATTATCCTGAGCAACAGGATAGTGAATCTTGAATTGCCTGATAGCTTTGGCTACATTGCCTGCATCTTTTTCAAACTCAAATTCAGGAGTATGGATTCCCAAAACTACCAATCCTTGATCTTTGTATTTATCATACCAACTGGTAACAAAAGGCAAAGTACGAATACAATTTATGCAAGAATAAGTCCAAAAATCTACCAGCACTACTTTGCCGCGCAAACTTTTAATGGTGACCGGGCTGTTTGGATTGAGCCAATTAGAAATTCCGGCAATTTCTGGAGCAGGATAATTTACATTAAATAGATAAGACATTTCCGTAGGAATTGCCGACAAAGAAGAGGTTGAACCAGCTGATGTATTACTATTTGAATTTGGTTGCCTAAGTTTATTTAAAGCATCGGTGACAGCTTGATTATCTTCAAAACCTCTAATTGATTGAGATAAAGCCGGAAAACGATCCAGCAGACTAAGCTCGATTAATTTGTCATAATTTGAATAAATAGCCAAAGCAGAAAGAATTAAAATAACTCCAAAAATCTGCTGAATTCGTCCGGTATACTTTGAAAAAAATCTGACACTGCCGATTATTTTTTGTCCGCCAGTAGCAATCACAAAAAGCGGCAAGCCAGTCCCTAAGGCATAGGCAATTGTTACCACGGCCACTGACCAGCTTACTTTGCCCGTAATACTCAGAGTCGCTACGGCTGCCAAAATTGGCCCCGCGCAAGGCGCCCAAACAATACCCAAAGAAAGTCCGGTAATAAACCCAGCCCAAAAACCACTGCTAACATTTTGCCCTCGCCGACCCCAATAGCTGCTCAAGCGGCTAATACCTAATTCCAAATAACGAGATAAAAATGGAAAGATCATCACTAATCCAAGAATAGCCAATATAATTACGGCCACTAAACGCAAATAATTTGGATCAAAATTAAATAATTTTACCAAAGCGGATAAAGCCAGAGTGGCAATACTGAAACTAATTACCAAACCTAGAGTAATGCCAAGCGGACGACGTTTCCCGCCGCCAGCCACGGCTGAAGATAAAACAATTGGTAATAAAGGCCAAATACATGGCGCTAAAATCGTAACCAAACCAGACAAAAAAGCAAAGCCGGCTAAAACTAACATACGTTAAATTTACTACCTAATCTCTACTGGAGTTTTTCCGTCTTGTTTTAAAGATTCCTTTTTTTCAATACTTATCATCGTTTTCTTTCTTATAACTACTGGTTTTTTCTTCGCTATCGGCTCTACTGTTTGTTTTGGTGCTTTTACCGCTGTATTACTTTTTGCTTTCTCTTGTTTTTTTGCTGCCATAGCCTGCTTTTCCATAGTTCTCTTTTGAGCTTCCTGTTTCTTGAGCATGGCATCTTTATTCGCCTTTTCTTGTTTGGTCATTGCTGGCGCTTTCTTGTTTACAACAGCCTGCTGTTTTTTGATAACTGCGCTGGCGCTAGGTGTTTCTCCCATTCCAGTTCCATTTGTGGTTGCAGCCGGAGTCATAGTGTCGGCAGCTAAAACCGGAGCTGCAACTGCTAGTGTGAGAAGAACGGCAAGCGTAATAAAGGCTTTTTTCATAGTTAAATGAATTAAGTTAATAAAAGCTATATAATTTAAGTATAACAGATTAAAAAGCTTTTGTGGAGATAAAATTATTAATTCATTAACAGACTTTTATTGTCAACCGGGTTAGGCACTTGAGTTCTTGATTTTAAATCAAAAGATTTTCCATTCCAGCTATAATCCAGCATAAAAATATTAGAGGAATCTTGCCGATCTCTGTCAGACTCATAAATTCGTAATTTTCCGCCAGCAGGCTTAACTACCATTTTGTAGCCATCAATTCGCTGCAAAAGTTTTACTTTATTACCATCTAAACCATAGACCAAAACAGCAATAATTCCGTTTGTTCCGCCTGAAGGAATAGAAACTAAAGCTTCTTCTTTGCCATCTTGAGTTACATCCGCATACATAATATCTAATCCAAAATTTTTCACGGTATCATTATATTCCAAATCTTCCTTAGCATCTATATATGTTTGACTGGTAATACCTTTTTCGTAAGCGCGAATTGAATCTTGAACAATAACTCCTGCTGACTGGGTGGAAGTTATTGAGAAAGTCGGTAGCACACTTTGCTCCAAAGCAGCATCATTGGTAAATATCAAAAATCTTTTTTTGGCTGCAGAAAAAAATATATCATACTCCCAACCCCAAGCTTTGGCCCCTTCAGGAGCGATTGATTTTATCACAACAGCTGTCGGTATTAAAGAATTTAACTTAACAGGCTCCTTGCCATCGATCTGCAAAACTTTAAAAGCTGCTTCCGCCCCTTGCCCAAATTCACTATCATGATTTTGTACTTCCAAAGCGGCACAGTCAGACTGCTCCGTTTGCAAACAGGTTTCACTCTCATAAAAATGCGGATCGTTTCCCTGTTCTGTATGCCAAGATTGATTAGGGAAAGTAAGCTTAAAACCTAAAGTTGTATTCTGATAAATTTTCGGGCTACTACTGGACACAGCAGATATTACAGAAATTGAAGCTGGCGACTGATTAACTATAGAACAACCGCTTAAAAAAATGATTGGGAAAAATAATAGGAGTTTTTTCATAAATTTAACCATTGTAAATAGTCTATTCAAGCAGTTTGGTCATTCTTCTTCCTCGCTTTATTTTATTACGCTGCGGAGAGGGTGGGAGTCGAACCCACGAGGGCTATAAACCCTACCGCTTTTCGAGAGCGGCACTTTCGACCACTCAGACACCTCTCCATATATAATCAATCTATTCGGCAATAAACCTATAAACCTGAAATCCAAGCACTGCGCCAACAATTGGCGCAAAAAGATAAACAAAGTTAAACGAATTTAAAACCAAGGCTACTGCTGGATTAAGTATTCCGGCTGCGCCAGCTAGTGATGCAATTAAAACTCCTAAAACCAACGAACCGCCGACCACAAGTCCAGACATCTGTTCTTTGGCTTTGCCATAAACCACCGAAGCAATGCCAAAATTAAAGAAAAATGCTCCCAACATTTCAGCCAAAAAAACTTTGCCGCTAAACATCGTTCCAGTCATCGGATTTACAATCACAAAAATCTTGGCTACAGCCATAGCCAGTAAAGCTCCCAAAAATTGAATAACTATATAAATAACCGCCTCTTTTAAAGAAATTTTCTTAACTGACAATTGCGCCAAAGTAACTGACGGATTAATATGACAGCCGGAAATTGAGCCAATAGAATAAACAAATAAACTTAGAGTTAGTCCAGCAATCAGTGGCACAGCCAACGGTAAACTTTTTGTAGAAACCACAGCCATTAAGACAACAAGAGACAGAGCAAAAGTTCCGATAAACTCGGCCAAATATTTTTTATTCATAAAAATTTAATTAATGGATTAACAAGCTAATTCTAACGAAAACTAACTCTTTTGTCTATTAGTATTATCCAGACTCGCCCATAAGTACAATGAAGCGTAAGTTCGGTACGGCTGCCAGCGTGAAGATATTTTATGTAATTTCTTTGGCGAAGGATCTTGTCGTAAGCCATATAATTTTTTAATTGCATTGCGCAAGCCCAAATCACCTGGAGAAAATATATCCGGCCGACCCAAAGAAAAAATCAAAAACATTTCCGCTGTCCAGCGGCCAACACCTTTTACCTTAACCAGCATTTCAATAATTTCTTCATCTTTTAATTTTTCCAAATCTTTAAAATTAACTACCCTCTCTTGCGTTGCTTTGGCTAAATTTTTAACATAACTGGCTTTGGACCAGGACATACCAGCTGAACGCAAATGCCTATCACTTTTAGCCAAAATCTGTTTAGGGGAAGGAAATTCTTCGCTCTTAAATAAACTACGAAACCGGCCAATAATGGTATCCGCCGCCTTAACAGAAAGCTGCTGACCAATAATCGCTTCGGTTAAAGACTGAAAATAATTGGTGTGGGGATGTAATTTTCTTAACGGCAACTTATCAAATAACTTTCCCAAAACCGGATCAACCGACTTTAAATGAATGATTGCTTTTTTTGAGGACATACAATGGATTAAAGTATTAGCTTAGGTTATAATAAGCCTGTAATTTACTAAGTTTATTATGCTATTTGAATTTATCAAAGCTATCGTTTTGGGAGCAGTCGAAGGGATTACCGAATTCCTACCTATTTCTTCTACAGGTCATTTGATAATAGTAAACCAGTGGCTGGCCTTTGACAAGCATTTTACCGAACTGTTTGATGTCGTAATTCAACTTGGATCTATTTTGGCTGTGGTAGTTTATTTTTGGCATCGCATCTGGCCGTTTGGCAAAGACGAAAATAAAAAAGAAGTATTTGATATTTGGACAAGAGCGATCGTTGGGGTTTTACCGGCGATTGTAATTGGTTTTTTTCTGGGTAAAATAATCGAAGCCAAATTATTTAATCCTATTGTAGTAGCCATAACTTTAATAGCTGGCGGCATCGCTTTTGTTATTATAGAAAGAAGAAAACTGAATTTTAAAATAAACTCTTTGAGCCAATTAAGTTATAAAACGGCTTTTACTATTGGCTTAATTCAATGTTTAGCCATGATCCCAGGCATGTCCCGCTCCGGAGCCACTATTATTGGCGCCATGCTGCTGGGCGCTTCCCGAGTCGTGGCAACTGAATTTTCTTTTTTTCTGGCTATACCAACAATGTTTGCCGCTTCCGGATATGCGTTACTGAAAAGCGGGTTAGATATAAATATTACCCAGGGCTTAGTTTTGCTGACAGGATTTTTAACATCATTTTTGGTTGCCTGGGCGGTAATTGCTATTTTTATAAAATATATTCAAAGCAAAAATTTCATTCCGTTTGGTTATTACCGAATAATACTAGGAATTTTAATTCTATCTTATTTTTTAATAAAATAAATTAACCTAAAATATGAAAAAATATTTTTTTCTAGTACTGTTTCCTATTTTAATTATTGGCTTTGCAAGTTATCTGATTTTTTCCCAAAACAAACTTCTAAAAATTGCGGGCGATACTTATCCTGCAACTAATTTTCCCGCTTCAACTACTGCTAATAATCAAGGGGCTGTGGAAGAAATTAACTCTAAAATACCAACATCTTCTGCGCACCCAGATCTGACCAATATAGTAAACGCAGCCGACTTTAATAATTTATCTGACGAATCCAAAAATTTGCTTGTAAAAAACAATTTTGTGGTTAATCCTGGATACCAGAAAGAATTTTACCCTCTATACGAATCAAATCGTTATTCTTACATACCAAGTTTTATCACAACCGATTCAATGCTGCACAATTACCATTTGATGTTTGATTATTTATTAAAAAAACTGGAAGAAGAAAAGCTAACTGCCGAATTAAAAAAGCTTAATGCCAATATGTTGACCGAAGCTGCCAAACAATACAATGACTTAAAAGGAACGCAATGGGAAAATGCCGCCAAAAGAAATCTGGGATTTTTTGCTGTAGGCAGTAAACTTCTTGATTCATCAATTAAAATTCCTTCACCTGTCAAAGACGAAGTTGCGCAAGAGCTGAGTCTGATCGAAGCTCATGCAGGAATTAAAGAATCTCCGGTTATGAATATTGGCGGAACACGAGGTGTAGTTCTGGATACTCCTCAAGGAATGTTGGGGACCGATGCATTCAAAGAAGATTATTCACAATATGTAGCCAGAGGACATTATGATAAAACCGAACAATTAAAGGCTTATTTCAAATCAATGATGTGGTACGGCCGATTAACTTTTCGATTAAAAAATGAAGACGAAATTAAATCTGGAATTTTAATTACTCTAGCTTTAAATAAAAGCAATGATCAAATTAGCTGGAATAAACTTTATGAACCAATCAACTTTTTTGTTGGTAAAAGCGATGATATAACTTACTACCAATTTAAGGATCTGGTTGAAAAAATTTATGGCCAAAATGCCACCGTTCAATTAGTATCAAATGATAAAAATAAATTTAATTTGTTTGTTGCCGAAACAAAAACCTTAGAGCCGCCGCAAATAAACTCCATGCCAATTTTTAACGCATCAATCCAACCAGACCGAGAAAAAGAAATTAAAGGCTTCCGGTTTATGGGCCAAAGATTTACCATTGACGCTGCTATTTTCCAAAGATTAGTTACCAGAGAAGTTGGCCCTAAAGGCGATTCTTGCTCAAAAGCTCCATTTGACAAAGGAAGAATGCTGCCAAAAAGCCTAGATATCCCAGCAGCCATGGGATCAAAAGAAGCTTTTAACATTTTACAAGATCAAGGAGAAACCGAGTATGCTTGCTATCCGGAAAACATGTCTAAAATACAAGCCTACTTTTCCAACCTGCCAACAACAACTTGGACACAAAATCTTTATTGGGGCTGGCTTTATTCATTGCAGCCATTAATAACTATAAAAACATCTGGCTACCCGACTTTCATGCAAAATACCGCTTGGGCCAGAAAAGAAATTAACACTTTTTTGGGAAGCTGGACAGAATTAAAACATGATACGATCCTGTATGCAAAACAGGTATATGCTGAATTAGGCGGCGGCGGTCCGGAACAAAAAGATGATCGCGGATATGTGGAACCAAACCCGAACGTTTATGCCCGCCTTGCTTCGCTGCTTAAAATGACCAATCAAATTTTACAAACAAGAAACTTGCTCACTCCTACAATGAAAGAAAGTCTCAACAAAATGGAAGAGCTGGCCATGTCTCTTAAAACAATCTCTGAAAAAGAATTAGATAATAAAAAACTAACCGACCAGGAATACGAACTTATTCGTTCCTACGGCGGTCAGTTGGAACATTTTTGGCTTGAAGTCAACAAAGACGAACCGGCTTTTAAAGAATCAACCAGCCAAAGGGATTATTTAGATAAAAATCCGGCCGCTTTAATAGCTGATGTGGCGACTGATCCTAATGGAAAAGTTTTGGAAGAAGCTACTGGCAATATCGCTGAAATTTATGTAGTGGTTCCAATTGATGGAAAATTACGAATTGCAAAAGGTGGAGTTTACTCATATTATGAATTTACCTGGCCAATGTCAGACAGATTAACCGACAAAAAATGGCGAGAAATTCTTAACTCTCGCCCAACTCCGGAAATGCCAGACTGGACGAATACATTTATAACAAAATAAATGCACAAGAGAATTATTTGGCCAACATTATTTTTTCTTTCTTTGGCGGCGGCCATTACTCTTAATTACTTTCCCGTAACTAAGAAAAAATCTGTAAAGAATCAACTACAAACAGTTGAAAATTTTTCAGATTTTATCTCAGAAAAAAAGAAGCTTCCGCAAACAACTGGGGAAGTTTCTTTAATTGCGGTGGGTGATATTATGCTTTCCAGAACTGTGGCTAGTAAAATAAAGTATCGTAATGATATTAATTATCCATTTTTGAAAATTAGTAATTTCCTCAAGGAAGCGGATATAACTTTTGGTAACTTGGAAAATCCTATTACATCCGGACCAATCATCATGCCATACGAAATGACGCTTCGTGCCAATCCGGGAGTAGAAAACGCTCTCAAAAATTCTGGTTTTGATATTGTATCTCTAGCCAATAACCACACGCCAAATTTTGGCGAACAAGGGATTATTGACACTATAAGCTATTTAGATAGCGCAGGAATTCTACATATAGGCGCCGGACAAAATTCAATTGAAGCTAACCAACCTGTTTATATAACCCGCCAAGGAATCACATTTGCTTTTCTTGCTTATAACGACACAGATGTTGTGCCTCCATACTACGAAGCAGCTAAAAATAGAGCCGGAACAGCTTTTATGCGCAGCGAAAAAATGGTGGAAGCCATAAAACAAGCCAAACAAAAAGCTGATTTTGTAATTATTTCTATGCATGCCGGCAAAGAATACACCACTAAACCAAATAAGTCACAAACCAATTTTGCCCATAAAGCTATTGATGCCGGAGCAGAATTAATTATTGGCCATCATCCCCACGTTATTCAATCTATAGAAAAATATAAGGGAAAATATATTTTATATAGTTTAGGAAATTTTGTTTTTGATCAAACTCAACCTGCCGAAACCAAGCAGGGTTTGGCTGTCAAAATATTTTTTGATAAAACCGGAGTCAGTCTAATCTTGCCTTTTCCAATTTCGATAGAAGACCTTTCTCAGCCAAAACTTTTAGAAAACAACGAGGCGGCCAAAATTATAGAAAAAATAAATTTTCCCTTCACAGACAGTTTAATTTTTGAGTGGAATAAAAAAGCGGACCAGTTTGATAAAACTGTTAAAAAATTAACAACAAGTACTTCCTCAAACAAAGATAATCTGCCAAAACTAGAAAAAGGTGATATAGACAATGATGGTAAACTGGAAGAACTTACTTTGCAGGATGGAAAACTAAAAATTTCCCAAGAAGGAAAAACTATTTGGGAATCCTCCAATGGTTGGTGGGTAGATGATTTTTCTGTTGCAGATTCCAACAATGACGGTATAATCGATATAAATCTGGCAGTTTGGAAATCCGGTAATTTTGGTAATTCAAAACCTTTTTGGATCAAAGAAAATGATCCGAGTATAAAAAATCATTTTTTTGTTTTTGATATTATGAGCGGAATAATGAAACCTATTTGGCAATCTTCAAATCTGGCTGCGCCAAATTGTGAATTTAAAATTGCGGATATAGATGGTGATAATAAACAAGATCTAGTTGTACTGGAAGGAGACTATTCTCAAAAATCAAGCTGTTCCGGAAACTATGTGGCGGTTTGGAAATGGAATGGATGGGGATTTTCCAATGAATGGCGAAGTGATGAAGGAAATTTTCGCAATCTTCGGATAGAAAATACTAATAATAAACAAGATATAATTGTCGATAAATATTAAATATAAATTTTCTGTATAATAAAAAGTTTCCTTAAATTAAGGAAACTTTTTATTATTAAATTTTTGATGACCACCCTCACGGTAACAACAATTTTATTGCGATCACCGTGAGATCAGGCGGCCATGGTTGTGAACCAAGGTATCTATTGCCCACTCTCTACCTTCTTGCGCTCTACTTCAGAACGCTAAGCAGGTTCTGAAAACGCTCCGTGGGTTTGGGTCCATTACCAGCATCCCCCACGATACTCCACAATACGCCTGCGTATGCTGACCGCACTGCGTGATAAACAGCATCTGGAAGCCTACAACCAGGACCAACCAGATACGTAGCGACTGCAATACACTGCTCACGAGAGAGCAAAGGAGCCCACTCATGAACTTGTAGAAACTCTTTCCTCTGGTTTCCACCACTCGGCTGAAGTCTACGATCATCACTACTGATAATCGGTGCCTTGGGCAGACCCAAAACCAGCAGCTTCTGTAGATCAGGATCCGTAGAAACCTTGTTGGTTGGATCAAACACGAGACGGCTCTCGATCTGAGCGATCCGAACCAAATCCTCAGCACTCTTACGAGTCTTGTCCATCAGCTTCCTGTAACCAGCAATCGCAGTTGAATATGGAGGTGGAGGATTATCCTGCCCAAAATGATACGCAGCCAGACGCGATGCATCATCGGTCTCCTGGATCATCCCCATCTCGACAGCAAATGCAGCCGCCTTGCGCCCATCATCTGACACAGAACTCCAGTCGATCTCCGGATCAGCATCCACGGTCTTGCCGTTGAAAAGCATACGACGGACGACTGGATCTGCTCTACGCTCCGGCCTGGACTGAGCCAGAAGTTCATCAAATGATACGGCATCTGGCAACTTCTGAATTTTGGCCTCCTCCAGCGTATCATAGGCCTCAAGAGTTGCGTCGAGGTCAATCTTGCCATCATCCTTAACGAAAATACCAGAACGCCCATCAAAGGCATTTCTGATGTAAGAACTGGCCTCCTTGTTCTTCGGATCCTTGTTAAACGCCCTAATCGCATCACTCAGACTATTGATCGGTTTCGCCATGATGATTTCTTCCTTGCCCTGTCGTTAAACCGGTGCCACCCGGTGGAATTTAGGAGCACTTCCCCTCGGCATTCAGATTACTAAGTGCTTAAGGTCAACTGCGCCTGGCTAAGATCAGTCGATTAGCATCGACTCCGTGCCGAACCTTGAGCTGCGGAGGACTGTTCCAGTGCAAGCCAGCCAAACTGACTGACGCCTTACCCTGAGCATACGCCGCCGCAACGGACTCACGCTCTCCCAAGCCTCCGTAGAAGCCGATCGCGAACTGTCGGGTCACGGCATCGCTGATAGCTCCACTCATACCCACAACGCAATCGACGTGTGCAATCAAGGCCTCGGCCTGTTCGTCACTATAGCAGGAATTGAGCACTACCACCTTCACTGAATCTCCCGCTGCGCCAAACGTCTGCTGGATGGCGTGGGTAGAAACGAACTTGGCGTCACCATCATTGTCCTGAAGATACAAGCCACCATCGCCACCGTGACCGTTGAAATGCACGACAGTTGGCCTGTGCTCTCGTAGGTCCCTGAGCAGATCCAAAGGCCCAGCCGCCCAACCGATCTCGATTTTGAAATCCCGAGAGCCGCTGCGCTTGAGCTCATCCTTCATGGAGCGCATCTCTCGATCGAACGCTCGCTGATTAACTCCATTCGGGTTGGCCGCCAGGAAGAGAATGGTCTGTTGCGTGGTCATCTCTGACTCCTCATGTTGAATTTTGATTTCATGGTCTTTCCCCAATTTTCTGTATCACTCCCGACCGACCATGCGGATCGAGAAGACAGATTAAGTTATCACAAAAAATACCTCCTGTCAAGGTATAATTTATGTATCAAATTTTAAAAACTAAAAATCTGATGGCAACTTCGTTAAAACCTCATCCTGACGGCAATCAACAAAAACTGGCTGCAAACCTTCTTCACCATCTTTTCTTACTAGATGAAATTCATAATATCCGGGAGTGAACTTAATTTCCCTATCTTCACCCTCATGAGGAATAGACATAATGGTTTTATTTACTGCTGCTCGCAAAGCCACTCCATTAGTTTCTTCTCCATCTTCCCATGAATATTTAAAGGAGCCAAGAAATTGATCTCTTCTAACGGTAAATAAATTGCCATGTTTTTCTTGGTCATGCGTACCTTCAGCCACTACACCCTGCCCACCCTTACTGATTTCTGCCAAAATTTTTCCGTTTTTGTCTATAATAATATTACCGCCATACTCTTGGGGCAATGACTCAGAAATTGCTATATCATAATTACTTGCGTCCAAATTATTATCACTAACAGTTGTTTCTACAAAATCAACTATCTCCGAACTCTTAAGCAAAGTTTTCCTATATCTCATTCCACCTTTTCTTGGCTCCAACAATACAAACCAATCTCGTTTTTCATCTTTTGGAATAATCTCTGCAAAATTTTCTAAAAAGCTATCCAATGATGAAGTTTTCAATTCATACCTGGGTAAACCCAACTGCTCAACTCGTTTCCAACCCTTAAATCTATCAGCTTTTAGGGCTTCAACCATACCAACATCAGCTACACCAGCTTTTTCTAATCCTCTTCCCCAAGCTACCATACTAGTTTCTGTTCTTGGCATTTCAGACATATAATTTTTTTAAATCTAAATAACTTTCAAAAGCCGCTTGCAGATTTTCAATAATATTAAATTGCTTATAATCTTTTGGATCAATCCAAACATATTCATCATGATCACTGCTTAAAACTACATTTTCACTATCGGCAAAACATTCAAAAAATGTTCCAACGATCTGCCACTGTTCACCTCTTACCACTGGCCGCCACTCATTTACGAAAAACGGCCGGCCTATTTTTATCTCCAAACCAGTCTCTTCTTTAATTTCTCTAAGTAAACTGGCATCAAATCTTTGTTCTGGCTCAACTCGTCCGCCCACTACATCATGCCGCCCCACATTAGCTCCATCTACATACTTACCAGATTCCCTCAACAATAAAACTTTCCCATTATGAATAACAAAAGCTTTGGTGGCAGCAAATATCTTAATCTCTGAATTTATAACAGACATATAATTTTATCCGATTACTTTTTAGACTTCTTTGGTTTTGGCGCCGGTAAATTATCTGCAGTGATATGAATTAATTCTGCCAACCAATCATTGTCATCAATTCTTTCTTCGTTTATCTTCATCCACGGCTTAGCTCCAGGATATGGCAGACCTTCTTTATAATACTCCCCAACAAAATTCTTTCCCAACTCAGTAATTTTGATAAATAAAATATCATCACAAATCAAACCTACCACCTTGCCATCGCAATACAAAGCATACTCACCAAACATTTTTCGAGTGTTAATATTATCTATGGAAATTAATTGATCAAGAATAAAATCAACAGTTGATTGTTTGGTAGCCATATTTAATTATTATTTTTTTCCATATATTTAATAATTCCTAAATACAAACTCTCAGCCGCCTTTGGTTGTGCCAAGCCAGTTTGCGGATAATGATCTAATCCTGGAGAATGATTAACTTCCAAAACCCAATATTTTCCTGGTTTTTCTGAAATACTGCCTTGGACAACCAAATCTATCCCGCAAAATTGTAACCCCATATCCGCAGCAAGTTTAACAGCTAATTTTTTAAACCCCGGATGAATAGCTTTGGTCACATCTTGTGAATCGCCGCCAGTGGAAAGATTGGCATTATCTAACAAATAGATTTTTTGGCCTTTGGCCGGCACGGATTTAAAATTCATTTTATAATGACCGAGTTTTTCTTTAATTCTAGGATCACTAAAACTAATTTTTATCTTACGATTAGAAAGCATGAACTGTTTTCTTTTCTCGTTTAGAAGCTGAAAAACATTAAGCTTACCGTCACCCACAACATTAAATGGCTGACACTGATAAGCCCAAATTACTTTTTCTCCTAAAACAACCAGCCGATATTCTTTTCCTTTTACCTGGTGCTGAACCAAAGCAATCCGATCATGCTTAAATACTGCCAAAATAGCTCGTTGAAATTCTTGTTTATTATATACTAAAGAAACATCCAACCCTTGGCTGCCGCTATTTGGTTTAACAAAAACTGGAAAGCCGATTTTTTGAGCGTAACGATAAGCCGCGTCTATATTGCGTGCAGGCTGACCGATTGTTTTTGCCCAATCATTTCTAAAAAAAGCTTGACTGCTTGGCACAACCGAATACCCCATGCTCTCCATAAAAAAATTAGAATAATCTTTATCCTGAGCAATTTCTGAAGCAGCTAAAGAATTAAAACCAAAACCTAAATTGCGAAAATACTGCTTACGGCCATTTTTGAAAATAATCTGTCCGACAAATTTCCATTTTGGTTCCAAAATAACTTTTGCACCAATTTGCGGAGCGATTTTTTGCAGAATCTGTCCAAGAAAAGGAGTTAATTTTTTTATTTTTTTAGACATAAAAAAACCATTTTATTCCCCTGTATAATAGGCTTTTACAGCTTAACCGTCAACTAGAGTATAAGGTTGCTTTTTTATCTAATTTACAATAAAATATGATAATAATATGGCACAGACTGATTTATGAAATCGAAAATAAAACTATTTTTAAAATTTACTCCTTTTTGGATTTTTTTGACTCTATTTAAATTCAGCGGCGGCCTTTATTACACTCTTATTTCTCCTTTTGGCGAAAAACTTTTTCCTTTATGGGTAGTTGGCCTGCTAATGGGCGGAAGCGGTTTGATACAGCTAATACTAGATGTTCCGGCCGGAAATCTGCTTGATCGTTATGGCTATAAAACATTTTTAAAAGTTACGACCGTTGCTTTTCTGGCCGCAGCTTTCTGCCTAACCTTTCCGCTTACCCGCGCCACTTTTTTGCTCAGCCTGTTTTTTAGTGTATTTGGCTGGCTATTTTTCGGCCCAGGCATCAATGCTTATATCTTATCCCACGCGCCCAAAGAAAATGCCGGTAAATTTATTTCTTTACGAGATATATTTTGCTCAACTGGCAGTCTTTTGGCCAGCACCACCATGCCTCTCGCTCTCATCTTAATGACCAGATCCGTTGGTTATGGTTTATTTGTCTTATTTTTTATCGCTCTTCTGGCGCTTTTCTTTAGCCCAAAAGATCGCCAATCAGTACACAAAGAAATAAAACTTGAAACCCAGCATCATTATATAAATCGCCAGTTTTTAGGCACAACAATAAAAATGATCAAAAAATTAAATCCAGCCAGCATGATCTTGCTCTTGCACAATTTTGCCGGATCAATGTTTTATGCAGCTATCTGGTTTGTCGTACCGCTAGTAATTTCCCATCAAGCCCACTCCGGAGTTCTTAGCATCGGGCTAGGCATGTTTGATTTTGCAGTAGTTGTGCTTGGATTTTTATTTGGCAAATTAGCCGATAGCGTCAATAAACGAACTTTAATTTTTGTTGGTTTGCTTCTTTTCGCCATCTCTGGCATGCTGCTTGGGTTTAATTTTGGCTGGCTATTCTTACTCTTTGGTTTTTTATCTACTTCCGGAGACGAAATATCCGGTATTTCACTTTGGACTTGGCTGCAAAAACTTGACCGCGAACATGCCAATGACGGGGCCGTTGCGGGAGTCATAAATCTATCTGAAGATATTGGTTGGACATTAGGGCCGGCGCTGTCTGGAATATTATATGGTTTTGTCGGACCATCCTGGACAATCACTATTGGCGCGCTGCCAATATTTATCACCTGGATAATTTACCAAATAATGATCAAGCAACATCCTCATAAAGCAGTATCTAAACTATCAATACCAAATAAACCACATCGACCAAGACACAAAATGTGAATTAACAAAAATGAGCGCTTAGCTCATTTTTTGTATTAATTTAATCTTTGATAATTTTTAGGAGATTACAGACCGAGTAATAGCAACCTTTCAGCTAGACTCAAGAAAAAACAGATCCTCCAGCGCGGACTTTTTCCATAACCTCTTGTGCTACTTTAATTTTATTTTTTTTAAATTTTTTAATAAAATCCACCGCTTCCTTAGGCGTCTTTAAATCATTATACTTAACACCCCATTCCATCATCTCAAAAAACATAGGGATCAAAGCCAACCCCTTTTCTGTAATTGTATATATATCTTTTCGTTTGTCAGCCGGATTAGAGGACTTGTGAAGTATCTCCGCGCTCACCAAGCACGAAAGTTTGCTTGCGAGAATATTGGTCGCTATGCGCTCATCTGAATCTAGAAATTCTCCGTAAGTATGTTTTCCGAAAAGGATAATATCGCGAATAATCAGCAACGACCACATATCCCCAAATGTCTCCAGAGAATAATTAATTGCGCAATTAGATTTTCCTGCTTTTCTTTTCATAAGTTATCCACAGTATAATATACTTGCATAATACAAGCAATACTGCTATACTGACATCCTGGTCGTAATGGTAATAGCTTTTTTAATAAAATAGTTACTTTATGTATGCTTAAATTCTACGTATTCAAAACGTCAAACATTCTTAAAGACCCCTAGTACTCAAAGGACCAGACCTGGAATACAAGTTGATACCAATAAACATAGCACAGGTAAGCAACATATGCCAGAGTGTATTGCTCCAAAACCACGCTTAAAAAACAACCACCATGACTTACACTTATAATATCACTACCATTGATCTTAAGCCTGGTACGGGCGCGCAAGCAATGACACGCATAAAAGATCATCTGGCTGATATACCAGGCGAGTTAGTAGGCTACTTCCTATCTGATATTGGAGCCTTAAACCGGATATTGTTAATCCATCGTGCTATTAGCTACGAACAGGCTATTTCAGACCGAAATACCCTATCTCTCAGTATCGACCCGTTTGGTTGCAAGGAGTTCACGACTGCATTTGCTACCAACACCTTTCAGTCATTACCATTCCTTGGACCAATCAAGACTGGAAATGTTGGACCGGTGTTTGAAGTACGCACTTATAAAATTAAACCGGGCGGGATGGATCCTACTATTGAGTTGTGGCGCAAAGCTATACCCGACAGAATCAAGATATCACCACTACTTGCCGGACTCTACAACATTGATGAGGCCGAACCTTGCTTCATACAAATCTGGCCTTACCAAAGCCTTGATGAGCGCGCACATCTGCGGGCCAAGGCAGTTGCTGATGGTGTTTGGCCGCCTCCTAATGCAGGATTGTACTTGACCGAACAACAAGCTGATATTTATTATGCCGGTGAGTTATCGCCATTGCAGTAAAACCCATAGTAAAAACCAATAAATTATTAAACTAATAAATAAACAAAATGAAAACGCAAAATAAAACCATCATAATTACCGGCGCCTCACAAGGAATTGGCGCTGGACTTGTAAAAACTTTTTCAGAGAAAGGATATAACGTTGTTGCTACCTCGCGCAACGTAAGCCAGTCAACAGAGGTACACGCATCCAGTAACATTGTTTTGGTCGATGGCGATATCGGCGACCCGACAACTGCACAAAAAGTGGTGGACGCAGCTATCAAAACTTTCGGCACCATAGATGCAGTGGTCAACAATGCTGGTATTTTCATTGTTAAACCATTCATCGACTACACCATGGAAGACTTCAGAAAACTATCATCAACAAACCTGGAAGGCTTTATTCATCTGACACAGCTGGCGATCCGACAAATGTTGGTACAAAAAACCGGCGGCAGTGTTGTCAGTATTACAACGTCGCTGGTTGATCATCCTATTGCCGGCTTTACAGCATCAGTGCCAATGATCACCAAAGGCGGAATTGATGCGATCTCAAAAAGTCTAGCGATGGAATACGCTCCTAATGGAATCCGGGTAAACACAGTAGCTCCAGGCATTGTCGATACCCCATTACACAAGGACAATCCAAAAGATTTCCTAAAGACTCTGTCGCCAATGGCCAGTATTTCCGATGTAAAGGAGATTGCCGAGGCCGTACTCTTTTTAACTGAATCTCCAAACATAACTGGAGAAGTGCTGCATGTTAATGGCGGCGCACATTTAGGAAAATGGTAAAGCTTGATACAATGCTCCCTAATAATGCAGAACAGAAGCTGAAAGAGCTCGCAATTATACTACCTCCACCGCCAACTCCTCTTGGTTCCTACGTCGAAGCGAATCAGAGCGGCAACATACTCTTTTTGAGCGGAATGTTGCCGATAGTGGCTGGCAAACCAAAATTTATTGGACGAATTGGCAGAGAGTTAACTGTTGAAGATGGCCGAAATGCGGCAGCAGCCGCCACATTAAATGGTCTCTCCACAGTGAAGGCACATCTGGGCTCACTCAACTCCGTAACTCGTATTCTCAAGCTTGGTGTCTACATTGCCACCGAAGGTGACTTCAAGGAACACCCCAAAGTCGCTGACGGGGCGTCCGAATTGTTGGAGAAAATATTTGGAACTGACAAGCTTCCAACTCGCGCTGTACTAGGTGTAGCAAGCCTGCCCCTCGGCATGTCGATTGAAATTGAGCTTGTTTTAGAAATTGGGACTGATGACCCTCGTTGAGCGTAGGCGAACTGAATCAATTCTCAGTTTCAAATGTAATGTAACAAAAAATGAGCGCCTAGCTCATTTTTTGTTACTTGAAATCTATTTTTTAAGCTGTTGTAAACCAACTCGATTGCCTTCGCTATCTTTAATCCAAGCCATACAACCAAAATCACCAATATCTGTTTTAGGAACTACAATTTTTCCGCCGGCTGATTCAACGCGCGATAAAATTCCATCTAAATCATCACCAGCGTTAAAATAAACATTAACGCCCTGGTCGCTTGGTTTGGCAAAATCCATACTATTTACGATTGCTCCGGCTACTTGCCCTTCAGCCGAAGGAAACATGCCCATAGTATGATTTTCAATTGTCATTTTCTGGATTTCAATCCCCAGAATAGTATTATAAAAATTTACTGCCCGATCAAAATCTTCTGAAGGAACTTCAAACCAAGTTATAATATTTTTCATATATCTTAAAATAAATTTACTAAAAAATCATTTATCTCCAAAAAGTTAGAATTAACATCATCGCAAAAAGAGCGATAACATTGATTATATTATTAAAAATCCATAACTTAATGGATTTTCCTTCCCACAAAACAGGTCCAATGCTCATCGGACCGACAAACCCGACGAACAACCAAAACTCAAGAGATAACACTCTAACAATACTATGAACATCTAGCGCAAAAATAAGATAGCTAACACCAAAAGCCATGGCAAGATTAGCCAAAAAAATTCCCACAAGTCCTTTTGGATTTGCCTTTTGTTTTTCTTTTGCTTCAGCTTCAGTAAAGCCATTTAGCTTAGCTGACTGTTTGCTAAATAAAGCTACATAGATGCCTCCGAGAATAAAACTGGCCACAGCCGCAGAAATAACGGCTAGATAGTTGAAAATTACTGCCTCCATATATTTATAAAATTATTTCATTTCTTTGACAAAACCAATCCGTTTATTTTTGGCTGTCATATTAATGAAATGAGTAAGTGATTTAATAAATTGATCATCACCGTGGCGTTTACGGCTTTCGATGTAGGCAATACGAATCCGTTTATAGCTTTCAGGAAAGCTTTGAAAATTTTCCCAAGCTTCTTTATTTGCTTTGAGCGGTTTGAGAATATCTGGAGATATGGTTACTGATTTTTCTTTATCTTTAGCCACATCAAATACATGAGAGATTGCAGCCAGCCCGGCCTTTGTCATCTGTTTTTGAGCAATGAGTTTATAGATCCGTTCCTTGTTCATTTGCGAAAGATTGCTTGTCTTCTTTCTGACAGAGAATCGTTGTGCAAAACTTTCTTTATCAATAGATTTAATCGTACTATCAATCCAGCCATAGCAGAGCGCCTCTTCTACAGCATCATTATAAGAAATTCTGGGTTTACCGCTGTCTTTACGATAATAAATTAACCAAATTTCACTTTCCTTATTATAGTTTTTAGAAAGCCATTCTCTCCATGATTTTCTGTCGGAAACATATAATGTTTTCCCTAATTTCATATTTTCAAATTTGGCGGAAGGGGTGAGATTCGAACTCACGGCCCACTTGCATGGGCGACAGTTTTCAAGACTGTTGCCGTAAACCACTTGGCTACCCTTCCAGTTCTCCCCAATTTAATGGGGAGTTAATTTTACATTTCAATAATTACTTCCTCTTTTGGAAAACGAACTTTTTTCACTTTACTGACCCAATCATCGTCGGCACGGTAACCAATGGCGCACATCACTCGAGACGCTAAATTCTTATCTTTCAAACCAAGTATTTCATCAAAGGCGGCGTTATCAAAACCTTCCATTGGGCAGGCATCAATCCCTACCATAGCGCAAGCTTCAAGCAAGAAACCAACCATAATGTATGTTTGGCGAGCGCACCACTCATTAATATCTTCCAATTTTCTAGATTTAACTGAACCAACCATCATTTTCTTATACTCTTCTAGTGATTCTAGCGTAGCACCGCGTTCCTCGGCGATTGATTTAACAAAATGCTCTACATCCTGTTCATTAAAATTAGTTCGAGAACAAAAAACTACAAAGTGCGAAGCGTCAGTAATCTGCGCTTGATTATAACCAGCAGCGCGCAGTTTAGCGCGTAATTCTGGATTTTTTACTACTACGACTTTCCACGGCTGCAATCCAAATGATGATGGAGCCAATCGAGCCGCTTCCATCAATTTATCAAAATCTGCATCTGATACTTTCTTACTAGTATCAAAACTTTTAGTAGCTCCGCGCCAGTTGAGCTGATCAATGACAGTGTCGAGATTTGTCATATAATATTTAATTAATGATTTAAATTTTAAGTAAGCTGCTCGTACGCAATTTTATCATAAGCCGCAAAAATTTTCAAGACTAGCCAATATCCTTATCTTTCCTGATAAACCCTACAACCACACCAATAGCTCTTTTCAAAAATACACCCCTGCCCCTAAACAAAAACCCTAAAATTAATGTGGCCACTCCGCCAACTGTAACAGTCATATATTTCGATTTCGTTTCATTAGTATTATTCAATTTTTCTTCATTAATTAAATCAGCCGATAGACCCAAGGATTCAATATCATTGCTGGAGTGCGGCCAAATCTGCCAGCCAGTTTTTGTCTGTTCCAAAATTCCGTTTACTCTAACATTCTCTCCTTTTTTAAATTTAGTTTTATCTATATTGGCGCCTTGTTTAAAATAAACCATAATTTCGCCAACACCGCTATCAACATACATGTAGCTGCTTTTTAAATCTGTAATTTCTCCTATTATTTGCACCATCCCGCCAGCCAAACTTTCATCGATCTCATCTAAATTTAATTCCGTACTGCTCACGAAATTATCCATAGACAAAATATCTACATTATCTTTACTTTTTAAATTAATTCTTTTTATGCCATTAGCTTCGAAGATTGATCCGTATACTTCCACAAAATCTCCTGGCTCGAGTGGCGGAAAGTCTTTTTTATTTTGATAAACTTCAATACCGCCAATTCCATCTGTTATATAAAAATATTGACTGCCAAAAACTCCAGGCAAAACAGACACCGCGCCTTTGACTCTGGCCCAATCGCCTTTTTGTCCGGCGCGAGCACTGGCAATGTCGGTAAAAAATCTTCCAGAAAATTTAGTAGCCGAGCTATTTATTTTTACAATTAAATTTTTATCCGATGTTGTCGGCATTACCCAATTCCATTTATCATCAATAAATTTATAAACCATACCCTCATCAGATTTTCCGTATTCAATTTCATCTAGTAGAATATTATTTTGATTTAACAACAATAATTGACCGCCCGAATTATTCAGAGAAAATCCAGTAATAGTTTGATAAAAAGTTAAATAATCACTAGCTGCCAAAGTAGTGCTGACTGGAATCTCAAATACATCATTTTTGTAAGCTATTTTCCAATTTGATAAATCAATTGTTCGATCAGAAATATTTTTTAAACGAACATACTCATCTTCAGCAGAACTAGCTCTAGGTAGTAACTCGCTAAAAATTATGCCTGACCCAGCAGTTTCCGCAAAAGGATAAACCATGATAGTTATTTTCTTCTCATCAACTGTGCCGGCAGTGCTGGTAGTATGAATAATAACTTCGTGGACTCCCGAAGTAGTAAAAGAATAATTTACAATAGCTCCAGCCATAATTTTATCGCCAAAATTCCAACTATATTCTATTCGACCGCCACGCGGATCCAAACTTTTTGTAGCATCAAAAACCGCTTCTTCACCTTGGCGCAAACGCAAATCGTATTTTATTTTCCATTTTAAACCAATTACTTTTTCTTTGCTTACAGAAGTTTTACTGATAGAAATCTTTTTCGAGGAAGTTGCAGTGACAGAAACAGAATCATTAGAATTATAATAATAGCCGCCACTGCCAGATCCGGATTGAATTTCGCTGGCCGTTGGCGCGATTATAATATTTTCTGCGCCTGGAGTAGGCTCGGTAGTTATAGACCAATCACTATTATTATCAGAATCAACACCATCGTCTATGCGTGCTAAAGACTGACCTTTGACCGGAGCATTGCTATCAGAATAATTAATCTGATCAATAGTATCACCATCCGAATTTTTTAAAATTACCGAGTCACCGGTATTATTTAAATAACTGTTAGTTAGTAAATCTATTTTTAACCAACTACTGGCAGAAATCATTCCGCTAATGACTTTGCAAGTTGAGGTAGTGTTGCGAGAATCGCAAATATAACCGCTGACCAAATCCAAACTGCTAGTTGTAGGATTAAATAGTTCTACCCACTCGTTCCCAGAATCTGGATCAGACACAAATTCATTAATTTTTAAATTTGACCAAATAGCTAACAAGGCAGGCGAAGAAACAAGAGCTGAACTGAAAGAATTATTATTTCCAGTCGAGGAAGTTGTTATATTCCCGCTAAAAAAATTACTATTCACTGTTCCTACGGTATTGCCGCTTGTATGTTCTTGCCAGTTAGAACTGCTGTAGTCAGCTAAATAGGGATTCTTACGCTCCCATGAATGATCCAATCCACCCGGATATGTTGATGTTTCTACAAAAACACCATTATTATCTTTTAAACCAAGTATTCCTCCATCTCTCTTGCTTAATATAAATGACGAATCAAAAATAGATCCTAAAAAATTAGGATAATCAGATAGAAAACTGCTTACATCTTTGACTATTACAGCATACTCTCCACTGGCCACAACTGGATCTGTAGTGGTACTAACAGTTAAACCATGTCCATTGGTAACAGTTGGATCCCACAACTTCCAGCCTGAGAGATTTATCGGACTAGTGCCTTTATTCCAAATCTCAATCCATTGATGATCAGCTGTAGGATAAGCTCCAATCTCATTAATAACTATATCAGTATTAGCGCTCAAAACTCTTTTAGAAACAAAAAAACTGCCTAGAAGCAGAAAAGAGATAAAAATAATATTTAGTTTTTTCATAAATTATAAAAATTACTTAGAAACTAACCCTCCATTTATTATAAAATTGAAATTTATTATAACAAAATAGATTACTACTCACAAATACCTATAAATAACCTGCCTTCTTAAAGGTTGCTTATTACAATTTATTAAGCCGTGCAACTAAAAACACTAATGATTGAAGAAAGCTTGTGCAAACTATAGCTTTTAAAGTCAAAACCAAATTTATTTAACAAATTTGTATACACTAGTCTATACAACTGTGGATAACTCGGGGTATAAGTGCCAGCTTTTGAGGATAACATTGAGGATTTTTTGCTAATTATAGACAAAATCTTATTTGTATAGATTAGTCTATACAAATAATTGACAAACTGACTAAAAACTGATATACTATCTATGTAGTTAAATCTACGAAACAACTAGTCACTTACAAGTGACTGAAGACCTTTCAACTGTAAAAGCAAGAAAGCGGGCGAGCAACTGCTATCTGTCAACATAAGACAGAACGGCAATGGTACGCCCAACTTCTTCCCGGGCAACTCTAATTTTGTCAAATACCCTCACGGGTTCCTTTGACCTAGGGCTCTACCCACAAGCGGTTAGGGTCAGAAATTTTATACTATTAAAGACGTAACATGCCCATTTCCCCGAGAGGGGAAAGCATTTCTCCTTAATAGTGTCTACCAAAAGGCGATCCGCCTCTGTACCAATTTCACGATTGATCTAGAGGGTGATCGCCTTTTTTAATTTTACTCAAAAAATTGACTACTCCTAGCTGAAATGGTAGTTTAAATAAGCAAGGTTATTAACTTTAAATTAAAAATATGTCTGAATTTCCTAAACCAGAAGAATTCATAAATGTTACCAACCCAAAAACAGGCAAGCCGGAGCAATTTCCAAAAAAGGAAGTGAAAAAGCTTGAACCTGGAATGGCTAGAGGTTTTGATATTATTTCAGGAATGCCTTTCTCTAACAGAACAACAGCCAGACCTGGACTAGACAATATAGAAAGAGGACAAAATCAGGACAATGATAGTGACAATAATCAAGGTTAATACCTATTAACCTTGTTGACAGGGCACTTTCTTGTTGATAAAGTAAATCTATTAATAGTAATAAACAGTCAATTCGACTGCTTTATTTAATTAGAGGGGACTATTCATAAACATATGACAACTAAAACAAAAACACCATTTTCTGCAGAATTCCTAAAAAAGGTAAAGGCTCTGCTTTTAGAAGAAAAGGCCAAAATAGAGCGAGAATTAGCCAAATTTAATAAAAAACCTGGTGCTGAGAATGACTCAGAGACCACTTTTCCTGATTACGGAGACAAAGAGGATGAAAATGCGGCTGAAGTAGCTGATTATACTGTTAACCGCTCTATAGAAGAAAACCTAGAAAAATCCCTCCGGGACACTGACCAATCCTTAAAGAGACTGGAAAAAGGCGATTACGGGATCTGCAAATACTGCCATAAACCTATTGAAGAAAAAAGATTATTGGCCAGACTCACTTCCAGCTCCTGCATGAGCTGCAAAAAAACTATTACTCAGGAAGTTTAGGTATGAAAAATAAAAAAGCCCTTCTAATAATTTTGATTAGCGGGCTTTTTTTATTGCTTGACCAATTTTTAAAATGGCAAGCTTTTCATAACTGGACAGATTCAAAATTAATTTTCCCCTATTTTGGCTGGCAGCTGTTTCTTAATAGTGGCCTGGCTTTCGGGCTGCCGCTCTCGAACTCTGCCACTATATTTTTAACCTTGCCAATGATTGGACTAATCGGCTATCTTTTTTTTAAAGAATTAAATAAAAAAAATGCTGCTACGCCAAAATTGCTCTTGGCATGGTCTATACTGCTGGCTGGAGCAACTTCCAATTTACTTGACCGAATATTTTATCATTTAGTAATCGATTATTTTATTATTGGAACTGCCATAATAAATATTGGTGATATACTAATAGTAAGCGGATTAATAATTTATTTACTAGATTTGAAAAATAAAACACAAGCTGCGCCGTAAACACAAATATACCCACTATGTTTCTAAAACTTAATTCGGCTGCGGCAGTCGGCTTAGACTGTCTGCCGGTCGATGTGGAAGTTGATATTAACAAAGGGCAAAGCGCGTTTAATATTGTCGGTTTGCCCGACACTTCTATCTTTGAAGCCAAAGACCGAATTCATTCGGCTTTAAAAAACTCTGATTTCAACTATCCATTTAATTTTCGTATTCTCGTAAACCTGGCGCCGGCGGATTTACACAAAGAAGGCCCGGCTTATGACTTGCCTATGGCTCTGGGAATCATAATGATTAGTAACGATTTACAGATAGATCTGGATGACGCTTTATTTGTCGGCGAGCTGGCGCTAGACGGATCTCTGCGCCACACCAATGGCATTTTGCCAATCACAATTTTTGCCAAACAAAATGGCTTAAAAAGAATATTCTTGCCAGAAACTGACGCGCCCGAAGCCGGATTAGTTGGCGGCATAGATATTTATCCAGTAAAAAATTTAAAACAGTTAGTGGAACACCTCACAGAAACAAAACTAATTACTCCCTACGTTCGACCGCAAAACTGGAATGAATTTACCACACCCCAATACGAATTAGATATGGCTTTAATTAAAGGCCAAGAATTTGTTAAACGCGCTTTAGAAATTGCAGCCAGCGGCGCGCACAACATTCTTATGAGCGGGCCGCCGGGATCTGGCAAAACTTTATTAGCTCGCAGCTTTCCTTCTATTCTGCCCAGATTAACTGCCGATGAAGCCTTAGAGGTTACAAAAATTTATTCCGTGGCCGGATTATTACAAAACGGATTTATAAAAGAAAGACCATTTCGCGCACCACACCATACCGCTTCTAACGTATCATTAGTCGGGGGCGGCAAACATCCGCGCCCGGGAGAAATCTCTCTGGCCCATCGTGGGGTTTTATTCTTAGATGAATTTCCCGAATTTCCTCGCACAGTTTTGGAAAGCTTACGCCAACCACTGGAAGACGGACTGATTACTATTTCCCGGGCTCAAGGAGTTTTAACTTTTCCGGCCCGATTTATTCTCATGGCCAGCCAAAACCCGTGTCCGTGCGGATTTAGCAGCGACCCAGATAGACAATGTGTCTGTGGCCCCAGCCAGGTAATTCGCTACCAGAAAAAAATTAGCGGACCATTACTAGACCGAATTGATTTGCATGTTGAAGTGCCGCGGGTAAAATTTGATAAACTTGCCAGTGATACTCTTGGTGAATCGTCAGAAAGTATTCGCCAACGAGTGGAAGAAGCTAGAAATATTCAAACCAAACGTTTTTGGAATAAAAATATCCATTGCAATAGCGAAATGCGCAACGCGGAAATTAAAGAGTTCTGTAAACTCGACGATCAATCTATAGATTTGCTGCGCGCCGCGGTTACGCAAATGCATTTATCAGCTCGAGCTTATAATCGTATTCTCAAACTGGCTCGGACAATTGCTGATTTGGGAAAAAGTGAGGATATAAAATTAGACCATGTGGCGGAGGCTTTACAGTTTAGGGCGAAGGTGGAATAAATTTGCTCTAAATTTATAGTTCTGCTACAATTCTAACCAATAAAATTTAACTTAATTTTCTATATAGTTTCACATATAATCTCATTCACTCGGAAATGATTAAATACATTTAATCATTCCGCTCACTCATTTCAATTATGAAAAAACTGCTCCTTTTCATATTTCCAGCTATAATAATTCTAACCGGCGCCGGCTGTTCACAAACCCAACAAAATCAGCCAGCCAATAAAACTACTAATACCCAAACTTCTGACAACCCAAACATTATCATTGAAAGTCCGGCAGTCAGCCCAACCAGCACAACTTCTACCGCCACTAAACCTATTAAAAATATAAGTAAACTAAATATGGATTTATCTACATACACCAGCCCAATCATGATTATCGACCAAAAGAAAACTTACACTGCCAAAATGAAAACAACGGCCGGAGAAATTGATATTGCTTTAAATGCCGCTGCCACTCCGGTAACTGCCAATAATTTTGTTTTCCTAGCCAAGAAAAAGTTTTATGATAATGTTATTTTCCACCGAGTTATCAAAGGCTTTATGATCCAAAGCGGCGACCCAACCGGCAGAGGTAATGGCGGCCCAGGTTACCAGTTTGACGATGAAACATTTACCGGCGAATATACTCGCGGCACTGTAGCTATGGCTAATTATGGTCCAAACACCAATGGTAGCCAATTCTTTATTATGCATGAAGATAATACTTTGCAACCAAATTATGTAATTTTTGGAAAAGTAACTAAAGGCCTAGATGTGGTTGATAAAATTGCCGCAGCGCCAGTAACAGATAACGGCATGGGAGAGACATCTAAACCAGTTACTCCAATCAAAATCTTATCTATAGATATTATTGAAAAATAATTTTAATTTAATTTTTAATCTAATTAATCTAAAAATATATGAGAGAAGTACCAACATTTAATCCGGACGAAAAAAAGACAAGCAGAACAGAAGAAATCCAGAGGCTTTTAGCTATGTATAATAGGGACTTGGCGGATGATGCGGAAGGCACAAGAACTTTATCTGCGGAAGACAAAAAAAATACAGAGGATGAGATAGAAAGACTTGAGGAAGAATTGGGGAAATTAAACTAAGCTATTTAAAAAGACCCTTGCGGGTCTTTTTAAATTTTATTTTCCAGCTTTAGCCAAATTGGTATCAGGATAAAAGATTTCCACATCAACCCTCTTAACACCAAATTTTCTAGCTTCATCTCGGCTCATATCCAACCAAACATCAAAGCGTCCATAACCATAACGAGAATTCATCCGATCTTCAACTACGAAGATCTTTTCTCCATAAACAGCCGGAATTTTGACTCTGGTACCAAATGGTAAACCATTGGCTGCAATCATACCATCATGCACTCTTTTGCCAGAAGCAGCTATAAAAGGAGAATCATCGGTTTGGCCAGGAGTACTGGTATAAGCGGTAATAACAGCCTTGGTAATCACCTTATCCGGCATCTCTCTGTCTACTGGCATAACAAACAGATTGGTTGAAGCCATTAGGCTTTTGGCTTGTTTTAGGCTAACTTGGTTCTCAGCTATCTGATTTTGGCTTAAATTAGCCATTTCATCAGAAACATCAGCTTTTACAGCTAACGGCATGATAGTTTGAGCTAAAATAGCTCCCAGCATAGCCAAACTAACAGTCAGTCGTAAAGCCGAAACGGTAAATTTTCTCTTAACCATGCTCATAATTCGTTATTTATATCAGGCGTCCCCTGTGGCCACCCAAAATGAATTAACGGAGAAATATACCATAATTTTGGGTTTTTGTCAATACCTCGAGCTTGAACTGCAGACTGGTAAAATATGAGTGAATGGTATAGAATAATTGTGCTTAAACAACTATGCCAATACCTCAACTGCATGGATCGCGCCAATATGGACGCATTCCGGACAGCAAACCGGTGTCATATCGAGAAAACTCTCCTCGCCAAAAGAAAAGTTTGCTAAAAATCTTAATTTTGCTAGCAGCGGTTGGACTAACCGTTCTTTTTGTTGTTGGCACAATAGTGGTAGCTTGGGTTAGCCGTGACTTGCCCGACCCAAACAAACTAAACGAGCGCCAAATCTCGCAAAGTACTAAAATCTACGACCGCACTGGCACCCACCTGCTCTACGAAATTTATCAAAACCAAAAAAGAACTCTGGTTGAATTAGATCAAATCAGCTCTTTTGCCCAAAAGGCGACTATTGCGGTTGAAGACAAAGGCTTCTACCAGCATGGCGGTATTCAAGTTACTAGTATTATTCGCGCTGGCTTAAGCAACCTTATCGGCCGCAAAGCTGGTTCGGGCGGAGCTTCCACGCTTACCCAACAATTAATAAAAAATACCATCGTCGGCAATGAGCATTCTGTTTTTAGAAAAATCAAGGAAGCAATTTTGGCTATTCGTTTAGAAAAAAAATATAGCAAAGATCAAATCTTGAAATTATACTTAAACGAAATTCCTTATGGCTCAACCAATTACGGTATTGAGTCTGCCAGTCAGGCTTATTTCCACAAAAATGCCAAAGATTTAACTTTGGCCGAAGCAGCCACTTTGGCAGCTATCCCAAAAGCTCCTAGCACCTATTTAAAAAACTTGGATGCCTTGCGCGACCGCCGCGATCTGGTTTTATCTTTAATGTACAATCAAGGCTATATAACTGAAACAGAAAAAAAGGAAGCTCAAGGAATTGCGCTACGAATTTTTAGAAGTGGTGGATTAATGGATGCGCCGCACTTTGTGCTTTATGTAAAACAACTTTTGGCCGACAAATTTGGCGAACGAGCAGTTGATGAAGATGGTCTTAAAGTAATTACTACTCTTGACTATGACAAACAAAAAATGGCCGAAAAAACTGTTAAAGAACTGGGAGATAAAAATGCTAAAGATGCCAAAGCCAACAATGCCGCTCTGGTAGCTATAGACCCAAAGACTGCGCAAATTTTGGCGCTGGTTGGTTCTCGCGATTATAACAATGATGAAATCAATGGTCAGTTTGATGTTGCCACTTTGGGCAAACGCCAACCAGGCTCATCTTTTAAACCTTTTGTTTATACCGCCGCTTTCGAAAAAGGCTATACTCCAGACACAGTTCTCTATGATGTCAGCACCAACTTTGACGCCCGCAGCGGCCAAGATTACACTCCCAAAAATTATGATGGCAAAGATCATGGACTAGTAACTATTCGTAAAGCTCTGCAAGGATCTCTAAATATTCCAGCTGTAAAAGCTCTTTATTTGGTTGGTTCAAAAAACGCCATCGATTTTGCCAAACGTTTTGGCTACACCACTCTTAATGGCGATTATGGCTTGAGTTTGGTTCTTGGTGGCGCGGAAGTAAATTTATTAGAACATACCAATGCTTATGCCACTTTAGCCAATAACGGCGTCTACAATGAACCAGTCAGTATTCTAAAGGTAACTGATACTTCCGGAGCCAATCTGTATGAATGGCAGCCAACCGAAGGCCAAGAAGCAGTTGCTCCGGAAATTGCAGCCACCATTACCGATGTTCTTAGCGACGATCAAGCCCGAGCGTTTGTATTCTCGCTGCACGGCAACTTAACTCTGCCAGATCGTCCGGTGGCCGCCAAAACCGGTACAACTAATGATAACAAAGATGCCTGGACAATGGGTTATGTGCCATCACTGGCAGCTGGCGTTTGGGTGGGCAATACTATCCCTACCCCAATGAAAGCTGGTGGTAATGCTTTGGCTGGTACAATTTGGAATAAATTTATGAGATTAGCGCTGGCCAGCACTACGCCAGAAGCTTTCGTCCCTCCGCCAGAAAACGATGCTCAAAAACCGGTTCTGCGCGGCCATGATGACGGTATTATCCTCAATATAAATTCGCAAACTGGAAAAATTGCCAACTCTTCTACTCCCGAAGTTTTGATTACGGAGCGTACATATTTGCCACCGCATGATATTTTGCAATATGTAAATAAAGATGATCCGCGCGGACCAGCTCCAACCAACCCGGCCGATGATCCGCAGTATCAGGCTTGGGAAGATGGCTTGCATGCTTGGATGGAAAGACAGCAAGCTGCGGGTATAAATATGACTTTTGAAGAACCACCGACTGAATACGACAATATTCAATCTTCGGAATTTTCACCAACTATAGATTTTATTTCTCCGACTAATGGCACAGAATTAAATTCCCGACAAATTGATATTAAAATTAATGCTGCTGCGCCCCGCGGAGTGACCAAAGTTATTTATCAAATAGATGGGCACACTATTGGTGAAACAACTCAGCCACCGTTTAACTTTGGCTACTACGCGCAAAACTTACTCAAAGGCCCACATACGCTTAGCGCTGTGGCTCAAGATGATGCCGGCAACAGCACGCAAAAAAATATTAACTTTGCTTTGCAGGCTGATTTTGATCCGCCAAATTTTAGTTGGTTTGATGGTGAATCAATAAATATAAAAGCAGACGAGTTTCCTCGCGCCATGAATTTGGTTCCTTTTCGCTGGGATGATACCAATAAAATAGACATTTACCTTTCAGCAGGAAACGGCACGCCAAAATTAATTTATAGTTTTAACCACAAAGAAGATAAGCTTTTCAATAATCAATTAATGTTTACTTGGAAGCATGCTCCGGGCCCTGGTGAATATACTTTGAAGGCTTTGCTAACTGATAATACTGGGAAGACCGTGGAGAAGAGTTTGGGTGTGGTGGTGGAGTAAAAAATATCTTGCTTAATAGTTATTAAGAACATTCAAAATATTATCAGTTAAAGTACTGATTTCCTGTTTTGCTTTTTCTTGTAACTGCTTAGTTCCATCAAGATTAAGCTCATTTACTTTAGATCTGTCAAATTCTTGAATCGCCAAATGGTTTTCCATAGAAATAGCTGGTAGCTGTCCATAATTCTGCGTTGAACCGATTGGAGTTCTCCAGCTTTTTTCCACCAAACCATTCCTGCCATGTTTTTCAGATAAGTATTTTTTAACTTCTTGAGGAAGAATCTCGGTCCAATCCCTCTGCCTTCTTACCATTCTTTGACTATAAATACTAAAATCATTATTTATATAACCAATAAATAAAGAATTCCCGCTAAGCACATGGTCGCTTGGAGTTTTACCAGAAACCGATACGGCCTTTGCGGTATTACTCCATTGTTTTTTCCAACCTTCAAAAACAACACCCAAATTTTTTATACCTTGAACACTGTAACTGTCAGGAGTAAGTGGAACTATAAAATATTCTGAACCTAAAAATATAATTCTATTTAAAACCCCCAAACTTGGTGAAGTATCAATAACAAAAATATCAATCTCATTTTCGGATCCAATTTTGTTTAAATACCTATCAATAGCACTCGTATCGGAGTAACCTCTCAAATTTCCAGCTGCAGCATCAGAAAAGCCATTTATAAGCAAACTTTCAAATACCGAAAGCTGTATATCACCAGGCAAAATAAACAAGTTTTCACGACCGGGAACTTTATAAAGCTTAACTGTAGTATCGATATCACCACTACCTTCTATTTTTGGCTTTAAAACATCATAAATAGTTTTTGTTGTATCTGCAAAAAGATTAAGGTTATTTTCATAAAAAGTATGTCCTAGTGTTTGAAGGGTTAAATTGCATTGTGGGTCTAAATCTATCATTGCGGTTTTGTAGCCCTTATTTGCAAAGTCGACCGCACAATGAAAAGCCAAGGTTGTTTTTCCAACACCGCCTTTATTATTGCAAAATACCAATTTTTTAGGTCTAGAAAATTTCATTTAATAAAATTAAGCTTTAATATACGACAAATATACCACACTTTTTTTTGAGATGCAAATTGTTAGCTTCCAACAAATTTTTACTGCCGTATAGGCATCACAATATAAACAAAGCTTGTATCTTCTTTTGGCGCCAAAACACATGGACTCTCAGCACTAATTACTTTAAGCAAACTATTTTCCGTATCAATGTTGGCTAAGCCATCGAGCACATACCGATGATTGAGCAAAATATTATTTTTATCGCCTTTAATGTCGGCTGCCACTTCGGATTTGTGCTCACCGGTCTGAGTAGAAGTTGAAGAAATGGCAATGGCTCCGCCAGCTGTATCAAAATCAAAATTAACTGCGTTTACCCCTGTTGTGGTAAACAAACTGGCAGCTTTTATTTCTTTGGTAATTTGGTTGGTCGAAAACTCGGCCACAGTCTTAAATTCTTTTGGAATAATTTGGGTATAATCCGGGTATTGGCCTTCTACCAAGCGAGAAACTAATTCTACCTCATTGCAGCGCAAGACAATCTGATTCTCTGTTACCAGCAACCGAACATTTTTTTCATCATTTAATCCTCTGGACAAAGACAAAATATGACCGATTTCCTGAGCGGTGCGAGCTGGGATAATTATTCTAGCCTTTTCTTCGCCCTGACTAAGTTTGACTTTCTTCTCTGCTAAACGATAACTGTCGGTGGCAGCCATAGTTAAAGTATTTGGTTCGTCATTAAAAACAAACAACACCCCGGCCAGTTCCGGGCGGATTTCATTTTTGGCAGCTGCGCCAAACACTTGCCCCAAACCTTTTTTAAAGGCCTCAGAATCAACTACATAGCCTTTACCCTCACCAACAGTCGGTACGACCGGAAATTCATCACCTGGGGTGCCTTTGATCCTGGTAGAAGACTTGCCAGAGACAACTTCCAGCTCATTATCCTTCAAATTAACTTCAACTTTTTCATCAGATAGTAAATTCACAAAGTCATTCAATGTCCTGGCTGGAACGGTAAATACCCCCGGTTCTTCAATTTTGGCTCTTAGGCTGGAAACTATAGCTAACTCCAGGTTGGTAGCCACAAATTCAACTTTCTGTTCGCTGGCACGGATTAAGACATTACTTAGTATTGGCAAGTTAACACTTTTGCCAGCGACGCCGATTACCAAAGCCAAAGCTTTAGATAAATTTTCTCTGGTACAAATAAATTTCATACATGAATAGCTTATTTAATTTATTAGCAAAACCTTATTAAAGACTATTGATATAAATTTAACTCTTAGTTATTATACAATTTATTAAAAGGAGAAACAGATGGCATACACCGTGGACGAATTTACTAAACTCAATCTCACTGATGTCCCAACCAACAACCAGCCGGCCGATGCTTACAACTACTATGAGCATCTAGCTGCGTTAATGCAACGATCTCTTCTTCCTTGGAACAGACATCTTCGTTCCAAGACTAGACGGTAGGTCATGTCTTCGCTCTTTCCTTTACCCCACCAACCGGTGGGCTTTGTTTTTTTATTAACTTTTTCAGTTGTCTATATTGTACGTATATATTTATATATAAATTGTAATCGTAACTATAAGGCGGTGGATAAGGTGGGAAAAACTTTTTTTACTGTAGTTTAAACGATTTTTAAATCTTTAATCAGTGGAAAACTGTTGAGGATAAACTGACAAAGTGTGCGTGTAAAATTTTATTTTTTCAATGTCTGTTTATAACTTTATCTTTCGGTGTGTTGAAAGTGGATAAAATTTTCTACTTATACAGCTCTTATTAACAGGATTTCGCTTCGCTGCACCCTGTAAACTATAATCGTATTCAATTATATCCGGATCATTTATAGTGCGTAGCCGTAGGCGAAGCGCTACATCATATTGATATAAAGTTTTTGTTTTATCATTTCTATTTCCTGTTTTAACTTCAAATCATTTTCTGCTTCCGCGCTTATCTTGTTATCGGCGTGCATAGCGGTAGTATGATCTCGGCCGCCCAGTTCATTGCCAATAGACGGATACGACATATTTAGTTCTTTGCGCATCAAGTGCATAATAATTTGGCGCGGGAAAGAAAACTTTTTTTCTCGGCTCTGACCCGTTAAGTCGGAGATATTTATAGAGTAGAACTGGCTGGCAGCTTCGATTATTTGCTGTGGAGTAACGGAGCGCTGCATAGAGCGAACCTCTAAGCTGGAAAGCAGGGATTTAACTGATTCCAGAGTCGGTTCCATGCCTTTTAGCTGATGAAAAGCGATAATTTTATTAAGCGCGCCTTCTAGTTCACGGATATTTCGTTGAAAAGTTGTGGCTACCACCTGCAAAATATTTTGCGCCAGCGGAAAGTTTTTTTCTAGACATTTTTTTTGCAAAATAGCAATTCTAGTTTCCAGATCTGGCGGAGCCACATCCACAATCATTCCCCATTCAAAGCGTGATTTTAAGCGGTCTTCGAGGGCTGGAATCGCTTTTGGTGGCCGATCCGAAGTCATGACCACCTGTTTGTTTTGCTGGTGCAATTCATTAAAAGTATGAAAAAATGATTCCTGGCTTTTTTCTTTGCCGGAAATAAATTGAATATCATCAATTAAAAGTACATCTATATTGCGGTATCTATTTTGAAAACTTTTGGCACTGCCTTCTCTCATTGAGGAGATGTAGTCGTTGGTGAATTTTTCAGCGCTGGCGTACATGATGTTTGTTTCCGGTCTAAGTTTAAGCAGGTGGTTGCCAATAGCTTGGATCAAATGGGTTTTGCCCAGTCCTACGCCGCCATAAATAAATAATGGATTGTAAGCTTCGCCCGGTTTGTTGACCACTGCTTGAGCAGCCGCATAAGCCAGTTCAGAGCCGCCGCCAACGACAAAAGTTTCAAAAACATATTTTGGGTTTAAACCAAACTCACCCACTCGTGGCGGAGAAATTGTTTCTGCAGGAGCGCCTGAAGCCATAACCGGATTTGAAGAAAATTCTTGAGCCTTGCTCTCTGCTTCACTGACTGCAGATTGAGCGGGGATATTTTTGATACTGCAGATTTTATATTCTAGTTTTTTGATTGGTTTGCCAGTTACTCTTTCCAGAGAAGTAACGATCATTTGGTTATATTTTTTTTCCATCCAAGCGCGATTGAATTCATTGGGCACGCACAAAACCACGCAACTGTCTTGGTATGAGATTATGTCGGTATTTTTAAACCAAGTCACAAAGTTTGGTTTGGAAATAGACAATTCAAGTTCGGCCAAAACAGCTTGCCATATTTCGTGGTTGGACATATTAGATTAGAGGAAGTAAGAATAATGATGTTTATCCTATCATAGGAATAAACATTGACCAATAGCGCGCAAAATTTTAGAGAGATTAGAATGTGGATGAACTGTGGATAGTTGTAAAAATAGCAAAATCTTCTCAGTTTCAGCGGCAAAAGTTTGACAAGTTTAAAAATTTAGCGTATAATCTATCTGTAAATATAATCACCTTTTAAAAATATGTCAACCAAAAGAACCTATCAACCGAAGAAAAGAAAGCGCTCCAAATCCCATGGCTTTCTTTCCAGAATGAGTACTAAAGGCGGACGCGGAGTTTTAAGCCGACGCCGAGCTAAGGGGAGAAAGAAATTGACTGTTTCTGATGAAAAGAAAGGCAAGAGAACTAGAAAAACACGTTAATAAAACCAAAACCCGCTTCTAAGGCGGGTTTTGTTATGGTAATATAATAAAATGGTGGTGTTTAAGAGTGCAGGAATCCAAGGAAGGTTCTCCTTCCCTAACAGTACCCTCTCCTTCAGGAAAGCTTGCCGGTTTTTCAAAAACTATCTGCTACCGGTATACTGCTCTACCGCCCTTGTACCTCTTACAACCCCAGGCAGTATATGGGTGAAATCTCCTAAACACCAACTTAAAATTATTCCTTTTTTTGATTTTTGTCAATGCTATGTTGCAATCAGATAATCGTTTAAGAAAATTAAGAGACTTTAACTTAGTAATGAAACATGGCCAATGGATAAATGGCCGGTTTTTGGATCTAAAAGTTTTAGAATTAGCCAAAAATCAAAGTTTTTTCCCAAAAAAAGAAGATCCAGAAAGTTTTAAAAAACAGCTAAAATTAGCCATTGCTGCCGGTTTAAAAGTGCACAAAAGCGCAGTTAAGCGTAATCGGGTTCGGCGGCAGATTCGTGAGGTGCTTAGACTGTTAATTAAGGACGGAAAGATTAAGATTGGCTATTATATACTGGTAGTGGCCAAGAAAGATGTTTTAACCAAAGATTACGCAGAGATTAGCGCAGAATTGAAATTATTACTAAGCAGAACCAAAGTTTTATGCAATTAAAGAAAATATGGGATTTTCTTTTATTTCTGCCAAGATTGCCAGCTCTGGGATTAATTAAAATTTACCAAAAAACCATTTCTCCAGATCATGGATTGTTTAGGTCATTGTTTCCAGGCGGCTATTGCCGGTTTTATCCTACTTGCAGTGAGTATGGCTATCAAACTATTAAAAAAAATGGTCTAATAATAGGCATTTTTAAGTCAGCTTGGCGAATTTTGCGCTGTAATCCTTGGAGTAAGGGCGGAGTTGACTTACCTTAAAAGCTAAACCATTTATAACAAACAGCATCAGCCGCTTTTGGCGGCTGTGCTTCAGATCTCATCATGATTGCGATGTGTTATTAAAATTAATTATTAGTTCACCTTCCCTCTTATCTTTTTTAAAGTTTCTAAGTCTTTTACAACCTTATCGTCTTCAGTTTCCAGAATAAAGTTAACATTTTTTAATCTTTTATCTGCAAGCAGGGCTTTAAATCCATTTAAGCCAATTTTACCTTCCCCAATGTGGTCATGCCGGTCTACATGAGAGTCAAAATCTGTTTTGGAATCATTACAATGAGACATTTTTAGATTTTCCAAGCCAACTTCTTTATCAAATTTTTGTAAAGTCTCTGCTACGGCTTTTGTGTTTCTAATATCATAACCAGCAGCAAAGCCATGCTGAGTGTCGTAGCAAACGCCAAGATTATATTTTTTTAATTTAGGGTGATGGATAATTTTGCCAAGCTCTTCAAACGTACTGCCGATAGCATTGCTTGAGCCGGCCGAAATTTCTACCAGCAATTGGGTACTGCCTTTGTAGCCTTTAAGTGATGCGGCTATACCTTCTATTAAGGCGGTAAATCCTTTTTCCGGACCAAGATCTTTGTAACTGCCTAAATGCATCATTAAGTAGGCGGCGCCAAGCATTGTGCCGCGTTCCAGTTCTTCTCGAATTACTGAGATTGATCCATGTTTTATGCGTGGATTAGCGGAAGCGTAATTTATAAAATAGGGAGCATGGATAACCCATTCTTTTTGGTTGTTTTCTTTGCAATTAGCTTTGAATTCTTTGGCTATTTTTTCAGTCAGCGGAGCAATCCAACCGCCGCGCGGAGACCGACTAAACATCTGGAAGACCTCGCAGCCGATTTTAGCTGCGTTTATAGGAGCATTAGGCAAACCGCCGGCAATAGATACATGAGCGCCAAAATACATAAGTAAAGTTTATAGTTATTAGAATATTATAGTATTTAAAAACCATACCGTCAAAGTATGGTTTTTAAATGTTTTTAGCCGATTAATCTTGGTAGGAATGAGATGTGGGTAGGGTTGACAAAAGGGTTAAAAAGTGGTATGATTATCCGTCCTGCAGTAGTTTTTGCAGGCATCAACAACCACCAGCGAGGTTTATCAGATGAGCAACGGCAATAAGCATGATATCCGTCGGCCCTACTATAAGGGCGCTACCAACAGCCACGTGCGCAGGGGCCTCCCGCCCTTCGAGCGTGGGCTGACCCTCAAGGAGATGATCTGGTTCAGCACGCCACCAGAGGAATACGAGCTTAGCGATCATGATCGCTGACTCGGAATCTGGCGGTAAGGAGTTCCGTCCGGTCGAGCAAGCGAGCTTGGCCGGACATTGTTATTTTATAAAGAAATTAATCTTTTTTACCCAAAATTTTGTCTTTCAAGAAGCCAAGTACTTTCCTGTTTTGAATAGTTAGAGCCAGGGTTTCTAACACCTCCGGTTTCTTTAGGTTTTCTTCCACATTTTGATTGTCAGGGTAAGCGGCTTTAATTGCCTTTACTTCCTCATCAATATCTTTTTTATCCGCTTCAATTTTATTTTCTACAGCCACTTGGCGAGAAACCAGTGCGGCCTTGACTCGGCGCAAAGCTTGGTCTTGGAAGTCTTTATAAATATCTTCTTCAGTTTTCTTTAGGTCTTTTAAGTATTGTTCCATCTCAATTCCTTGAGTGCTCAAGCTATTTTTTAATTCATGGAAAATTTTATTTTTTTCGGCATTAATCAAAACATCCGGAACTTCGGAAATTTCACTGGATTCAATTAGACTGTCCAAAATTTCAATTTCTATTTTTTGATCATCTTTATGTTTGGCATCGGCAATCAAGTTTTCTTTTAAAATTTTCTTTAAATTTTCTAAGTTTTCTTGGCCTAAGGATTTGGCAAATTCATCATTTATTTCCGGAAATTGCAGTTCAAAAACTTCATTAACTTTAACTTTAAAATCAATGTCCTTGCCGGCTAAGTTTTTTTGGTAATGATCTTTAGGAAATTTAAGATTAAATTCTCTGACGTCATCTTTTTTTACGCCAATTAGCTGTTCGGCTAATCCGGGAATATAATGCGGTTCGTTTAGGTAAACTTGGTGGTTGGGAGCTTGTCCGCCTTCTACTGGCACTTTATCTAAAAACATTTCTAAATTTACCACCAGTTTATCTTCTTTAGTGGCAGCTCCATCTTTAAGAATTTCTTTAGTCTGCATTTTTTTCAAATCATTCAAAACTTCATCAACTTCTTTATCAGTGATTTCTTTGGCTTGATGTTTTACTTTGACAGTCGATAAATCGCCGAGTTTGATTTTTGGCAGTAAACCAACTGTAGCGGTAAAAACTAAATCGTTTCCTGGAGCTACTTTGGTAATAGTAATTTGCGGCATGCCGACAGTGTCTAGTTTTTCTTCTTTAACCGCGTTAAAAAAGTTTTTTTCCACAATGCTTTGCATGGCTTCTTCAATGATTCTAATTTCGCCAACTTGCTGTTTGACCATATCATAAGAAGCTTTGCCTGGGCGGAAACCTTTGATGGCGGCGCGTTCGGAAATACGGAGTGCTGCTGCGTCCATTTCTTTTTTATAGTCGTTTGGCTCGACGGTAATGGTTAGTTCAACCTGTGATTTTTCCAGTTTTTTTAGTGTATACTGCATAAAAAATTTAAATATTTAACGAGGTAATACTAATTTAAAATTAGCGGAATGTCAATAATCACCAACTCTTTGTTACCTTCTCTTACCAACCTAACCACGCTTTTTGACCGAGCAAAAAGCGTAAGAAAAACTCGCCGAGCCAGCGCTCTCCACCGGTACTTCCATCGGCTCATGTCGCTTTGGCTGGCAAAGAGCATAGTCGCATGCCAGCCAATAGCCTGACATTTCACCGTGGCCAGTTCGGCCAAAATCCACAGGCTCGGGTATCGACCGTCCATTGTCCGTCGTTGTCGGTTCGGGCGAGCATTGGAAATCTTGAGGTTTAATTTAGAGATGAGTTGGAGTGGTCGCTATTGGGCTCTATAGAGCCCAATAGGACTGGTTGTGCTGTTTGAGCCGACCGTTAGAAACGGTCGAGCGAGTTCACAACCAGAATGACAATGAATCCTAAATTATCCGAAAGTTTCCACCGCGAGCGATTCTTGGTTACTTCTTTGAAGAAGTAA
>DATION010000002.1:0-233864 GCA_035473115.1 Candidatus Udaeobacter sp. | reverse complement strand
TGTCAGAACTCCGGTCCTTTCTCCGGCTCCGGTTCAAATGGACAAAGTGGTACCAACTGTCTTGCCATTTATAGCTTTCCAGTTATTTCCGGTAATATGTATCGAATCTCGACGTGCGATTCTTTCTCAGGCGATACATACCTAAAAACTAACGGCGCTTGTGTCTGTTATCCAAACCGAGTCAATGATGATTTCTGTGGTTCGGGTTCGGAATGTGACTGTTATGCAACATCTACCGGCATGGGCACTATTTGCGCATCAACTTTTAGCTCTGCCAGCGCAGCCTGGAATTACAAGGTGACCTGCTTGCCGAATTAAGTACATATTTTTTACAAAGCGGCACGTTAGTGCTATGATGTAGAAACAAAATACTCATTTTTATCGCTTGTCCTTTGAGGCAGAGCGGTCAAAGTGGCGCTTCTCTCCGATGACGTCTCCTGTACACGTCGTCGGCCATATATTATTTATCAATTTTGGTAGTTAGTAGGTGGCTTAAATTAAATATCAATTCATTTCATTAATTTTAAATATGAAACCAAGACTGTTTTTATTAGCAAGTTTAATGATCTTATTATTCATTGGTGGTGGATTATTTTTTAAAAAATTTTTAATTAAACAAAAATTAGCAAAAAATATTTCTTCAGCAACAAACAATATTTCTACAACAAATTCAATTTCATCAACACCAGCAGTTAATCAAAATACTAACTCATCAACAATCACAACTATAAATTCCCAAACAAGGGAGGAAAGTTTAAATGACTTAGTAAAACTATATAGGAATCTTTATATCAACACAATAATCAATTTTCATCCAACAATAATAGTTACTGATTCGACTAAAATTATAAAAAACTCAAAGTATAACTACCAATTAACTACCTCTTTTCCAGTATTTAGCGGTTTTTCCAACAAAGAAAGTGAGCTATTTTTAAATAATAAAATCAAAGAAATAATACAGAAAGAAACAGATAAAAATATTTACTTCGCTAAACAAGATTATGAGGCTTTTAACGCGGACAGCCTTAACTTATCTGATAAGAGTTACATATCTTTTAACTATAGAATATATATAAGAGAAAATGGTTTAATTAGTATGCAGATATTTTCTGGAATTTCTCGAAGAACCGTAAAAGGTGGCGCTTGGTCAATTGATTCAATTGTATTTGATAGTGTTAATAATAAAGAAATATTGCTCAATGATATCTTTACAAAAGATTATTCAATTAAAATGTCAGAGATAATAAACAAATATACTAAACAAGATTTTGGCGAAGCTTTTGATGACGGGTTTCAAAGATTTTTATTTACTAAAAATGGGGTATTATTGACCATTGATAGTCCATTTACAGTAAGTCCACTTGTAGAATATATTATCGAATGGAAAGATTTAGAGAGTGTTTTAAATCCTGAAATAGCAGATAAGCTTCGGGAGTAAATTATAGAGAGTACAGCTAAGCGGTAAAACCTGGTATATAAATATACCGATTTGTATTGATAAAAATAGTTCTAACGTTCTGTATGATGCCTTGCACAAACGTATAAGAGGGTAATTAATTGCCGTATTAAATATATAAATATATGGCAAACACAAATTTTTATAAAAATAAGATAGAGCCGTATGTTAGAGGATGGCTTGCTGATAAATTTCAAAAAGAATTTGAAATAGGTGAGGTTGAACTAAAGCTTAAACCGGGTGGGTTGCACAGGTTTGACGCCGTTTCAAAGGACAGGGAGATAGTTGCTGGGATTCGTTCGAGTGTGGCTAGAAAAAATACATGGCAAGAAGGTGGAAAAATAAAAGCAACATACACCGAAATCCTTTTTCTTACCCAGATAAAAGCAAAAAAACGTTTGCTTGTTTTTACCGACAAATTATTTTTTGAAAAATTTAAAAAACGTAGTGAAATGCGCTTTCCTAAATCTATAGAGCTTATTTATTGTCCACTCTCAAATAGGCTAGGTAATGAAGCTCTTGTGTTTCATGCAAAAGCAAGTGCTGAGATAGGGAAGAAATAAACAGAATTATGTTTAACGAAGCCTTAAAAAACGCACCAAGATATCTGATAATCAGATATAATTCTCTAAGTTCTTATGTTTGGGATAATTTATTTCCAAATGATTATAGAAGAAAAGTTCTATCTAGAATTAAAACGCTAAATGAAAGAAAAAATGAATATAAAATGATGAGGTCAATATCAGATGAAGCGACTTTATTAGTTTTTATATTTGTTATAAATAATTTTTTTACAGAAGGGTCTAGAATGGCTAAAAAAACCATTGATATATTAAAAGAATTTAATGTTTCTGGATTTTATTTAGGGCGTTCTTTTTTTGAGGAAAGAAATGAAAATGTAGTATTGGGGGATAGGCTAGCTCAAAGATTATTAGCTTTATTGGATAATAAAACAAGAGATTTAGTACTAAATTCGAAGTATATTTATGAAATTTTAGAAAAGTATAAAGAAATAAGGGGATAAAGTTATGGGTTATTATTTTGATCAAGAATTTGCAAAACAAGGATTAAAAGAGTTTTTTAAAGACGAGAAGACTAATTTAAATTCTTTTGGTAATAAAGTTAATCAAACTTTTGAAGCCTATACCTTTGTGCAAACTGTTAAATGGTTTAAAGATAATGGTTGGTTAGTACAGATAGTTAATCCAAAAATGAAAGGAAGAAGAATATTTAATTTAAAATTCTCAACAAGAGGGGCGCCTTCAAAATACAGTTATTTTATTTGTAAAAAAAACGGTTTGAAATATCAAATCAGGCATCAGCTTAGAGTTTCTACAAAAGCACATAGAGATAAAAATCTTTACAGATCGAATATTTGTTGTGATGTAGTTATTATGAATGATGTTGATTTAGAATCTTATTCAACAGATACAGCTTTACCAAATAAAGACCTCATTTCTTTTGGAGAAGTAAAGCACATGTCGGCCTTCGCAGAGTTAGTAGCTGGTTTTATTGGTATGGTTTATGAATTGCAACCAGGTAGATTAAAAAAAATTAGGAATAAAAAATGGCGTATGGAAAACCATCTATCTCCTTATATGAATGTTAGTGGCCATTTATATAATACAGCAAAAGGATTAGACGAAACAATCAAAAAAAGAAAATTTGATATCGATATTTACTCTTTTGACAATCCTTTATAAAATTAAAAGCTTATTATTCATAGCTTAGCCAACTAAGTGCCAATTGCATCCCACAAGGCCTGCGCAGTCGTAATATATAGTATTAGTAGAGGCAAAGGTTGGTTATGCACAACGTTAAGTGAAGTTAGTTTTTTTATTATTATGAAAAATATAGAAAAATCGTTACATGTAGACAGCGAGGCTTTTAAGAGAATTATAAAAGTTTTAACAGAAACTCAAAATAGTAAGAGGTTAGCTACCACACTGAGATTTCATTTGTTAGTTGAGTATTACCTTGATTTTATAATAACAAGTTACTTAAAGAGAGGTTTTGTTATTACTGATAATAATATTACTTTTTCACAAAAATTAAATTTAGTAGATTCATTTGGAATATTGCCTGAAAACATAATAATTAGTATTAAAAAGCTCAATGCGTTAAGAAATAAATCAGCTCATGATATTGATTATCAAATTACTGAAAATGATGTTGATAGTATTGGTAGACCGTTCGGTAAAAGTTATACAGATTTTGTTATTAGGTACTTAGGAAGAGATCTGGTTGCTGATTCAGACAAAGCTTATTTTGATGCTTTTTTATATAATGTATTTTTGTTATTGCTTACAGAAATTAATTTTTTTATTGAAAATAAAGAGGTGTATAGTAAAGCTGAATAGATAAAATAAATACCACTTAACACGGCAAATATATATTGAATAGTACTAAAGAGTAAAGTGCGGCATATAAACATGCCAATTCATATTCATAAAAATTGTTTTAACGTCCTGTACAATGCTCGGCGAAAAAATTTCCAAAAAAAACAAAACATCTTTCAATCAAGAAAGATGTTTTGTATTATATTTTTTATAAAGAAGTTCACCGTCACTTTTTTACAAACAAATTTTATTTGTAAAAAGGTGTTGGACGGCGAGTGCTTCTTCATTCTCGCATCATCACCTTCTGCGTGCTTGCGTGAGATCGGTTCATGCCGCCGGACTGGCGAACACGTGCTCCATATGTGTGAAGTGTGTCTGTCGCGCATAGGCGTCGAAGACCGAATCGTGTTGCGATTGCTCGGGCAGGCCACAAGCTTCAAGAATAGGACGCCATGCCTCGAAAATTGATCGGTCTACGCCTGCCATAGCAGCGAAGATGATGCAGTTGTCTATGACTTGCCGGCCAGTCCTTTTGGATGGAAACCCTTCTGGCCAGTTACTTGTAGATTGGCTCCCATTATTGTTGGTTGTTGTCTGAAATTGGCCAATTTCGATTCCTGCAGGCATGCCAGTCTTGGGACAGCCCATGGTAGAGAGAACAACGGTAACAGTTTTGGTGGACATGATGATCCTCGCCGTAATGTGTTTTGTTAAGACCCCTTTGACTACCGAAAACTAGATTCGGTAAGGGTCAATAAGAGTCTTAAACATTGGAAAATAATAAATTAATATACTGTAAAAATATAGTTTTGTCAAGGTTAGTTTGTTTAGTTAATTATATTTGGTGAATTTTTGTTTATGTTAATTAACAAACGTGCTATGATAGCTATATAGTTTATTTATTAACCCCGATCTGTATGCGGTATGTGCTTATTTTTCTTGCAGGCTCGGTATTTATTAGTTTGGTATATTTGTTGTATATAAAAATTCCAGTAAAGCCTTTGTCGATTATTTCTAAAGAAAAACTTCCGAGCAGTTTTTATACGAATATTATTAAAGCCACGCAAGAGAATAAAAATTTTCGCCGTGTTTTATTTACCGGCAAAAATAGCCAGTTGGTAGTTATGAGCATTCCGCCTGGCGGCGAGATTGGAGAAGAGATCCACAAATATACAGAACAGACATTATTTTTTCTTTCCGGAAAAGGGGAAGGTATGCTTAATGATAAAAAATTTCCAATTAATCCCGGCGATGTGGTGGTCGTAGTTCCGGGCACTAAACATAACTTTTGGAATACAGGCGCCGAAGATCTAAAGGTTTATACTGTTTATTCTCCTCCTAATCACATTGATGGTCGCGTTCACGCTACCAAAGCTGATGCCGATGCTGACCTGGCAGATGAAGCTATTGGCGAGACTGCTCCAAAAAAATGATATAATTCATTTTTCTAATCTTTAAACTAAATTTGTTTATGGCTTTTTTTGAGCATAATTCCCGTTCTATCGTTAAAGCTCTTACGTTTCGCTGTATTATTTTAATTTCTGATTTTGTAATAATTTTTACAGTTACTCGGCGCTATGATATTACTTTTGGTTTAATGATTCTTTCTAATTTTTCTAGCACAATATTGTATTTTTTTCACGAGCGTATCTGGAACAAAATACACTGGGGAAAAAAGATAAATTAAGTTTATAATCAGCTTATTATGGATAAAAGATTGGTCAGTCTTGGTATGATAGTTGGAAGCACGATCGGAGCCTACGCGCCAACTTGGTTTGGCGCTGATTCTTTTTCACTACTTACAATCCTCGGCGCTTTTGTCGGCGGCATACTCGGTATCTGGCTGGCAGTCAGATTTCTGAGTTAGCGATTAATTTAATTTGACCACCTAAAAAAACCATAGTAAACTACGGCAATTGTTATTTCATCACGAAACTTTATGCCATCTGGTGCTCAGAAATTTTATAAAAAAAATAAAGGCGAAATAAAAATAACTTGGCAAGATGTAGAGCGAGATACTTTGTATATTGTGCATGCGATGGCTAAGAGTAATTTTAAGCCGGATGTTATTATTTCTTTGGCTCGTTCCGGTCTTATCCCGGCAGCTATGATTTCTTATTGTCTGAGCAATAAGCAGCTGTATGTAATAAAAGCTGATTTCTCCAAAACACAATCAAAAGACAGTTCTCAGGATTTACGCAGCCGGCCTGTACTTTCGCAGCGGATCAAGCGAAGTTTAAAAGGTTTAAAGGTTTTGGTAGTTGATGAAATGACCGTATCCGGTGAAACCTTAAAATTAGTTAGTAAATACTTACAAACAAAAAATCCTCGACAGGTAAAATACGCTGTTTTATATCAACAGCCGTGGTCACAGTTCAAGCCCGATTATCGCGGCCGTATTATTACTTCTTGGCCATTATTTCCTTGGAAAGAACTTGGTAATAACTTTAAAGATCCGCGAGCCAAGCTGGTTGCAGCAAAGAATACGAAAAAACAAAAGTAAGTTTTCGTAATAAAATATTGCCTTACAATTCATTTGTGGGCAATATTTTTGTTTCCTGCACCACGCCATACATAGCACCAAGTAAAACAATACTGCCAACTATTTGCGTTGGGCTAAGTTTTTCGTGCAGAACAAAAAACCCAATTACTACTGCCGAGATTGGCCAAGTTAATTCCAAGATCGTTGATCGGGAAGCAAGAATTTTTTGCAGTCCATAATAATAAATTGCTAAAGCCACCATGCCGGTAGAAAAAGTAATGGCTAGTAGATTTTTCCATTGCATAATGGTTATCGCTCCCAAGCTGCTGCTGCGGCCAAGAATAAAAGTAAGGATCAAGGCAAAAATTGGCGTGAAAGCAAAACGGGCTGTGGTTGTCTGCAAAAATGATGTATCGCGCAGAGTATATTTGGAAAAAGCTGTAGAGCTTCCCCAGCAGATAGCTGCTCCCACTGCCAGTAAAGCGGCAATAGCTGTGCCTTTACCGGTCTGCCAATGAACTTGCAAGTCAGGGAAAGAAACAAAATATGCGGCCACCAGAGCGATGACGGTATAGAAAACAAATCGTTTGCCAATCTGTTCGCGTAATAAAAATGCCGCTGCCAGTATCGCAAATATTGGCTGTAATTGTTGCAATAGAACGACAACAGAGTAGGGAATATACTGAACATGGCCCAGAGCGGAAGTGTAAAAGTAGGTGCCGAGTGCGCCCGATAATGCCGAAACCAAAATTATGGATAGCCACTGTTTGCGGGTAAAGGTTTTATATTTTTTAAATGTGGCAAAAAATATCGGTGCTAGAATTATTAAGCCAAGCAGGTGTTCCCAAAACACCACAACGCTAGACGGTAAATTATAAAGTTGCCGGCGCAGTAGTCCGTCTAAGCTCCATAGTATTGCTGCTACTACAACAGCAATAGAGCCACGATATACGTGTTTCATATTGTTCTCTTCTTTCTATCGCTTGCGCGATACTCTGGCTTTCGCCAAAGTCCCGACTATACGGTCGGCCCATGAGTTTCACATGGTCATCTACAACGAGGTGTAGTCGAAGGCTATACTTCCGATTGGCGAATCTCACGCCACCCAAGAGATTAATTATTTAATAAGTATAGTGTAGCAGAAATAAGTTGTAAAATATACCCAAAATTAAGTTCGCATTTGTCTATAATAAAAAAGTATTGCCAACATTTAATAATGGTGCTATAATCTTCACTTGTTAAACCTTACATAACATCTAATTAATTTTAATTATATGTCTAACGAACATAAGCATACCAAACTCGGACAATTTTTTGCTACCGCTATCTGTGGCAATGATATTTTAAGTTCAGCGCTCTATGTTTCCGGCATTGCGGCTCTTTTTGCCGGTATCTATGCGCCGATTGTTTTACTTTGTGTTGGGGTAGTATTACTTTTGTATCGTTCCGTATATCGCGAAGTAGTCGAAGCTTTGCCGGTCAATGGCGGCGCCTATAATGCTTTGCTTAACTCGGCCAGTAAAGGTGTGGCTTCGGTTGCCGGCACTATGACAGTTTTGTCTTATATTGCCACCGCAGTTATTTCTGCCAAAACTGCTATTGAATATTTATTTCAATTTATTCGTCCGTTATTTGAAACCATGCACTTACAAGTATCGGCTGAAACATTTCGTGAATTAGTTGTTCCTTTTACTATAGTTATATTATTTGCGTTTGCGCTTTTGGTTATTGCCGGAGTAAAGGATTCGGCCAAAGTAGTAGCCGGAATTTTTAGTTTACACCTCGTTACTCTCACTCTATTTATTATCATCGGCGTTATTTTTTGGATTACTAAAGGAGGCAATAGTATTATTTTACATAACATTGCTGTTACCAAAGATATTGTGGCAAACAACGGAGGCTTGTTAAACACAATTTTTTTGGCTTTTTCCGTATCGCTGCTTGGAATCTCCGGTTTTGAGAGTTCGGCCAATTTTGTTGAAGAGCAACAGCCGGGTGTCTTTAAAAAAACCTTGCGCAATATGACGGCTGGGGTAACAGTATTCAATCCGCTTATTGCAGCAGTTTGTTTGCTGGTTTTGCCAATGGTAGAAATTATTAATGGCAAAGATTTTCTTTTGGCTTCCGTGGCCTTTAAATTTGGTGGAATGATTTTGCTTGGCTTAATAGCGATTGATGCGTTTTTGGTGCTTTGCGGAGCGGTGTTAACAAGTTATGTTGGCGTGTCAGGTTTAATGTATCGTATGAGTTTGGATCATATCTTACCGCAGTTTTTTAGCAAAAAAAATAATAAAGGTTCCTATACTAGAATCATTCTGCTTTTCTTTGCTTTGTGTCTTTCTATTTTATTAGTAACGCGCGGTGATTTACTTTCGCTGGCCGGTGTCTATACCATCAGCTTCCTTAGCGTAATGACTCTTTTTGCTGTCGGTAATTTAATTTTACGTCGTACTCGCCGTGAACTTAAACGTCCTTATCGCGCTCCGGTAATAGTTGTTATTTTAGCAGCTTTGTCAACCATTGTTGGTATTATAGGCAATATCCAAGTAGATCATCAAAATGTTATGTATTTTTTGATCTACTTTATTCCGGCAATTTTAATTGTGATGACCATGTTGTTTAAGCGAGATTTCTTACTTACTGTAGGTCATATTGTTGGTTTTATTCCCAAATTAAAGCAGTATATTAATGGTCGGATAGATTTAATTACCGAGTCTCATTATTATGTTTTTCTCCATGATATGAGCAATATTTTCCCCGCTTTGGAATATATAAATCGCAATGAAAACGGTAAAAATGTAACTTTTGTTCACTGCCAAGATAAGGATCAAGTTAATTTATGCGATGATGTTCTGGAAAGCGTTCGTGTCTTCAAAAAAAGCGGAGTATTCCCACATATGAATATTAATTGTAATCATATTGATAAAAAGTTTGGTCCGGAAACAGTCCGTGAGTTTACGGAGCAGAATAATATTTCTCCTAGTAAAGTTTTTATTGGTTCAATTCATGAAACTCATGAATTTGACTACCAGGATTTTGGTGGCGTGCGTATTATCCTAGAATAACTTTGGAAAGTAGCTTAAGTTTTTTGAACTGATCATTTTTTGGCTTTAGATTAGCCAAAATAATGCAAATAAGGCTTGACAAAAGCCTTATTTTGTGGTATAAGTAGAGCAGTAGTGTTCATTGATAAAAACATCAAAGCCTTAACAAAGGCTTAGGAGGCCAAAATGAAGAACTGGATTTTTGTGGTTATTGTGGTTTGTTTCGCCTTGCTTGGCCAGGCGTGTGTCCTGGACATTCCTCCCTGGGAGGAGTTGAGCCGTGACCAGACTGTTGATATCTACATCTGTGGTGATCCAGGAAAAGCCTTTGGGACCTATTTGGATGGAGAAGCCTTCGCCTATCAGGTGAAGCTGGCTCTGAAAGACATTGACGCCAATGTCAGGAATAGGAAAGGTCAACAACCACTTTTCCGGCTTGCCGGTATTCTACCCGATGCTTTCTATGGAACAAAGGAAAGCAAACAGGTAAAAGGTAGGTGTGTTTTCTGGATACCCACGGACAAGGAATACCCAACCCAAGCGGGACGGGATATGTTCGCTTACAAGATGGCCAAGCTAGGCGGCGAGCGAACTCTAGGGTATTACAATGCAGAGGGGGATAAGAACATATTTATCTTTTTCCCCATCGCTCCTTCTTGTCCGGTGGGATCGAGTTGTGCCTGGACTTATTTTGGTTCTGCTGTTGCCGATGTGGTAGGACATGAACTCTGTCACACGGGCGGCGCAGTTCACCTGGACGAAGATTTTTCCGGATTTCCTCCAGATACGCCCGGTCTGATGAGTTTGTCCCATCACACACTGCTGATGACAGCCGCCGATGTGCGGGATCTCTGCGATAATGGGTCGACCAGCTGTGACCCAAACTTTCCGGGCACCAGTGCTCGGCTAGTGTCTGCAGAGCCGCAGCAGGAATTCGGCACAGCCATCGATCAGTAGTACCTTAGTCGCCAAGAGCGACACAGCGACTCTCCAAAAAAAGAGAGTCAACCCCGGACAACGTGTCCGGTTTTGTTTTTTTTAAACACTTGTTAAGTTTTATTTTTTCATATATAATTGAAATCTATATAAAATATTTTTCTATGTTACCTTTGCAAGTAAATAATGTCAGTAAAATTTTTAAAAATTCCAAAGGCCAAGATTTTAAGGCGGTAGATAATGTTTCTTTGTCTATAGAGCCGGGCAAAATTTTTGGTTTGCTTGGTCCAAACGGAGCAGGGAAGTCCACTCTCATAAATATGATCAGTGGAATTTTGCTGCCTACTGGCGGCAATATTGAAGTTTTTGGTTTAAATGTAGCCAAAGAGACAAATAAAACCAAACAGCTTATTGGTGTTGTGCCGCAAGAAATTGTGATGGAAATGGCTTTTACTGTTGAAGAAGTTCTATATTATTTTAGCGGCATGTATGGCGTACCCAGACAGGAAAGAAAATCACGCATAAAAGCTGTGTTAGATGATCTGGGTTTAGCAGATAAAGTTCATGAAAAAGCGCGCAGCCTTTCCGGAGGTATGAAGCGCCGTTTAATGATCGCCAAAGCTATTTTGCATAAACCAAAACTTTTAATTTTAGATGAACCGAGCGCCGGAGTAGATGTTAGTTTGCGGCAAAAAATTTGGAGTTTGGTACGCCGCCTAAACGAAGAAGGCACAACGATTGTTTTTACCACTCATTATTTAGAAGAAGCCGAACAACTTTGCGATTCAATTACTCTTATCGATCACGGACAGGTTATTAAAAGTGGAAAATTAAAAGATATTCAGCAGGAATTTTCCAAAAATAGCATTCACTTTGAATTGTTTGATCGCTCCGCAGCTCCGCTAGCCGGAGTTTCAGAAGTTGGTGTGGAGTATGAATTTCCAATTACCACCGATTTAGCTTCTGATATGGCTAAGCTTACCAATCATTATAATAAAAACTTAAAATCAATTCGTTCCGAAGCTGCTTCTTTGGAACACATCTTTTTGAAATTAACTAATAACGGTTCTTAACCTCTTTATTTTGAGTATGCAAACAAACATGTGGGCTTTATACGCCCGAGAAGTAAAACGTTTTCAGAAAATTTGGATCGATACTGTATTTAATCCGATAGTTTCAGTTGCTTTATATTTGGGAGTGTTTGGCATTGTCACTTCCGGCCGAACAATCGGCAGCTTGCCGTATTTAACTTTTGTTTACACCGGTCTTTTGGCGATGTTGGTAGTCAACAATAGTTTTTCCAATCCGTCCTTTGCTTTGGTGATTGCCAAAAATGTTGGTAATATTATCGATTTACAACTGGTACCAATTCCGGTCTGGCGAATCGGCATTGCTTATTCTCTGGCTGCTTTTACCCGCGGCGTAGTAACACTTTTAATAGCTTTGTTTGCTACCGTTTGGTTTATTCCCGGTTTAGGTTTCCCGGCGCATCCTTTATATTTTCTTATCGGATTATTTATGACCGGGCTGGAGTTTGGCATGTTGGGCGTGGCGTTTGGTTTTTGGGCAAAGAATTTTGAAGCTCTAACATTTATGAATGTGTTTGTAATGCAGCCGATGATTTTTTTGGCCGGAGTTTTTTATCCGGTGGCTACTTTGCCAAAACCATGGAACGCCATCAGTCTTTTCAATCCTATTCATCATAATATTAATTTTTTCCGTTATTCTTTTACCGGCTACTCTGATTTAAATCCGCTAGTTTCACTGTTAGTCATTTTTGGATTTTCTGTTATATTTTTTACTATTATGCAACTGGTTGCTAAACGCAACATTGTAATTAAATAGTTTAATAATTAATTTTAATTGTATGATCCAGATCTACGGCCCTAAAGCATCATCAGCCTTGCGTTGTTATTGGTTATTAGAGGAACTTGGTGTTCCTTACGAAGTGATGCCTTTTGATTTTTCCAAAGGAGACAGCCAAAGTCCGGAATTTTTAAAGATGAATCCAAATGGCAAAGTGCCGGTCATAGTAGATGATGGTTTTGTTTTGTGGGAATCTTTAGCCATCAATTATTATTTAATTGAAAAATATAAAGCCACTAATTTGGTCGGAGAAACTTTACAGCAGCACGCCGAAGTTAATCAATGGATAGTATGGTCAATCTCTCATCTGCAGCCATCATTTTACCCATTAGTAATACAAAAATTTAGCAATTTACCTGAGTCGGAAGCTACCAAAATTGCACGAGAAAAGGATTTACCCCACTATTTACCAATTTTAGAGAGTCATTTGTCTGATAAAGAATATGTGGCATTGGATAAGTTTACTTTGGCAGATATTACAGTTATGTCTATAATGGAAATGGCAAGTTTTATTAATTATGATATGTCTGCCTATCCAAATATTACTGCTTGGATGAACCGTGTGGGTCAGCGTGAAGCCTTTAAAAAAGTAAGGCCTTAAGCTTGGTCAGTTGCGCTATTCTAGAATAGCTGCTATACTTAAATTACTATATTTACTAATAGAAGTCAGCGTCCTAGTTTAATCAGGACATGATTTCGCTAAATAAAACAAGTTATGCCAAAAGCAAACTCCGCGTTTATGAAGCCGATGAACGTCAGCGCCGAATTAGCCGCTGTCGTCGGTCCAGGTCCTATGCCACGTTCTGAAGTGGTAAAAAAATTATGGGCTTACATCAAGGGTAAAAATCTTCAAGATCAAAAAAATAAGCGCAATATCAACGCTGATGCTGCTTTAAAAGTAGTATTTGGCGGTAAGGCAACAGTAAACATGTTTGAAATGACTAAACTTGTTTCCAAACACCTTTCCTAATTACTTAAAATAAAAATAGCCCCACCTCTCGCGAGAAGTGGGGCTATTTTTTTACCTTTCGTCCTTAACAAAATTATCTTGGACTCATCAGTATCGAAGTCATCGATAGAGGCGGGGAGAGAACGGGCAATCGCTCTCAGGCTGCTTGGGTTGGGTTGTTGACTCCACATTGCCGTGGAGGTGCTGTGATCAGGATGCCGTAGCTTGTGCTTCGGAGCTTTTGGCCTGTCCAGCTTGCCGTACTTGTTGGCGAATTGCTTTCGCAGTTGATTCGTCGGCGATTGTTTCGTAGAATTCCCGCTCTCCGAATACGGGGACGATGTGAGTTACGAGATGTTCAAGTGAAAATCTGTCATGATGATTGTTTTTCACCTGTAAAAGTGCGTCATTCCTTACTCTCGCGGCCCAGACTTGCTTGTCTGCATTTCTTCCTTGCAAGTGCGACTTGCCGTGGCTTGTTAGAGTAAAGAACGGCTGATCGCCTTGGAAAAAGTGAGCGCTATATACAGCGCAGAGCAGTCTGCTTCCATGGGAAATGGTTATTTGCATTGTGGTGATGACTGTTGCTCCGTTTACACGCTGTATCTCGAGTTTCTCCAGTCCTGCGGCAGTTGATACCGGGATGGCCGGAAATCGTCTGGCAATAGCTCGAAAAACATCTGGGATATTCCTTGTATCAACCCTGGCATTATTCACTGGTATATCTCCTCTTTGTGTTGTTCGTATCAAGATTGTCTTTGCTAGTACGGCTTTATCCGTTTTTATGAACAAAGCTGTGCTAGCAAAGAGACCATTTTTAAAAGAGCGTCCAGTATTAATCTTAACAGATTACTATATTGCAACAAGCTTTTCTTGTCAACACCAGCTTGACAATACCCATTTTCTCTGCTATACTAACTTTTCTTTAATAAATAGCTGCCAATTTGGCTAGCTTCAGACTCGAACTTCTTTAAGTGTCATTATATAGTGTGGCCCTATAAGTTATATCGGGTCACCACGCTCAGCGTGGTTTTTAGGACGCTAAGCGTCCCACTAAAAATATGACGATGACACAGAATACGCCATCCCAAGCTCGTTTTAGCGACCTTGGCATTGCTCCAAAACTGCTCGACAATCTTGAGCGGTTAAAATTTGTTACGCCGACTCCTATTCAGCACCAATGTATTCCTCATGCCTTACAGGGCAAAGATATTGTTGGTATCGCTCAAACCGGCACCGGCAAGACTTTGGCTTTCGGTATCCCAATGATTCAAATTCTTTCCCAAGTTGTAGGTAATGGCCAAGGTTTAGTTTTGCTGCCAACCCGCGAATTAGCTTTGCAAGTTGATGAAGTTTTGCAGAAAATTGGCCGACCAATTGGACTTAGAACTGCTGTGCTTATTGGTGGTGCTTCGGCTTACCAGCAAAGACAGATGTTAGCCCGAGGTCCTCATATTATCGTCTCTACTCCTGGTAGATTGATGGATCATATTCAGCAAAAAAATCTTACTTTAAACAGAATGAAGATGGTAGTTTTGGATGAAGCTGACCGCATGTTTGATATTGGTTTTATGCCGCAAATCAAACAGATTTTGGCAATGGTGCCACGCGAACGTCAAACTTTAATGTTTTCCGCCACTATGCCGCAAGCAATTGCCGACATAGCCAATAGATTTATGAAAACACCGTTGCGTATTGAAGTGGCTCCGGCTGGAACTTCGGCAAAAAATGTGGAACAAGAAATTTTTATTGTGAACAAAGATGCCAAGATGCAGCTTTTGGAGAAAGTTTTAGAAGATAATAAAGGTTCTGTTTTACTTTTTTCTCGCACCAAACATGGTGCTAAAAGGATTGCTAACGGCGTGCGCGCTATGGGGCATACTGCTTCCGAAATCCATTCCAATAAATCTTTATCTCAACGCAAGATGGCTTTGGAAGGATTTAAAACCGGCAGATTCCGTGTACTGGTGGCCACTGATATTGCTTCCCGCGGCATAGATGTAACCGGAATTTCTTTGGTGATAAATTATGATTTGCCGGATAACACCGAAGATTATGTGCATCGTATTGGCCGTACCGGCCGGGCGCAAAGTTTTGGCAAGGCCATATCTTTTGCTTCTCCGCAAGAGTGGGTAGATATCAGACATATTGAAAAATTAATCAAAAAAACTATCCCAGTTAAACCGCTGCCGGTTTTGCCACCGCGCCGCGCAGTCGCAGCGGATCATTATGAAGAAACTTCCGGTTTTCAAGGGCGTAACCGAGCTCCGCGCCGAGGCCCTACCGGAGGAGGAAATTTTCATGGCCATAGAAAACCACAAGGCGGCGGCAGTTCCGGAGGGAATAAAAATTTTCGCAGACGCTACTAAATATCAAATAAAACAGAAGTACGAAAAATACTTCTGTTTTAATTTAAAAGCGTGCTATAATGAATTATTATTAAATTTGTAAATAAATTCTTTAGATAATATGTCCGATAAAAATATTCAATCAATAGTTTTGGGTGGCGGCTGCTTTTGGTGTGTTGAAGCCGCTTATTCTCATACCAAAGGAATTATTTCTGCAGTCTCCGGATACGCTGGCGGCAAAACCAAAAATCCAACTTACGAAGAAGTTAGCGGCGGCCGAACTGGTCATGCTGAAGTGGTAAAAATTTCTTATGATCCGGCTGTGATAACTTTAGACGATATTTTGCATATCTTTTTTTTAATTCATAACCCAACTACGCCGGATCGTCAGGGAAATGATATTGGCACCCAGTACCGCTCCGCGATTTTTTATAATACTAAAGAACAATACGATATTGCCGATAAAATTATGAAAGATCTGGCCGAGGAAAGGGTTTATGACCAGCCGATTGTGACCGAACTTTATTCGCTTAAGGATTTTTATCCGGCTGAAGATTATCACCAGCAGTATTTTGCTAAAAATCCGGAGCAAGCTTATTGCCAAGCTGTGATTGCTCCAAAATTGGCTAAATTTAGACAAAAATACGCTCAATTTTATAAGTAAAGTCAGATGTTGACAGTTGTAAACCTTTCGCGTATAATGGTCGTATAAATTTTAACTTTAATTTTTTTAAATATATGCCAGAAACAACTGGAGCATTTCAAAATTATTTGAAAGAGCTAGCAGAAAATAAAAATGCTCATAATAAAGATAGTAAAAATGGTCGGCTAGCTCCGGCCGGTCTAGATGAATTTTCGCCAGATCCAGCAGAGGAAGAAGAAGGAATGGACAAGGTTCTGGGTGATCAAGATGAAACAATGGGTTAATTTTTTTAGAATTTTAAAAGCGGTGTTTATTTTATAAAATAAACACCGCTTTTTGTTTGACATAAATCTTTTCTAACCTTAGACTAAATATTAGGAGGAATCACCATGAAGAGCCGCTCTTTGATAAAACTGTTTACCTGTCTAGTCATTCTTGTCACAGTCCGCACCACTTGGGCTGAAGACAAAACTGACGAAAGAAGAACTTGGTGCAGCATCTACAGTCAGGCTCAATACTTGGCTGGTGAGTTCAGTGGAGATAGCGGAGCTGGGAATTTAGACAGAAAAAACCTGTCTCTAGGGGTTAGATGCAACTACAATAGGCGCTCCTGGCTGACTCTAGCAATGGAGTCGGCTATTAGTTATGGTACGCTGGATGTCTCCTATCTGACTTCTGACTTGAGCGGTGCCGCCGCCTATAGAACTATGGGCATTATGGAATCGTTGGGAGCTTCGTTCAAAGTCCATCAATCTGTAGAACTTTTTGTGTTGGCGGGAGTGGAAATCGCCAATGCCAACAGATTTGAATTGCAAGCAGTGAGTTACGATTTCGGTAATGGGCCTGTAGATCTTACATATTTAGCGGCTGGTCGTCTATCTAGTAATGGTAGATTAGAAATGGGGAATGTTGAGGCAGGTGTTGAAATCCAGTCTGGATGGCATAACCTCTCTTTTATCTTTGGCGCCTCATACCAAAGAATTCATATGGTGTTTCGCTTCAATGTTGATGAAGAAACGAGACATCTTCTTGAGATCTTGAAAGTTGATCAAACAAAGATAGTTAATCGGGTTATTGAAAAGTGGGCAAACTCCGGATCGCTTGTTCCCGGAATCAAATGGAATGGAGAAAACTTCAAACTCTCTTTTAAACTAAACGGAGGTTTGGTCAAAAAAAATAAGTGGTTATTTGGAGGGTTTCTCCAGGCTGAAATACCATTCTAGTTAGCTTAAGGATCTGCTTATGAAGTTAATTTTAGAAATAGGTGGACCATGGGGAAATTCGTTCGGCGGGTCGTTCCGAGTTTTGGCTTGGGACGACTCTGTTAATTTAAGTGTGATATAATATGGCTGAAATTAACGGAATTTAATTATGGATTTAACTTTAATTTTGGGGCCAATGAAGAGCGGGAAATCTTTTGATTTGATCAGTTATTTTGCGCCTTTAAAATATACGGATATTTCTCACGTGCTTTATCAGTCCAGCCGCAATGTTCGCGATGAGCATATCTCTTCGCGCAATGGAGTGATAATAGAATCCAAAAAAATCAATACCTTAAAAGATGTTTTAGATAAAAATTTTTCGGTGGTCGGTTTGGATGAATTGCATATGTTTGATCCAAAAGATGTTTTGGCGGTGGCTGAATTGTTAAATAAAGGCGTAAAAGTTGTGGCTGCGGGACTGGATATGGATTATCGAGGCAAGATGTTTGATATTATCAAAGGCCTGTTGGAATTAGGTCCAAAAGAAGTCAGGTATAAGCGAGCAGTTTGTGAAGTTTGCCGTCAGCCGACGGCAGTTTATTCGCAAGTTTTTAATAAAGGTTTGCCCATTACCCAAGGTATGCCGCCGGTAATCCCTGATGATGGAACTTTTACCTACCAGCCGGTTTGTCGAAGTTGCTTTGTCAGTATTTAAATTTTTTATGATAATCAGAGTAAAAAAAGAACAGATAAGCGATCCGGAACAGTTTATCCGCCGCTGCGGCTATGCCAAGATTATTGATCGCCGGATGAATAAAATTAGTTATGCCAAGCGGATTCACCGAGATTTTTATCCGCGCTTCCATGTTTATATTCAACTTGAAAACGAAGCGATTGTTTTTAATTTGCATTTAGATCAAAAACGGCCAATCTACGAAGGTGTCACGGCTCATTCCGGAGAATATGACGGCGAGGTGGTAGAAAGAGAAGGCGAGAGGATAAAAGGCTATTTGGCCAAACCTTGATTATTTAGCTTTACTATGATAAAATAGGTTAGCTGTTAGAGGCTAATTTTTTGAATTTTACTCAATTAAAATATGTCATTTTTAACCAAAATTTTTGGAGACCCCAACGCCAAAGTGGTCAAGAGTATCCAGCCGATAATTGAAAAAATAAATTCATTAGAAGCGGAAATGGTCAAATTAACTTTGGCTGATTTGCGCAGCAAAACTGATGAATTTAAAGGCCGTTTGGCTAATGGTGAAACTTTAGACGATATTTTACCCGAAGCCTTTGCGGTTGTCCGCGAAACTTCCAAGCGTTTGACTGGCATGCGTCATTTTGATGTGCAGCTAATCGGTGGTGTTGTTTTGCATCGCGGCAGTATTGCCGAAATGGGCACCGGTGAAGGTAAAACTTTGGTGGGAACTTTGCCAATATATTTAAATGCTTTAGCCGGCAAAGGCGTGCACGTGGTCACTGTCAACGATTACTTGGCTAAACGCGATGCAGTTTGGATGAGTCAAATTTATGACGCTCTTGGACTAAGCGTTGGTATTATCCAACAACAATTAGTTTCATTTAAATATAACGCCCAAAAATCAATTAAGCCGGAAGAAGATTTATCCGAAGGCAGCGCGCCAGATAAAGAGCGTGATGCCAAAGGCATGTTTAAAGTGGAAACAGAATATTTGGAAGCTTGTACTCGTCAGCAAGCCTATGCTTGTGATATTACTTACGGCACCAATAATGAATTTGGTTTTGATTATTTGCGCGACAATATGGTGCAAAATAAAGCCGAGATGTCTCAACGGCCGTTTTATTTTGCGATTGTTGATGAAGTTGATTCGATTTTAATTGATGAAGCTCGCACCCCGCTAATTATTTCTGCTCCAGCCGAAGAAGCGGCTGACATGTATTATCAGTTTGCCGATTTGGTAAAAAAATTAAAAGAAAATGAAGATTATAATGTTGATGAAAAAATGCGTTCCTCCACGCTTACCGAAGTTGGTATAACCAAAATGGAAAAAATGTTGGGCATAGACAATATTTATGCCGAAGGCGGCATTAAAACCGTTCATCACTTAGAACAAGCTTTGCGCGCTTATGCTTTATTTAAAAAAGATCGCGATTATATCGTAGAAAATGGCGAAGTAATAATCGTTGATGAATTTACCGGCCGCAAAATGCCTGGCCGCCGCTACAGCGAAGGTCTGCACCAGGCTATAGAAGCTCAAGAGGGCGTAAAGATTCAGCAAGAAAGCCAGACTATGGCTACGGTTACCTTCCAAAATTATTTCCGTCTTTACGAAAAATTATCCGGCATGACTGGTACCGCGGTTACCGAAGCGGAAGAATTTGGTAAAATTTATAAATTAGAAGTAGTAGTTATTCCGCCAAACAGAAAAAATCAAAGAATAAATTATCCGGACAGAATTTATAAAACTGAAGAAGCAAAATACAAAGCGATTGCTTTGAAAGTAAAAGAATTACAGGTCAAAGGCCAGCCGGTTTTGATTGGTACAATTGCCGTTGATAAAAACGAAGAGCTTAGTTTGTATTTGGAAAGAGAAGGAATCAAGCATGAAATTTTAAACGCCAAAAATCATGAACGTGAAGGTGAGATTATTGCTCAAGCTGGCCGCGCTGGCGCAGTTACTTTAGCAACCAATATGGCTGGCCGCGGTGTGGATATTATTTTAGGCGGCAATCCGCCAGATCCGGCTGAAGCCGAAAAAGTGCGCGCTGCCGGTGGTCTGCATGTTATTGGTACTGAACGCCACGAAAGTCGCCGTATCGATAATCAGCTGCGCGGCCGCAGTGGCCGTCAGGGTGATCCGGGTGAATCGCAATTTTATCTTTCTACCCAAGACGATTTAATGCGTATTTTTGCCGGTGATCGTATCCGCAAAGTAATGGAAACTTTAAAAGTTCCCGATGATATGCCGATAGAGCAGGGGATGATTACTCGTATTATAGAATCCGCCCAGAAAAAAGTGGAAGGCATTCATTTTGATACCCGTAAACATTTGTTGGAATACGATGATGTATTAAATCGTCACCGTGAAGTTATCTATGGCAAGCGCCGAGAAATTTTAAACGCGTTTGAAATGGAAAAGCGCTGGGTTTCAATGGACGCTACCCAGCATGATTTCGCTAAATCAAATAAAACTTTGCCGGAAGGTTCCAGAACCATGCGGGAAATGATTTTGGATATGATTGAGCAAGAAATAGAACAGGTAATCTCGTTTCATACCAATACCGAAGATAGAAAAGAATGGAACGTCAAAGAAATAACTCAGACCATAACTACAATTTTCCCATTAGCCGATGAAGAAAGAAAAACAATTGAAGAATTAGCTTCCGGAGCCAGAGGAGAAAAGTTAGATGATATTGAATTGCGCAATAAAATAATCGACTATTTGGTGGAATTGGCTAATAAAAAATATGAAACTTTACTAGAAAAGACTGTGCCTGATCCAATGATGTTGCTAGAAATAGAAAAACAGGTTTTGTTGCGCGCTATAGATAATTTGTGGGTAGAACATTTGGTGGCCGTAGATTATTTGCGTACCGGTATAGGACTGCGCGGTTATGGCCAGCATGATCCACTGGTAGAATACAAAAAAGAAACTTTCCGCATGTTTAATGAACTAATTAATTTTATTCAAAAAGAAGTTGTTTATCTGATTTATAAAGTTAATCTGGGGATTCAAATGGCGCCATCGGTAATGAATAGTAACGCGCTAAACTTCAGCGGCGCTGCCAAAACTAGCAGTAGTGAAGAAACTCATATTGCTACCGGTAAAAAAACAGATGAATCAGGAAAAGTTATCGGCCGCAATGATTTGTGTTCATGCGGAAGCGGAAAAAAATTCAAAAAATGCCATGGAGCTTAAAATTAATGGGTATGTTAAAACTCGGCAAATACCGTCATTATAAAGGTAAAGATTATCAGGTTTTGGGAGTAGCCAAGCATAGTGAAACCATGGAAGAATTGGTTGTATATAGAAAACTCTACGACGATCATGGTTTATGGGTACGGCCTTTGGCAATGTTTATAGAGAATGTTGAAATAGACGGAAAAACTATGCCTCGGTTTGAATATATTGGAGAGTAACGACCTGGTTTTATCCCCTTGCCAAAAATAGCTAAATACATTAAGATTAGTCCAAATTAATTAGCACTTAACTAACTCCTTTTTTATGGCTGTAAGAAATCAGGTCAAAGTTCTGTCCAGAGAAAAATTAAAATGGCGCGTTTTTAGTATTTTTATTTTAACTGTTTTTTGTCTGTTAATTGTATTTCCGGTTTATGCCAACAAAGGCATAGATTGGGTAAATAAAAAAGCCAATGTAGGTTTGCCAAACTTTCCTGCTTCCGGTTTTAATTTAGGGTTGGATCTGCAAGGCGGAGCCCATCTTATCTATCAAGCCAAAACTGACACTATAGCCGACAGCGACAGAGCTGGCGCAGTTGAAGGTGTGCGCGATGTGATTGAACGCCGGGTGCGCGGTGGTTTGGGAGTATCCGAACCTTTGGTGCAGACAACCAAAGTTGCTAATAATGATTATCGTATCATTGTGGAATTGCCGGGCGTAACTGATGTTAATCAAGCTATTAAAATGATCGGGGAAACGCCAATTTTGGAATTTAAAGAAGGCGATGATAAACCGCTTAGAGAATTAACTGCAGCTGAAACAAAAGAGATGAATGATTTTAACGCGCAAGCGGATAAAAAAATTAAAGAAGCTTTGGCAGCGGTAAATAAAGGCCAAGACTTTGCCGATGTCGCAGCCAAATATTCCGAAGATGAAAGAAGCAAAACTAATGGCGGCGCTTTAGGTTTTATTGATAATGAAGTTTTTCCCGATATTTATAAATGGGCTGACGCTCATAAAGACGGAGAAGTAAGCAAAGAACTGGTAAAAAGTTTTGATGGTTTAAATATTATTAAAAGAATTTCTGTTAAGGAAGAAGCTGGTCAAACGGCTTCCCCAACCAAACTATACAACGTTGCCAGAATTTTTGTAAAAACAAAACAGCCGATAGACATTGTGCCTGCCTCCGATCAATGGAAGAACACTGGTTTATCCGGTAAACAATTAAAAAGAACCGAAGTAACTCAAGATACTCGCACCGGCCAAGTGCAGGTAAATTTGCAATTCAATGATGAAGGTACACAGCTGTTTGCCGATCTAACCAAACGCAATATTGGCAAGCCGGTAGCCATATTTTTGGATGGCACTCCAGTTAGCATTCCAAGAGTTAATGAGCCGATTTTAACCGGCAGCGCCGTTATTTCGGGAAGTTTTTCTATTCAAGAAGCCAGACTGTTGGCTCAGCGTTTGAATTCCGGTGCTTTACCGGTTTCAGTTGATTTAATCAGTCAGCAGAAAATCGGCGCCACTTTAGGGTCAGATTCTTTGGCTAAAAGCTTCAAAGCCGGAGTAGCTGGTTTACTAGCAGTTATTATTTTCATGATTTTCTACTATCGCTTGCCAGGTGTCTTGGCTGGTTTGGCTTTGATGGCCTATGCAGCTGTGTCTTTGGCAATATTTAAATTGATTGGTGTTACTCTTACCCTTTCCGGTATTGCCGGTTTTGTCCTGTCTATCGGGGTGGCGGTGGATGCCAATGTTTTGGTGTTTGAGCGTCTAAAAGAAGAATTGCGTTTGGGCAAAAATTTACGCTCAGCTATGGAGGAAGCTTTCGTCCGCGCTTGGCCGTCAATTCGTGATAGTAATGTGAGTGCGCTTATCAGCTGTGTCTGTCTCATTTGGTTCGGTACCGGTTTTGTGAAAGGTTTTGCTGTTACTTTGGCTATTGGTGTGTTAGTCAGTATGTTTACGGCGATTATTGTTACTCGCACCATAATGCGTTTAGTTTTGCATTGGTTTAAAGATAATGGTAATTGGTTATTTTTAGGTCATCAGACAAAAGCAGTTGAATCAGAAATTAAATAACTCATTCTTCTATGATTAATATTCCTTTCATCAAGTATACAAAAGTTTGGGTAACAATTAGCGCCCTGACAGTTTTAACCTGTATAACCTTATTTATATTTTTAGGTTTAAAGTTAGGCATTGATTTTACCGGCGGATCTTTAACCGAACTTACCTTTAGCAAGAGTATTCCGGCTGTAGAAAGCATGCAAAAAACTTTGGCTGATCTGCATCAGCCAAATGCGGTTATTCAAAAAGTAGGGGACAATGGTTATATTATTCGCACTGAATTTTTGACCGAAGATCAGCATCAATTTATTCTTAGCAACTTAAGAGCTGAATATCAAACTGATGGCAATGAAATCCATGAAGAAAATTTTCAAACCATTGGTTCAGTTATCAGTAGTCAATTACGTCAAAGAGCTATTGCGGCTATAATTTTAGTAAATTTGGGTATTATTATCTACGTAGCTTACGCGTTCCGTGGAGTGTCTAGACCGGTAGCCAGCTGGAAATACGGTGTTTTGGCCATTATTGCCCTTATTCATGATGTTATGTTGGTGGTGGGGGTATTTACACTCCTAGGCCATTTTAGAGGCATAGAAATTGATATTGGCTTTGTGGTAGCCTTGCTAACTGTGTTAGGTTATTCAGTTACCGATACGATCGTAGTTTATGACCGAATCAGAGAGAACTTAAACCATCATAGCGCCCAGAATTTTGCTGAAATGGTGAATATGGGTTTGAATCAAACTTTGATGCGTTCAATTAATACAACCTTAATTACTTTGCTGCCTCTGTTTGCTCTGTATTTCTTGGGTGGTCCAACAATTCATAATTTTGCTTTGGCTCTGCTTATCGGTATTGCCAGCGGCGCTTATTCTTCTATATTTATTGCTAGTCCGCTGTTGGTATTGGCGCAAACTTGGCGCTTGGGTAAAAATGCCTAATAATTTATACTTTAAATACTTACAAAACTCGTCTAAAAAACGAGTTTTGTTTTTGCTATAAATATGATATAATATTTTAAGTTGTAAGCTCGGTTGTTTATTAGTAATTAAATTCTATATGTCCGATAATCTTATTCGGCATCTGATAGCGCTGCTAGCTACGGTTATTTGCGCCTTAGCTTATTACAGCGGCTGGATTTCGCATCAGTATGGTTTGAAATGGACAATATTTGGTGTTTTGATAATTTATGGCGGAGTTCTTAGTATTGTCAAGAAATAATCCGGCTCATGCTTAACATTGCTTATGCCAACAACCGTAGAATTGCCATTTGGTTTTGTCGCTGATTTATCTTTCTGGGGAACAATTTTAGAATTGCCAAGTTTTGAGCTGGGCAAGGTTGTTTTTGCTATCATCGGCTGGGCAATTTTGGCTTTGATCTTGTTTTTTATGGGTGCGGAGTTGTGGGCATCATTGCGGCAGACCAAATATACCAGTGATTGGAAATGGACTGTCTTGGCTGTGGATGTTCCGCCAGATACCATCCAAAGCCCAAAAGCGGTAGAGCAGATTTTTGCCATTATCAGCGGCGCCCATAGCGGCTCAAGTGTGGCCGATAAGTACGGCCCGGGATTCAAGCAGCGCTGGTTTAGTTTGGAAGTTATTAGTCTAGAAGGCTATATTCAATTTTTGGTCTATACCGAAGAAAAATTCCGAGATTTGGTGGAAGCAGCTGTTTATGCCCAATATCCAATGGCCGAAATAACTGAAGTCGAAGATTATGTTTCCGTAATTCCTAATACTTACCCAAACAAAACTCATGATGTAGTTGGTATTGAGTTCGGTTTGGCTACCGAAGACGCGTACCCGATCAGAACTTATTCTGATTTTGAACATAGCGTGACTCCGGATTTTACTTTTAATGATCCGATGGCTGCGATCTTAGAAAATTTTACCCGCATTGGCGCGGGAGAAAATTTGTGGTTGCAGATTATCGTAGAGCCTATTTCCAGTAAGTGGAAAGAGCATGGCATTGGTTTGGTTAAAAACAGTCTGCACGAAAAAGGCAACAAGCTGGTCAAATCTTTGATTGAAAATAAAAAGCACGAAGTTAAACAAAATTTCTTGCTCAAGATTTTAAACAGTGTCGCTACCGATATTTTGCACAATATCGCTTCACCTGGTGAAGCGGTGGTAAAGAAAAAAGAAGAAAAGGCTGCTCCTGGCAAAGTGAGCGATTTGAGTCCGGGAATGAGAGATACTATTGTGGCCATTGAAGAAAAAATTAGTAAGATTGGTTTTAAAGCTAAAATTCGGGTAATGTATGCAGCGGAAAAGGAAGCTTTTAAGCCTAGCCGCTGTTTGGAAGGCTTAATCGGTGCTATCAATCAATTTTCTTATCCTGGACGTAATGCGATTGTGCCGGTTTTGTCTCCCAAAAATGACAAAGGAAAAAACCAATTTGTTAGCGCTTTTAAAAAGAGAAAAATTAAGATTGGCAAAAATCCGTTTATTTTAAATATCGAAGAACTGGCTACTTTATGGCACTTCCCATTGCCGCTGGTTAAAGCTCCGTTATTACAAAAGACGGCCAGCAAGAGAGCTGAACCGCCAATTAATTTGCCGATTGAAGAAGTTGTGGAGAGTCCGTTACGAAAAAAAGTTAAAGAAGAACCGGTTGAAGCTGCTTTGCCTGAAGAAGAAAATACTCCAGGTCTGGGGCAGCCGCCGGCAGATTTGCCTTACGCTTAATTTTTGGCTTTTTAGCCGTTTATTAGTTTACATTGACGGTTTTTATAAAGCAGAATCCGACAAACTCTTTCGGTTGTTATGCGGATAGAGTTCAGGCTACCGCGCTTGGTTCATGTGAAATGCGATTTGTTCTTTCGCATCCTTTTTTTGTACATTTGTACACATCATGATTGTGGCCACGTGTACATAAGATCAGTTCGCCACCACACTGCTCGCCAGTATTGGCATTCTTGACGTATCCGCAACGGAGATTGGACATGGTGACCTCTTGGTTATTGCTTAAATTTACCTTACCTTATTTTTATTTTTTGCGCAAGTAGCAGTGTTCAGAAGAAGTTTGGCCACGGTAATTGGGCCAATTCCGCCCGGAGTGGGAGTAATGAAGCTTGTTTTTTTAGAAATTTTAGGAAAATCAACATCACCGTATATCTTGCCTTTCTCGTAAACAAATCCCGTATCAATCACGACTGCGCCCTTCTTTATCATATCAGCAGTAATCAGGTTTTTTTTGCCTACAGCCGAAATTACCACGTCTGCTTCCAGACATTTCTTTTTAATATTTTTAGTTAAACTATTGCAGGTAGTAACACTGGCATATTCGTTTACTAGCATTATAGCTAGTGGTTTGCCAACCAGCGCGCCAGCGCCAACAATAGTGGCGTTTTTCCCAGCCAAATTAAATTTTATTTCTTTTAAAGTTTTGATTACTGCCCAAGGAGTCGGCGGTTCAATTAAATTCGTTTTCATTACCAGTTTGCCGATATTAGCGTCATTTAGACAATCAACATCGATGCTGGGGTCAATGGAGTTTAAAACTTCTGGTTTATATAATTTTTCTGGTAATGGCAATTGAATAATCAGTCCGGAAAGATTTGATTCTTGCTGTAGTTTTTTGATGGCCGTAGCCAGGTCGTCTTTGGAGATATTTTTAGGAAATTCATGTAAAGCAAAGTCAATGCCAACCCGCTGTGCCGCTTCTTGTTTGCGGCGGATATAGGTGCGGGAAGCTCTGTTTTCGCCAACCAAAACTACCGCCAATTTGGTAGTGATGCCTTGTTTTTTTAAGGCAGCCACTTGTTTGGCGGTCTCTGTTTCTATCTTAGCGGCAATAAGTTTTCCGTTTATTATTTTTGACATACCCAAATACTATCATTTTTAAGGTGTTTTGGCAAGAATGTTAGAGCTTATTTGTCATTCTGAGTGCAACGAAGAATCCCTTAACATTGAACTGAGAGAGATCCTTCACTGCGTTCAGGATGACAGATTGACCCATAAGATTTTTTACTTTAGAATATAGGGGTATGAAAAAACAAACTTCTTGGGGCAAAGTAGCCAATTGGTATGATAGCATGCTAGAGAAAGACGATGATTCTTTTCAGCAGAAAGTTATTTTGCCAAATTTAATCCGTTCAATGACTTTGGACAAAAACCAGATAGTCTTAGATTTGGCTTGCGGCCAAGGATTTTTTAGCCGTATTTTTGCGCAAAGCGGCGCCAAAGTTATTGCTTCGGATATTTCTCCGGAACTTATCCAAATCGCCAAGAGCCGCCGCGTTTCAAATGACGTTACGCGGCATGATTTCGCTAAATCAAAAAATATTGAATACCACGTATCGCCAGCGGATAAAATTAATTTTTGTGCCGATAAATCCGTAGATTCTATTACAATAATTTTAGCTTTGCAGAATATAAAAAATGTGGATGGCGTATTAGCCGAGTGCGCCAGAGTCTTAAAAGAAAAGGGGAGTATATTTTTGGTTTTAAACCACCCAGCCTTTCGCGCGCCCAAAGTTTCCAGTTGGCAGTGGGATGAGCAAGCCAAAATTCAGTATCGCCGTATGGATGCGTATTTATCGGAATTCCAAACAGAAATAGATATGAATCCGGGCAAGAAACAATCAGAAAAAACAGTTTCGTTTCACCGATCATTGCAATGGTATTTTAAAATGCTGCGCAAAAATGGTTTTGCGGTAGCCAAGCTGGAAGAATGGATTTCGCACCGTGAGCCAACTAGAGGGCCACGTTTTGCGGCGGAAGATAAAGCACGAAAAGAATTTCCTTTATTTTTATTTTTGGAGGGGAGAAAAATTAAGTAAAATTAATATTTAAAAAATTCTACTTTAGGTAGAATTTTTTAAATATATAACCTCATACTATATTTACAATTTTATTCTAAATATAGTACGACAGAGGTTATATTAATTAAACTAGTTGTAATATGCAAATAATTTAGTTAATCTGCCTATCGTCTAGTGACTGGCAGAGAAAGATGTGAAAGAGATACTGCCATTGTAGAATAAGTAGTTTGCGTATATACAACCTAGCTTAACCCTAGCTTTCTGAAAAAAGATTATTGCCACGTTTATGTTATGTTGATCATTCCCATTACAGCTAAGCCTGATTTCTACACGGCTTGATCTTCTAATTAGATTCATCAACTCGTCTCTCTCTGCCCATCCGCTGACGAATAGTTTGGTGAATGGCTGTATAGAGGAAGGTAGTGCAGATCTTGTTTGAATGTCTCCTATACCGAGGTCATGGGTACTTAGACAGATATAGGTGATAGTTCTAACGAGCTCAAGAGCTGCATTAATCCCTGGTTTGAAATGAGTATCAAATATCTCTCTATCTTGCCCTTCGATCAGTAATAAGCGTTTTAGCAATTTCTCAAAAGTTACGTTTACTTTTCTTACCATGGCGATTGCTCCTTTTTTGGGTAGGCTCGCTTGGGCCTAGGATTGGTTTGTATCACAAAAAATGCTACAAACTGGTATTTATATATCATAAAACAACCCGTTAGTCAATGGGTAGTATTTAGTGGTAGTTGTTTTAGATGGTAGATTTTGTTCCGAGGCTTGGATTCGAACCAAGATAAGCAGATTCAGAGTCTGCTGTCCTACCATTAGACCACCTCGGAGTTTATTTTGAATTTTATTTTATAGGTATAGATCCCTCGTCACCCACCCTTCGCGAAGAGCTGGTTCGCTCGGGATGACAAGCGAAAGGTTATATTGCCGATCCTGACTCAAATTTATCCAACCAAGCCTTTTCTACGGTCATTACCAAACTCCATTTCCAGTTGCGATCTTTAAACACTTGTGGAGAGGTAATGTGGTGTTTTTGACCATCTTTAATCACGTAAATTCGGTTGCTGCTAGCTGTTTTTACCAGCATTCTTTGGCTAGAAAACAGCACTGTGGCCGGTTTTACTGTCTTGGCAGTTTTGTGATCATAGTCACGTAGAGCGCCCATGATTGTATCATAAGAATAGCGCAAGTCAAGGCCTTTTTGCAGGTCGCCGTTATCATTTACAATAAATTCTTTGTTCGTGTCATCAAAGCCTTTGATAACAAAAGTGTGGTAATAGGAGCCGGTTCGGGAAAATAAAATGCGTGGATTTTGTAAGTTGTAGCCATAGAGAAGCGCGATTACCGGCCGGTTGGCTTGCAATTCATTTTTTATATCTTCCAAAGTCGGATCAGTTTTTATAGTCGCTTCAAAGTATTTCGAATAGTCGTTTACTGTTTTAGTAATTTCGGCGGCATTAGTGTTGCCGTTGTAGCCAAAAATTTCGTTTTCAATATTTACATAGCGCAAGATAGACTTTTTGGCAGTATCATTGGCAGTTTTTTTGTCTCGCTTACCGGCATAATATTCATCAAGCATCGACATGGAAGCCTCTTCGCAGGAATTGTTCCAAGGTTTAACCATTAACCCATCCGGAGCTTCGGAAATATAAGGCACGGGCAGGTTAAGCATGTCTGCAGCTTGCGCAGCCAAAGGACTAGCAATCAGAAATATTGTTAGAAAAACGAAAGGAAATAATTTTGAGTTTATATTTTGCATTAGATAACCTCTCCGCCGAAATCAGCGGCTAATTTATTTAATTCGTCGTTAGTTTCATTTACAGTTTCCAAAACTTCGCAGTGCAGCATTATTCGTTCAGAGAAAAAGTCAGTCAAGTATTGCTCGATAGTTTTTTTGGTTTTATTTTCGTCCAGTTTGTCTTTATGAAAAGAATAGGGGACAGATACACGCAGTCCGTCGTTGCTGATATCTTCAATTTTGCACATTTTTAAGATAAAACCCAAGGAATGGTTATCTTTGGCAATGGCTTGGATTAATTCATCCCATTTGGCTTTTATTTCTTCCAGAGTTGTTTTAATTGGCGCTCCGTGAGTGATAGAAGAAACGGCATCTTTTATGGTTTGAGAAATGGAGTGATGTTTTTCTGGCAAGGCTGTCATCCCGAGCGAGGCTTTAGCTGACGAGGGATCTCTGTCCATTTCTTTTTCCTTACCAGACAGGGATTCCTCTTTCTTCGTCGGAATTACAGCTGATATATCGGAATTTGATATGTCAGGGGCGCAAGTAAATTCCACAATAAATAATTCCAAAGGCAGCTGTGGCATTGGCGCAGATTTTATTTCTTGGCGGCGAGCAATCAATGATTCAATCATTTTTATTAGTTGGGGCGCAGAAATTTTAGCTGATAGTTTTTTGAGTGTTTTGACAGCTTCGGCGCTGTAATCGGTATTAATATTTTTTGTTTGCGAATCAATTTGCAAAATCATCAGTAGGCGCAAGACTTCTAAACAGTCATAAACAAATTGCTCCAGATTTACGCCGTCGCCAACCAGCTGATTAATTAATTTTAGGCCGGAGCTGGTTTCTTTTTCTAAAATAAAATTAATAAATTCCAGCACTGTTTCAACATTAGAAGTTGGCAAGATCATCTCGGCGTCTTCGGCAGAAATATTTTTTAGATCCAAACTTAAGACTTGCCCAAGTAAACTTTCGGCATCGCGCATGCAGCCATCGCTTTTGTTGATGATTCTTTCTAAAACTTTTTTATCAATTTTTATTTTTTCATTTTTGCAGATTTCCTCCAGCCGCCCAAGCATATCATCGTAGCCAACTCGTTTGAAGCTGAATCGTTGGCAGCGAGAGATAATGGTAGCCGGCAGTTTGTGCTGTTCGGTAGTGGCCAGAATAAAAATCACATGGCTTGGCGGTTCTTCTAATGTTTTTAAGAGAGCGTTAAAAGCGCTGGTGGAAAGCATGTGGACTTCGTCGATGATAAATACTTTGTATTTTAGTTTAGTTGGTTTAAATTGGGCGTTGTCGATAATATTTTCGCGTACATTATCTACACCAGTATGGCTGGCAGCATCAATTTCGATAACATCAATACTGTGGCTGTTAGTAATTTCCGTACAAGCCGAACAAGTACCGCAAGGTTCAAATTTATCTTTTTTACGATCTTGACAATTTATAGATTTAGCCAACAGGCGAGCTAGAGTGGTTTTGCCAGTGCCGCGTGGACCGGAAAAAAGATAAGCGTGGGCAATCTTATCGCTAGTTATTTCGTTAGTAATTGTTTTGATAATATGTTGCTGACCAACAATGTCAGCAAATTTCTGCGGGCGGTATTTACGGTAAATTGTAGACATAAATTTATAATGATGGTTCGCTAGCAGCCGTGTCGCTTCCGGCAATAGCTACTCCCAAACGGGCTCGTTCGTTGATTTCCGCTTCCACAATTTCTCTTGGCCGGCCGTATTTTAGCCGAGAGAGTTCTTTGATGGCGGCAGCCAGTTCTTTGTTGCCCGATCGAGGCGGATAAGTAAGCATATTAAACGGCTTGGCAGCAGTATTGTCAATTAAGAGCTTGGTATAAGCGGTGTATTGTTCCACATTTACCAAATCATAAGCGCTAAAGACCGGCGCAAACTCTTTGGCCAAGATTTCGGCATCTTCTACACCGATGCGGAAAGAGACAATCGTACCGGCATTACCAAGCACAGCATCGCGCACGGTGGTTTTACCCTTGTTGTCTTCCAACTGTTTCATATACTGATGAGCAATGATAAGCTCTAAGCGATATTTTCTGGCTTCGGAAAGAATGGTAGCGATAGATTCAGTAATAAAGTTTTGGAACTCATCGATATATAAATAAAAATCATTGCGTTGGTCTTCGGGTAGGGAAGCGCGCTCCAGAGCAGTCATCTGCAGTTTGGACACGATAATTAAACCGAGCAAATTGGAGTTTATTTCTCCGACCAAACCTTTGGCCAAGTTTACCAGTAATATTTTTTTCTTATCCATTATTTCGCGGAAGTTAAATCCGGAATGGGATTGGCCAATAATATTGCGGATCATGGAATTCTCGACGAAGCGGCCGACTTTGGAAATTAAATAACCCAACATTTCTGATTTATGGAAGTCAGAAGTTTTGGCCATCTCTTTTTCCCAGAAAGCCAAAACCATCGGATCGGTTAATTTTTTCTTCCATTCATTAACAAATTCGTCATCGGTAAACATGCGAGGGACTTCAGCGATAGTGCCTGGGTTTTTCATGTCGGCCATCAAAGTAAGCATCACGTTGCGCATGTTGTGTTCAAACATCGGGCCGATCATTGATGGGTCGGTAACTAGTTTATAAAAGATAGAAATCATTTCTTGAGTGGCAAAATCCTTTTGTTCTTCGGTATTTATTTCTAACATGTTTAAACCGATCGGTCTTTCTACATCGGAAGGATTGAAATAAACTACATCCTCGGCTCTTTCTTTGGGCACATGTTGTAAAACATATTCCACAAAATCGCCGTGTGGATCGATGACACAAACACCTTCGCCATTAATAATATCTTGAACCGCCAAGTTTTGGATAAACACAGATTTGCCGCTGCCGGATTTACCGATAGCATAAAGATGACGACGCCGATCATCTCTTTTCATGCGGATAATAGTTTCTTCACCTCTATAAACTGAACGGCCCAGAATAATACCTTCTTTGGGAATATTGGTTGGCGGTGGAGCTTTGCGCGCTCCCAGCCAGTTGATGTTGGGAGTTTCGGTGTTGGGAATAGGCAAGTGCCAAAGACTAGTCATTTCTTCGGTGTTGAGCACCATATATTTATCATCGCGCATGGAACGATAAATTGAATCACGGATAAGAGTGCTAGGTCGGCGAGGCACAATCGCGGCCAAAGTATTGCCGTAACGATACAAATTATATTGACTAAAAGCATTGACAATGTTTTCTAAATTTAACATTGCTTTTTCTTTGCTGTTGGCCGAACTTATTAAACGCAAAGTAGTTTCCAGTCCGCCGCGGCTGATTTTTTCTTCCATGTGCTTGACCATCTCTTCTTCCATCTGGGTTATCTGGTAAGTTTTTGGAGCTTGTTGCGGATCGGTTTTCTTTTTACTAGAAACCAAAGCCTCGCCCAGGCCTTTTAAAAATTTACTTAGCAAACTGCGTTTGGCAGCGTCTTCAAATTTTTCTCCTTTTTTGATGTTGCGGATTAGTTCCACTCCTTCTTTGCGCCATTTATTGGTGGCCGGACGAACGATGCACTGAATTACAGCGCCTTCATCTTCTAAAATTTTACTCAGCGGATTAAGCAGTGCTACCAGTGGGTCACTGTCTAAAGTTTTATAGGTTTTTAGAGGAAAGCTGGAGCTATGTTTGAGCCATAAATAAGCGCCGACAATATGGCTTTGCGGTTTAAAAATATTATAATCAGGTTCTTCGGTAATTTCGGCGTGAGGGTATTGAGCGTGAATTTGCTGTTCCACAAACCCTTTGGTTTTATCGGGCACAGCCACATAAAAAGATATTTTGCTGTCTTTGACTACGATTTCGAAAGAAACATGGTCGTTGCGGCCTTTTAGCCAGGCAAGCAATCCGCTTTCTCGTTTTAGACCGGCAATAGCGGAAAAAATTGTTTCTGAGACAGCAATTTCTTCTCTTATTTGATTAAGATTATTTTCTCCGCCGCTTGATTCCGGTTTGTCGCTCTTTTTTTCTTTGGGAACTTTTATGAGCAGAATAGTTTTGTGAAAAGCTTTGCTTTCGCGGCTTTTGGTCATCAGTACTGCTCTTAAGATATATAGTAAGGAAATAAAAACTATTAATCCTAAAGCGGGTAAGAGCAATGATCTAAAAAAACTATTCCTTAAAAGGAAATTCAAAATATTATTTAAGGAATTAAAAAATGCGGGCATAGTTTAAATCTTGTCTTTTAGAGCGATAATTCTGTCTGTTTTTATTTTGGCTTCTTGTTCCAAAAAGAAATGATTTATTCCTGGCAGCATGCGCAGCCAATCTAAAACTAAACGCAATATTTTTTTAGCTTTTACATGACTGCTTTTGAGGAGTTCGCCGATTTGAGCGGCCGCTTCTTCTCCTTTTATTTTAAACTCTTGTTTGGCAACAGGGGAGAGGCGCTGGTAAGAATCATTTAATCCGTCTTCCATTATTTTTTCGATTTTGATCATGACGGCATTTTTGGCGACTTGAGGTATAGCTGGTCTAGGCTTGTGCGGTTTGCGAGACAGTTGCTGGATTTTTTCGGCAGCCGGGCTGGCCAGATCTTCGGGGGTTGGTTTTTGTTCGGTGGATTCTTTTTCGGTAAAGCTTTCTTTTTCCAATTTTAAATCAAGCTCTTCTAGCGGAGCTTTAATTTCTGGATTTGTTTCCGAAATCATTGTGGGAAATATTTTTTTGTCTGCCATAGCGCTATTCGATCTTAAATCAGCTGAGGTAATTGTAGCATATTTTATCATTGCCAGCAATGTGCTATAATATTTTTGTTATGAAGTACATTTATGAAATTGAACAGCAAGGTTTGCTGTGGGTTAATATAACTAAACAGGAAGAAAAAACTTTATTATCTTTGCAAAAAAGGTTTTCTTTTGATAAACAAGAGATTCAAGAAAGTCTGCCGCCGCTGCAGCGTCCAAAACTGGTTAAACGCGATGGCTATTATTTTATAGTTTTGCATTTTCCGGTTTTTGACAGAAAAACTCGCCGGTTGGGTTTTACCGAAGTGGATTTTTTCTTAAATGGCAGCAGTTTGGTATCAATCCACGATGACAGTTTGCCGATAATCGGACATTTTTTTAATCAGTGCCAGAAAGACAGCGCTGTCAGAGATAAATATTTCCAAGGCACAGCCGCGCAATTATTTTTGGAAGTGCTAAATCGGCTTTTGGATTCTATTTTTCCTATTTTGCTTCATGTCAACGAAGATATTAACGCCATTAATAAAATTTTATTTACCAAAATTCCGGATCGGAAAATGGCTGAAGAAATTTTACGCCTTAAAACCAATGTGGTTACTTTCCGCCGCACTATGCAAGGCCATAAAACGGTTTTGGATCGTCTTGTCTCGGGCGCTGGTCGTGAATTATCTTTGCAATCATATCAAAATTATATTAATTTGGCCCATCAGCATTTAAATGAGATTTGGCAAACCCTGGAAACACAAAAAGAAAGCGTGGATGCACTTCATGAGACAAACGAATCCGTGGTTGGTTTGCGTATGAACGAAATAATGAAAACTCTAACGGTAATTTCGGTAATTACTTTTCCACTCACTTTGGTGGCAACTATTTTTTCAATTGGCGCCGTAGACACTCCATTTGTGCACCAACCTTTTGGATTCTGGATAGTATCATTTTTGGTTCTTATTGGTGCGCTGGCTATGTTGGCTGTGTTTAAAGCCAAAAAATGGCTGGATTAAAACTTTAATTTAATTAAACAAACAAAAAACCCGACTTAAAGGTCGGATTTTTTGTGTTGGTCACGAGGCGTCGTGACAGCGTCCGCTGGCAGAACGTCAAGCGTTCCGGAGCGGAAATGGATGGAGGCGGAGTCACCTGGTGCAGGTGAACTGCCGACCGTCATCGGTGGCGAAGGTCAGGGTCATTTTTTTCGAACCGGATTGGTCCAGTTCCACGTGCATGTGCGTGGTCGCATAGTCGACACTGAAGTGTCGCTCTGCGGACATGACGCACATGGTCTCCTCCTCGTTGGGCTCGATCTTGATGACCGGCCTCCACGTGGCGACATCCTGGGCGCTCGGCTCGTCCGAGTGGCAGGCGCTGCCGGAGCAGCTGCAGGTCCACGGACCTTCGAGCGACCGATCGCCGCTGCAGAAGGTCGGGCGGAACTGGATGTCGTCGATGACACACCCCCCGAAGGTGGTGGCCAGGGCGACGATCGTGACGAAAAGGGCGGTCTTCATGGTGTTCTCCTCTGTATGGTTCTGAGTGTGTTGAAAGCGGTTAAAACCCCTTTGACTCGCCGAAACGCTTGTCTCGGCTGGGGTCAATATGAGTTTCAAACTCACTAAACAACAAATTATAATAGCACAAAATTGCTGATTTGTCAATAGTATAATTTTGGCTAATTAAGAGATTTTTTATTTTTCATATCTTTTTCCCAGATAAGTTTTTGAGTTGTATATACAACAGCCGTTAGCCCTATGATAGATAAACCAAATATATAGGGTAAAGTGCGGGCCAGAGGTACGTGTCCATGAAAGAATGTAATTAAAGTATTGGTAATAATAAAAGCTAATCTGGTTTCAGTTGGTCCGATTTTGAAATAAGAGATTCGAAATTCGTTGGTGGCGGCAAATGATAAAAATGAATTTACCATAAAAGCTCCGTAGCTAACTAGGATAAAAAAGGCAGTGTTATATTTGTCGTTATATATAAAAGAGTAGCCGATTAAAATCGAGCAAAGAAAAATATAATCCAAAAAATGGTCCATGTAATATCCCCAATGTATTAAGCCGGTGTTGCGGTGCCGGCCAACAGCTCCGTCAAACAGATCTGTTAAGTATTGAAAAACTATCATGATAGAAGTGCCCCAAAGCCAATGGATGTTATAGTGACCAGCCAAGTAGCCGAATAAAACAATGAAAGCGCACCAGGCCATAGTGGACAGAGTAAGGTGATACGTTTCGATTTTTTGCGGAATTTTATCTACGTATTTTTCTACAAGCTTTTTTTCTAATTTTCCAAATAAAGAAATAGAAACTTTTTTATCCCCGGCAAATGGTTTATTGGTTTCCATATTAAATTTTACTTATTTTTGTGCCGTCAGGAGTATCTATCACGTTATAACCGGCAGCTTCTATTTCTTTCCGCAGTTCATCGCTTTTTTTCCAATTTTTATCAGAACGGGCTTGGTTTCGTTGGATAATTAAGCCGTTAATTTCTTTAGAAATAGATACTTTTTCTTTCTTTAATTTTTTTAATCCCAAACCAAGTATGCTATCAAATTTTAGAATAGTTTTTTTCTTGGCCGAGGTAGGGAAAATTGGGTCTTTTATCATGTCCCACATTATAGCCATAGCAGCCGGAGTATCCAAATCATTGTTTATAGCAGTTAAAAATTTTTGTTCATAGCTGGCGCAGCTGCCAGAAGCTTTGTCCCAATTTTTAACAATATTATGAAGATGATTTAAGCCGTTTTGAGCTGCTTCCATAGCTTCCCAAGAAAAACTTAATTGTTTGCGATAATGAGTCTGTAGTAATAAATAACGGTAGGCTAGGGGAGACAGATTTTTTTCTTGTAAGGTTTGTAAAGTGATAAAATTACCGGTAGATTTGGACATTTTATCTGAGCCCAACAAAATAAATTCGCCATGCAGCCAATAATTGGCTAGTGGTTTACCTTCGGCCGCTTCACTTTGCGCAATTTCATTGGTGTGGTGGACCGGAATATGATCTATACCGCCGCAATGGATATCAAAAGGCTGGCCAAGAAACTTGACCGACATGGCCGAACATTCTATATGCCAACCAGGGAAACCAGTGCCCCAAGGACTTCGCCATTCCATTTGTCGCTTTTCATTGGCTGGAGAGAATTTCCACAAAGCAAAATCCGTGATATTTTTTTTATCGCCAATTTCTACTCTAGCGCCGGCTTTTAATTCTTGTTTATCAAGTTGAGCCAGTTTGCCGTAGTCGGGCAGTTTGGCAGTATTAAAGTATATTCCGTCTGCAGTTTTGTAAGTAAAGCCTTTGGTTTCCAATTTTTTTATCAAATCAATCTGTTCCTTTATATAATCAGTGGCTTTGGTGAATTTATTTGGCGCAGAGATTTGCAATTTTTGTAAATCTTTTTTAAAAATTTCTGTATAAAATTTGGCAATCTGTTTGGCGCTTTTGCCTTCTCGAGCCGCGCCTTTTTCCATTTTATCTTCGCCTGTGTCTGCATCGCTAGTCAGATGGCCAACGTCGGTAATATTCATTATATGTTTAACCGTATAATTATTATATTGTAAAACTTTTTTTAAAATATCTTCAAAAACATAAGTCCGCATATTGCCGATATGCTGAAAATTATAAACAGTCGGTCCGCAAGTGTACATGCCAACACGGTGGTTTTTTATTGTTTTAAATTCCTCTGTTTTGCGAGAAAGAGTATTAAACAAAAAAATAGGCTGGTTTTTATTTTTCTTCATAAGTAAATTTATTCTTTCATAGGCTAATCATATCTTATTTATCCCCAGTTTTCAAGTAAGACTATACACTTAAGTTGGAATTGTTGCTATAATATAGAATATGTTTTGGAAAAAACAAAAATCTTATTTGGGAGTTGATATCGGATCCGGCGGAATAAAAATGGTTGAATTACGCCTAGAAAAAAATAGGCCGGTTTTGTTTTCTTATGGCTTGACTTCCAATAAACAGGATGTCCATAAACTTTTAGTTAACGAAGAAAAAAACATTGCCAGTCTTGTTGGCTCAAACTCAGCCAAAAAAGAAATCACGGCCGCTCCGACTGACCAATTAGCAGAAGCTCAGATAGACAAGTATGCTTCGGCTATAAAAACAATCTGCAAAACTTCACGAATACTTTCTAAAACAGCCGTAGTCAGCCTGCCGGTTTCTTCTGTTTTTCACGCGGTGGTAACTTTGCCGATTGTCAAAAAAGATGAATTAGATCATTTGGTGAAAGCGGAAGTAAAAAAACTTCTGCCTATGCCGCTAGAAGAAATGGCTTTGGATTATCAAATTTTAAAAAGTTCTTCCGAAGATAAAACTCAGCGTATTTTACTCAATGCCGTGCCGCACAAAATGATAGAATTTTATTCTAAGATTTTTCAGCGCGCGGGCCTGTCATTAGAAGCTCTGGAACCAGAATCTACCGCTTTGGCCAGAGCCCTAATCGGCCGCGATCAGGCAGTGGCAATGATTATAGATATTGGCTCAGAGAGAACCAACTTTTTTATAGTTGATCAGGGAGTGCCGATTACGCACCAAAGTATTGAATCTGGAGGCGATAAGATAGATAAAATTTTGCAAAATATTTTAGGCGTGGAACACGACCTAGTTGGGCAGATTAAGTATGATATGTTCGATTATCTGGCCGCTGGCAATAATAATATTTTGAGCGAACAAAAATGGCTGGATATCTTGATGCCGGTCATAGATCCTATTTTTAAAGAAATTGAAGTAAGTCTGGAATTATATTTGCGCCAGACCGGCAACGAAGGCAAGCGTCCGGAAAAAATAATTTTGACCGGCGGCATAGCCCTGATGCCGTTTTTGGCAAAATATATTCAAGATAAATTCAAGATTAAATGTTATGTCGGTGATGCTTGGGCCAGAGTAGTTTATCAGGACGGTTTAAAGCCTGTTTTGCGTCAAATTGGGCCTCGGATGTCTGTGGCTATCGGTTTGGCAATGCGCGCAGTATAGATTTTTATATGGCTGAAGATAAGCAATTTCAAATTTTAATTATAGAAGACGACGCTTTTTTGGCGGAAATTTATCAGAAAAAATTTGAGATGGAAGGTTTTAAGGTAATTTTGGCTAGCAATGGAGAAAAAGGTTTGGCCGATATTAAAAAAAAGAAACCGGATGTTGTGCTGCTGGAAGTGCTGTTGCCAAAAATGGATGGTTTTGCAGTTTTGGAAGCGGCCAAAGCCAATTCGTCCACTAAAAATATTCCAATAATTTTATTAACGAGTTTAGGGCAAAAAGATGATGTCCAAAGAGGCTTGGACAGCGGCGCGGCCGATTATTTAATTAAGACCCATTTTCAACCATCAGAGATTGTGGATAAAGTCCTGGCTGTGTTGCCAAAAAAGTAGATTAGGGTATGGTATAATGTAAAGGATATAAAAAAATATGTCAGAACTAATTTATAGAAAGGGGGTGAAACTATGAAAAACATGAATAAGAAAGGTTTCACCTTGATCGAGTTGTTGGTAGTTATAGCTATTATCGGTTTGTTATCAACTTTAGCTGTCGTAGCTTTAGGAAATGCCAGACAGAAAGCTCGCGATGCGAGACGTTTGTCTGATTTGAAACAACTGCAAACTGCTTTAGAACTTTTTTATACAGATCAAACCGCTTATCCTTCAGGTAGCGGATCACTGGGTGCTGGAAGTCTAGCTTGTTTAAATGCTAGCGGATTTGCAGCTGCAGGTTGTGGCTCTCCTTATATGGGTCAAGTACCTTCAGATCCAGTAAATACCGGAACTAATGTGTATACCTACACAGGTAGCTCCAGTACTTATTCGGTTACTGCCGTCTTAGAAACAACTATGAGCAACTTAAACGGTCAAGTTACTCTTAGCCCTTCAGGAATAGCAGATACCAGCCCGTAATTTTAAACTTAAGTTTAAAAAACAAAAAGCCCTTTCGTAAGAACGGGCTTTTTGGTGCCTGGCAGATTATATTTTTTATGGTATAATTAGCTAATATATGAACTAAAGTTCATATATTCTCATTCGTTCGTAAATACACAGATTCAACATTTCTAGATCACAAGAGATTTACAAATGTTTCACTGCGTATTTTGCTCACTCATTTCGATTATGAATGATCTAATTTTAATTAATCAATTTGCTTATATAATCATATTTTTTCTTGGCTTAATCCTGGGCAGTTTTTTGAATTCCTGGGTTTGGCGCACTCATGAAAAAATTAAAATCGGCAAAACTCGCAGTATGTGTTTGGTTTGCCGCCGGCAGCTGGCTTGGTATGAAAATATTCCGGTTTTTAGCTATTTATTTTTGTTAGGAAAGTGCCGTACTTGCAAAACTTTGATTCCCAAACATTTTATTTTTGTGGAACTTAGTACAGCTTTAATTTTTTTGTTGGTAGCTTGGCATAGCTTGGGCAGTTTGACTATTTCGCCGGTTGTTTTTTTTAGAGATATATTTTTTTCCGCTTTGCTGATTGTTGTATTTCTTTATGATTGGCTATACGAAGAGATTTTGCCCGAAGTAATTTGGCTTGGCGCGCTAGGCGGATTATTTTTTAATATTTATTTACACATTAGTTTGCTTTCAATGCTGATTGGCTTTTTGCTGGCGGGTGGATTTTTTTTGGCGCAATTTTTGTTTTCTCAAGGCCAGTGGATAGGTGGAGGCGATGTGCGTTTAGGCTTTATGCTGGGAGTTTGGCTAGGTTGGCCAGCAGTTTTACTGGCTTTATTTCTATCTTATATAAGCGGAGCTGTTTTTGGGTTGCTCCTTATTGCCGCCGGTAAAAAAAAGTTGGGCAGCGCTATACCGTTTGGCACTTTTTTGTCTGCGAGCGCTTTTTTTGTTTTATTATGGGGAAGTCAGATAATTAATTGGTATATGGGATTTTTACGATAAATTTTAATTATAATTTTGTCATTCCCGCCGCAAGCGGGAATCCAGACAATTGTCGATTGGATTCCCATTGTTATGGGAATGACAATTAAACCGTATGAATAGAGATTTAAAAAATAGAGTAGAAAAGCTGAGAGCGCAAATTGATGATCTGCGTTATCGTTATCATGTTTTAAATGACCCACAAGTTACTGATGCCATGTACGATGGTTTGATGGATCAGTTGCGAAAAATTGAAGCGGAAAATCCGGAACTGATTACGCCTGATTCGCCAACGCAAAGAGTGGCTGGTAAGCCGTCAGAAAAATTTGAGAAAATTACTCATACTGTGCAGCAATGGAGTTTTGATGATGCTTTTAATGAAGAAGATGTTAAAGATTGGGAAGAGAGAAATTTAAATTTTTTGGAAAAAAATTCCGGGCATAGACCGACTGATTTGGAATATGTTTGCGAACTAAAGATCGATGGTTTGCATATGGTTTTGACCTACGAAAACGGCCAACTAAAAACAGCGGCCACGCGCGGCGACGGCAAAGTTGGGGAAAATGTGACGCAAAACGCAAAAACAATAATGTCTGTGCCGTTAAAATTAAATAAAGATATTAGTTTGGTAGCCGAAGGTGAAGTTTGGCTGGAGAAAAAAATGTTGGAAAAAATAAACCAAGAAAGAGAAAAAACTAACGAACCGCTGTTTGCCAATCCGCGCAATGCGGCCGCTGGCACAATTCGGCAGTTAGATTCATCTATTGTGGCCGCGCGCAAGTTAATTTTAACGGCTTATGATATTTCCAGTGACAATGCGCCTTTATTTCAGGCCGAAGAATTAAAAATGCTCAAAGATCTGGGTTTTAAAACCGATACTCATTGGAAGGTTTGTAAAAATTTAAAAGAAATATTTGACTTTCATCATCATTGGCAAAAAAATAAAACTAGTCAAGAATTTTGGATAGACGGAGTAGTGATAAAAGTGAATCAAAAAAAATATCAGAATTTACTTGGTTTTACCGGCAAGTCGCCGCGCTGGGCGATTGCTTATAAATTCCCCGCCGAACAGGGCACTACCAAAGTAAAAGAAGTGATTTGGGGTGTTGGCCGTACCGGAGCAATTACACCGGTGGCGGTTATGGATCCGGTAAAATTAGCTGGTACGACCGTAACTCATGCCACACTGCATAATTATGATGAAATAGAGCGTTTGGGAGTAAAAATAGGCGATAATGTAGTGGTAGAAAAAGCCGGTGATATTATCCCAAAAATAATTCGGGTTTTGGATAAAATGCGCACTGGCGAAGAAAAGACAATTAAAGAACCAAAAATTTGCCCAATTTGTAAAAGTCCGGTGGAAAGAAAAAAAACTATTGATCTTAAACAAGAATCAACAGTCGCTTTATTTTGTACCAACAAAAATTGTTACGCCCAGCAGTTGCGCCGGGTAATTCATTTTGCCGGTAAATCTGGTTTTGATATTCAAGGGTTGGGTAAGAAAATCGTTGAGCAGCTAGTAAAAGAAGGTTTGGTAGAAAACGCGGCTGATATTTTTACTTTAACTACGGGGGATTTAGAGCCAATGGAACGGTTTGCCGAAAAATCTGCATCTAACTTGGTAGAAGCTATTTCTCAGGCCAAACAAATTACTTTAGCCAGGTTTATCAATGCGTTGGGGATAAATCATGTGGGTGAAGAAACAGCAATTAAATTGGCCGAAGAATACAAAAATTTAGAAAATTTAACTAAAGCGAATTTGACAGATTTAGAAAATATTTCTGATATTGGTCCGCAAGTTGCCAGTTCTATTTGTGAATTTTTTAGAGATGAAAAAAACAAAAAATTAATTAATAATTTATTAAAAAATGGAGTTAGCATTGCAAGGGTTGAAACTAAAAAAACTGGCAAATTAAATAAGCAAAGTTTTGTTTTAACCGGTACTTTAAGTTCAATGAGTCGTGATGAGGCCAAAGCTAAAATTAGAAATTTAGGCGGAGAAATTAGTGAATCTGTTAGTAAGAATACTTCGGCTGTAATTGCCGGTGAAAATCCGGGAAGCAAATTAGAAAAGGCCAGGAAATTAAATGTAGGAGTTCTTGATGAGAAAGAATTTTTAAGTTTATTAAATAATTAATTTTGTAAGTAATGGCAGTATTCTCCAAAAGAAATAGTTGTGGTATAATATATTCACTATGTATATAAGTTGGTTCAAAGATCTTACCATCAATGATATTCCTTCCGTAGGCGGCAAAAACGCCTCTCTGGGAGAAATGTACGCCAAGTTAAAATCCAAAGGCGTGCCAGTGCCAAATGGGTTTGCTTTAACAGCTGAAGCCTATCGGTCTTTTTTGAGTGAAAATAAATTGGATAAAAAAATTAAAGAAGTTTTAAGCGGTTTGAATAAAAAAGATATTAAAGAATTAGAAAGAGTCGGCAGCAAAATTAGAAAAATGATTTTGGCCGCAACTTTTCCCAAAAATATTGAACAAGAAATTAAGAATTTTTATAAAGAACTTTGTAAGTCAGCCAAGAAAACTAATTTAGACGTCGCTGTGCGCAGCAGCGCCACAGCCGAAGATTTGCCTGATGCCAGTTTTGCCGGACAGCAAGAAACTTATTTAAATGTTCGCGGTGATAAAGAGTTATTACTGGCCGCCAAAAAATGCATTGCCTCTCTATTTACAGATCGAGCGATTTCTTATCGTGAAGATAAAGGTTTTGATCATACAGCCATTGCTTTGTCTGTGGGCGTACAAGAAATGGTGCGATCCGATGTTGGCGCCAGTGGCGTCATGTTTACTTTGGATACCGAATCTGGTTTTAAAGGCGTAGTTTTAATAAATGCCGCTTATGGTTTGGGCGAATATGTTGTTAAAGGCCAGGTTATTCCAGATCAATTTTATGTATTTAAAGAAGGCTTAAAAAATGGCTTTAAATCTATTATCAGCAAGCATTTGGGCAGTAAAGAGGTTAAATTAGTTTATGGTGCAGTTGGTACCAAACAGGAAAAAGTTAAAACTTCCGATCAAAAACAATATTGCTTAACCGATGATGAAGTTTTGCAGTTAGCTAAATGGGGTGTAATCATAGAAGAACATTATGGTCATCCGATGGATATTGAATGGGCCAAAGATGGCACTACCGGCAAGCTCTTTATTGTCCAGGCCAGATCGGAAACAGTTAAATCCAGAGCCAAGATAAATGTTATTGAACAATACCAGCTAAAACAGAAAGGTGAAGTTTTACTTACTGGTTCAAGTGTTGGTCAAAAAATTGGTCAAGGCAATGCCAGAGTAATAAATTCGCCAAAGCAGATGAAGCAATTTAAAGCAGGAGAGGTTTTAGTTACTCGCATTACTGATCCGGATTGGGAGCCAATTATGCGCATGGCCAGCGCCATAGTAACCGAACAAGGCGGCAAAACTTCTCATGCCGCTATTGTGAGCCGTGAACTAGGTACGCCATGTGTTGTCGGAGCTGCCAAAGCTCGTCAACTGATAAAAAATGGCCAAAAAATTACAGTTTCTTGCGCCGAAGGCGACACCGGTTATATTTATAAAGGCTTATTACCGTTTGAAGTCAATAAAACCGAAATCAAAAATGTTTCCGCTACTCGCACCAGAGTAATGATGAATATTGGTGATCCAAGCAGCGCTTTTTCTTTGGCCAATATACCAAATGATGGCGTTGGTTTGGCGCGAGAAGAATTTATCTTTACCAATTTTGTTAAAATTCATCCTTTGGCGCTGGTCAATTACAAAGACCAATCTCCGGATATAAAAGAAAAGATCGATGCGTTGACAGTCGGCTATAAAGATAAAGCTAAATTTTGTGTTGATAAATTAGCCGAAGGTATCGCCTTTATTACCGGAGCTTTTGCTCCTAACGACGTAATTGTTCGTTTGTCTGATTTCAAAACCAATGAATACGCCACTCTTATCGGCGGTAAGAATTACGAACCGAAAGAAGAAAATCCAATGATCGGCTGGCGCGGCGCTTCTCGCTACTATGATGAAAAATATAAACCTGGATTTAAACTTGAATGCGAGGCCATCAAAAAAGTACGAAATGAATGGGGGATGAAGAACTTGATTATTATGGTGCCGTTTTGTCGCACTATAGAAGAAGGTAAAAAAGTTTTAGCCACCATGAAAGAATTTGGTTTGGAACGCGGAAAAGATGGCTTAAAAGTTTATGTAATGTGTGAAATTCCGGCCAATGTAATTTTGGCTAAAGAATTCTGTGAGATTTTTGACGGCTTTAGTATTGGTTCAAACGACTTAACCCAGCTTACTTTGGGTGTGGACAGAGATTCAGCTTTGGTCAGTCATGTTTATGATGAAAAAAATGAAGCAGTAAAAACTTTGATTCGCCAAGTAATAAAAGTTGCTCATGAAAATAAGCGCAAAGTCGGTATTTGCGGCCAAGCGCCAAGTGATTATCCGGAATTTGCTGAATTTTTGGTGCAAGAGGGTATAGATAGTATTTCACTTAATCCGGATACAACTCTTAAAACCCGTGAACGCATAGCCATGATGGAAAAGAAAGTTGCCGTTAAACCAAACGCTTTCATTAAACTAGCCAGCGCTTCCAAAATGCTTTTAATTTTCGGAGTATTAGGGTTAGTTACTGTTTTGGGTGGTTATAATTGCCAAAATATTGGTGGCAAACTATCCGTTCAAAATTCACAGATAGAAATAGCTAATCAATTGGCTGTGGCTAAATCTCAGTTAAAAAAGGAATTAATTAAAGAATTTACAGAAGAAAAAGATCAGCAGAAATCAATTTATAATGAAGATAGTTTTGTGAAATTTAGTATTTTTTATCCTGCTTCGTGGGCTGTTTCTCATAAAGAAAAAAGAATAGAATTTAGCAGCCAGGATTATCAAACTCATTTCTTCATTATTTCTCAGCATGACGGCTCAGCTAATTCCAGTTCTAATTTATCAACCACAACAGTTTGGAACGGATATCAAGCAAAAGTGTTTGATAATATAGAATTAGCCAGCGGCGGTTTTAGAAAATCTATTGAATTATATCCGAATGGATTTAAAAATAGCCGTAATGTAATAGAAATTTCCGGCGATAAAAGCAGATTTGACGAGATCGTAAATTCAATAGCAAATTTTAAAATCAATAAGTAAAGGTCGGGTATATATTAATTTAATTATATATAATTTATGTGCGACGATAAAATGGATTCTCATAACGGTATGGGCGGCTGCGGCTGTGGAGCTCACGGCGGATGCCATGGTTACGCTCACAAACATTTGATTTGCTTGCTGGCTATGGTAGTAGTCGGAATAATAGTTTTTTGCACTGGCGTAAAGATTGGAATGTTAAAAGCTTATTATATGGGTTGGGATTATGATCGAGGCGGTTACCCAATGATGAACTATCAAGGTTATGGTATGATGCGCGGTGGTTGGAACGTTGCTATTCCGGCAACAGTTCAAGAAACAACTTCTAGTAAAAAATAAATAGCTTTAAAACAAAAAGACGCGCCATAAAAATGAAGCGTCTTTTTTGTTTTAATATTAAAATTTATTCAGCCATTACTTTTATCAGCAACCATAGTATAACAATACCGACAATGAAAATCACACTATGTAAAAATATCTGCAGTCTTGTTTCGCTACTTTTTTGTATTTCTGGTAATAGGTCTGTGGCTGAAATATAAATAAATCCTCCGGCGGTAAAAGCCAACACGTATGGTATAAAGCTTTTGAAGCTGTTTAGCGAGTAATATGCTGCTAATCCGCCCATTACAGCCACTAGAGCAGTAAATAGATTTACGGTTAAAGCTTTTAATTTGCTATAACCACCATGCATCAAAACTCCAAATTCACCAATTTCATGAGGAATTTCATGGATAATGATAGCTAAAGTGGTAAATATGCCTACGTTGATGCTGGCCATGAAGCTAGCGGCAATGGTGATGCCATCTAAAAAATTATGGACGCTGCTGCCAAAAATAATGAGTTTTTTAGAAGCATGGGTATCGCAATCTTCTTCATGGCAATGATAGTAGAGGAAAGTTTTTTCTATTAGTAAAAAGATTAAGAAACCAATCACGGTAAATTCCATTAAACCCATTAAGTTACTATTTTTTTCCAAAGCTTCTGGCAGTAAATCAAAAAAAGAGACAGCGATCATAGTGCCGGCGGCAAAACTAACCAGAAACATTAATTTATGATGCTCGTGGGCAAAAAAATTAACGATACCATATGCGCCAACGGCGCCGATTATCCCGACGAGTAAAGTTGCGAGTATTATGTTTGTCAACATAAATTTAGTTTTAATTTAAATTTGGAGATTGAGGTTTTTTTGTTCGATAAATCATTACAATAGAAAGGACAACTGCTCCCAGCATTCCCATACAGAGGTCTTTCATAGTATCGGCGATGCTTGGCTGCATTAAGGTTCCTAAAAAATAATCGGAAATAAATTCATAAAATTCCCACCAGACTGCTATAGTTACCGTCGCGGTAATGATAACTCCGGCTTTTAAGTAATTTTTTTTAACTAGGATCCAATCCTTTTTTTCTAGTAAAGACAAAATATAGTAAATACTATAGGCGATAGTTAATCCGCCTAAAAAATGAGAAAGGGTATCTACGCTGTATGTATTATAAAAATCCGGCGCTGAGGATAAACAAATAGCATTACATTCGTATACTAAAAAGGGGAGAAGTAATAAATTGAGTATGTCTTTAAAATTTAGCTTCATGCAGTTGATTTTACTATATTTGTACTCATTTGTAAAGCATTATAATTGGTTTTGAGCTTTGACTATTTATAGGTTCGCTGCTAGTATGTTTATACTAAAACAAATGGAGGTTTGTCGTGGCCAATCAAGAAGGTAGTGCAACGGTTTGTGAAAAATGCGGGTCTGCAGTCTGGGTTAGAGAGATAACTGACCGGCCGCAAGCTTGTTTTTTTCTTTTACCAAGTCAACATTCCCATTCGGAAAGGTTCAAGCTTGTTTGCCAAAGATGCGGCAATGAGCTTGATAAACATAACCAAGAAAGCGGAAAGTTCTGTCCTTTAAATGGGAATCTGCTGCAATGGCGTAGACCAAGCCGAAGCGCTGTAAACTGGTGGTTGCGCTACGCAGCTACGCATTTGGTATGTTTTCGTTGTCAAACTGAGGATCGGAGCATACCGTATGATTACTTTGTAGGCAGGAAAGACGGTTGGGTTCCTCAATGGCATATCGTAAGATATTATGGTGTAACTTTTTCTGGATTGAGAGGTGGTGGGCTCTGGACAGGGGATATTTTACTTTGTAGTCATTGTCAAAGTAAAATGGATACAGAAACATGGCTGGCGCAAGTAAATGGTTTGGCTCTGATCGAAGCAGGTAATTCCGATCCGAGCAAGATTTCTGAGTTAGCGGCGAGAGTAAAGAGTAAATTCCCGGATATTACACTAGAACCGTTTCCTTGGGGCTAGATGACGGTTGGTTTTGGTAGGTAGGCGGCGTTCCTTTGGAACGCTTTTGTTTTTTTTAATTAAAAATATCTGATAAACAAAAACTCTGTTCGCTAATAATCCTCCCTGTTTGAAAGTCAAATTTTAACTTGCAAACAAGTGGAGCGAACAGAGCTGTTGCACCGCTTGCCTCATGAATGAGCGTGAGAACTGCGGTCTACCTGAACGTGAAAGGGGGTTAGGCGCGGTGCTGGTTGTCAGGGTGGCTCGGATCGAGCGGGTGCTCGCCGAACATGTCCACGATCCGCTGGCGGAACGCGGAACAGTTCACCAACGGAGGACCGTTGTGTCCGCTGCCAACACGGACGTGACCAACGCCTGTCTCCATGTAGCCGAACTCACCGCATGGCTCCATGAAGAAGTCCTGTCCGCCCTTGCCACCTTCCGATACGAGGACGTTGCTGGAGGTGCCGTTATGGTGGAATACAACGGCTCTCTCCATCCCCGTGCCTACGTCGGTATCTCCAGTCAGCACGATGTGATCACCGTTTTCAGCCAGTTTTTCTGCCATTGGCTCTTCAATCCCTTCCCCTGCATTTTCGCAGGAAAATGAACAATATTGTTTTATTGTCCATTTTCCGGTGAAAATATATATTATTAAAGTAATAGCAAATTATATTATAAATTACTAATTTTGTCAAGATATGCATATGTATCAGGTTAGAGCATATGAAATTATTGACAAAATAGAAAATATGTTTTATACTTCTTCATCCCTTAGGTTTAAAGTCAGGGGATATCAAATTTACACGTTTCTCCAATACCAAGGAGTCAAAGCAATGGCAATTACAGCAAGCCCGTTTGAGATCTATGCAGGTGTAGTCGTTCTGGCAATTGCTCTTCTGATTTATTTCGGCAAGCCATTTGTCAAGAATGCCGCTGCCATGACCGGTATGGTCCACTACTGCTACGTCTTCATCTATAAGACGGCGATTATGCGAGAGTTGTGGACATGCACTTTTTGGAACATAGTCATACCGCTTGGTATAAGCAGTGTGATTATAGTTGTAGCTTGGATTTATCCTCCCTGGAGGAAGAGTTGGATGAAGAAACCCCAAGAAGATTGAGTACCTGACTCTGCATATGCGTCTGGCTGATCTCACAGTTGAGATTAGTAAGCGAAGTCTAAAGTCGGGTTCAGCCAAAAGACCGCCATAATCATGGTGGTCTTTTGCTAAAAAATCAGTATTTTTAAAGTTTAAATTAAAATTAGTTAGTTTTTTATACTTTTAATTAATTTTGGTGTATAATAAAAGCATTACTACTTTAATTTAAATTGTATGAATAAAAAAAGTTGTTTATGGATCTTGATTTTAATAATCATATCCATCATTCTCGCTTATCTTTATAATAATAACTACGGTTCTTCGCAGGGTCATAAAAAATCAAATATATTGCCAAGTGGGTTCTTAATAGAACGCACTGACGGTTTTGCATTTTCCACAATCTTTCCGGCAAACAGCACTGCTACAGAACTTTTTGGTTTTACCTTTCACAATAATCTTCCTCCATATCCTCATACTTCTTCTACCCAAGATGCATCGGTAAAATCACTGCGCCTAAGAATCTCGACTTCTTCAACAACCTCAACGGTTTCTTCTCTTTCCGTAATCAATTCTCATATTCGCAGACTTAAACTTGTATCAGATGGAGTTGTTTTGGGAATTTGGAGTCATTTTACCACCACAACTTTTGATTTTAACAACCTACTGTTAGCTATTCCATCAGGTCAATCAAAAGAGCTTCGTTTACTGGCCGACACTTTCCCTACATCAACAGATCATGGAATATTACAATTTAAGATTTTTAGAGTAAACGCTGAAAATAATAATGGCGACCTTCTCCAAGTAATTAGAATACCAGACGGTTTTGTTCTCTCTGCAGCGCTTCCTTTGACATCAACTGTTTTTCACTTCTAAAATTTCTAGGCAAATAAAAAATAGCTTGTTACAGCTATTTTTTATTTAGAGTGGGGAGTATGGGACTTGGTTATGTAGCCAGGGCAACCTAAAGTCGGTTGGTTATTTTTGTTTCTTTAACAAATCAATTTCAAAATCCAATCCTTCCAGTTGTTGCTTGAGAAGGCCCTTTGTATCCTCAACTGCTTTATTATAAATATCCGATGCTATGTTTTGTAAGAAAAAATCCAATACATCCTCAGCAGCAATGATTCCTATAGTTTCGTCTCGCTCATCTTGAAAAAATCCGATAATTTCTTTAATGCAGCGCGCTCGAGCTTCTTCGGTAAGTATATCTAAACCACGGTGAATGTTCGTCATATAATTAAATTTATAAACTCCATAATACTCTATCACAGGGTTTTAAACCACACTAGGGGTAACAAAAAACATAGCTAGGATAAGCTACGTTTTTGTGAGCGGGTCGGACGGGACTCGAACCCGCAACTTCTGCCGTGACAGGGCAGTGCTCTAACCAGTTGAACTACCGACCCAAAAGTTATGCAAGAATGATACTTGGAAATGCAAGTTTTGTCAATATTAAACGGATTTATTTTTTTTATCGTACATGGCTCTTAAATACCCAACCGCTTTGGATACTTGGCTTTTTGCGGTTCCGGGAACTATTCCCATTTGTTCTGCAATTTGTTCATAGGATAGACCCTCAGCATGTAATCGAAATGCGGTTGCCTGTCCTTTTTCTAGTATCCTGTTGGCCAGAACAATCATTTTTTTTAATTCTGCTTTTCTTGCTTCTTCATCTATTTTAGTTTCTAAATCTGTTAGGTTAGTATCTGGCAGCTCATTTCCTGGAGAAATAAAATCTGTTGCAACCGGCCGCACATTTCGTGTTCTTAAAAAATTAAGACCTTCACGCTTGATTATTGTATATAACCAGGTTTTTAATTTTGACTCAGCTTTAAACTGTCCTTTTTTAATCGCTTCGCTTGCTTTGAAGATTACTTGTTGCGTAACGTCTTCTGCATCAGCTTCTGAAAGAGAAGAATTGTTTTTTCTAAGAGTGTTTAAGATAAATTGTCGTGTATCAGTTGATAAAATTTCTGCTAACCAAATTTGTGTTCTATCTCCCTTTGCTTCTACTGTTGGTTGGTAACTAAGGCTTTCCAGCATATTTTTGTTAAAAATTCTAATTATTTAATCTTACAGTATAAAAAAATAAAAGACAAATGTATTCATAAATTTTGGGCGCTAACAGCGCCGTTTGGGTGTCATTGTTAGCCAGACGGATTATCACTATGTTTCACTTCTGATAATCTCGTCACTAACAAAAAAGACCCCGATAGTGTTTGGTAAGAGAAAAGAAATCGAAGGAGGGTACGATTCCTTCTGATACCAAACATCATCAGGGCCTTTAAGTTTTAAACAGTATACTAATTTTATTTTTTGCTGTCAAGGGTCTGGGCTGTGAATATTTATTTTACGGATTCTACTATTTTGGCAAACACGGAGCCGTGTTTTTCTGCCAATTCCGCTAAAATTTTTCTATCAAGGGCAATGTTATTTTTCTTGAGAGCGTCAATGAGTCTGCTGTAGCTTAATCCGAATTCTCTGACTGCTGCGTTGATGCGAACATTCCAGATGCCTCGGTTGGTGCGCTTTTTTTGACGGCGATCGGAGAAAGCGTGCTGACCAGCCTTCATTTTAGCAACTTTGGCTACTTTGATTTTGGATTTTCTGCCCCATTTAAAACCACGGGTATGTTTTAAAATTCCGCGGCGGCGTTTGGAGTGGAGAAGACCACCTTTAACTCTTGTCATATTCGAAAGTGAGTGAGTAAAAAGATTAAATGTGTTTAATCCTTTCTCGAGCGAATGAGAATATATGCCTTTTGGCCTATATATTTATTTTAAATTAGCTGTTAGGTAAATTTACTTGCATTACTCGGCGTAAACTTTGGCTGGCAACCACATCGGATTTTTTGTTGCGGCCTGTTTTTCCATTTTCTCTGGCGTTAAAGTGGTTTTGTCCGGCTGTACGTTTCATTATTTTTCCATTTTTTGTCAGCTTATATCTCTTGGCTGTGGCTTTGTGGGTTTTTAGTTTAGGCATATTTATAACTTAGAGATCCTTCGGTTTATAACCTCAGGATGACAGTGATTATCGCTTCGCGATAATTGCTGTCACTTTATTAAATTGTGATTCTATTTCTTGATCTTTGCGAACTGGCACTAAAATGTTGACGTTGTTTATAAATTTTTCAATTATTTCGCGAGCCATCTGTTTTTGCTGCATTTCTCGGCCTTTTAAAAATATCTCTATTTTAACTTTGTCGCCATCATTTAAAAATTCTATAGTCTGATTTTCTCTATTCTTCATGTCGTGCGGGCTGATGCGTAGAGATAAGCGAATTCCTTTTACTTCAGTGACATGAGCATGAGCTTGTTTTAAACGCTCTTCTTTTTCTTGTTGGTATTTAAACTGTCCAAAATCAATAATTTTTGCGACTGGTGGAGTTGTTTTTGGATTAATTAGAACCAAATCTAATTCTTGTTCTTTGGCCAAACGCACGCCATCAACCGGCTTCATTACTCCCAAATTTGTTCCATCATTATTTAAGACCAAAACTTCCGGAACAGTTATGCCCGCATTAAAAAAGTATGTTTTTTTTGGCTCGGGTTTATGTTTTTTGTGTGATATACGCATAGGGCGAAGTGTTGTGGAACGCTAAGCGTTCCTATTACGACGCTCAGCGTCGTGGAGGTGGCGAGAGTTGAACTCGCGTGTAGATAACTTTGACTAAACCTTCTACATACTTAGTGTCCCTTGTTTTTTAGTCAACGCAATAGAAGGGGACGAAAATTGCATTGACGAGTCGTTGGAATTTCATTTTGTCGCAGACGACACTGCGGCAGAACTACTCTCTGTTAGTGACACCGCTAACCAATTACAGAGTATCATTGGCGCGATGGGTATTGGGTATTAAGCCATTACCGGAGCGAAAGCGCTAACAGCAAATAAATTTGCTACAGCAACTTTAGCTTTTGTAAATAAGTTTGCACTTATTATATTGCTCTGTTTTTTACAAGGCTGCGAGCCGCCTCGGTATGCCAGTGTAGCCAGGAGCTTCTGTCGAAGGCCCGGCACCCCCTAATTTTTTCTTGCTCGATCAAGTTCTCTTTTTAATTCTCTGGTCTTAATGACTTCTCTTTTGTCGTAATTCTTGCGTCCTTTGGCAATTGCGACCTCAATCTTTATCAAGCGTTGTTTAGTATACACTTTTAAAGGCACTATTGTCAAGCCCCTTTCCAGCGATTTTCCCTGTAAATAAGCTATTTCTTTTTTGTGTAGAAGTAATTGGCGAGTTCGGGTTGGATCATAGTCGGGGAGAGGACCGGCCGGCTTATATTTGGTGATATGCATATTCAAAACAAAAGCTTTGCCATCATGAAAAGTTACATATGACCCTTTTAGGTTAATTTGACCAGCTTTAGCTGATTTTACTTCTTGTCCGGACAGCACTAAACCAGCCTCGTATTTTTCCAGGATTTCATAGTCAAATAGCGCCTTTTTATTTTCGGCAAGATTGGTAATCATTTTTGCATTTTAGCAGAAACTTATTGCAAAAGCAATTCATCGTTATTTTACATAAATTACCTTTGACAAAAAATTACTTTTATGGTACTTTATTTTGTCCGCCTATTAGTTGGCGGCGTTTGCCAGAACGGTTCTGGTATCAATTTAAAGGAGTTCAATGCGCATGCTGCAGAACCTCTCAAGGAAGTCGCTCATTATCGTTGCGGCTGTGATCATTGCGTTGATCATGGCAGACGGGTGTAAAGGCAAGGATAATGAAACGCAAGTGTTACCAGACATCCAGATGAGGGATGCCGCAGTGCCGGCAGGTGCCAGTGTGGAGGATACGGGAGTGCCAGCAGATGCGGGAACCCCGCCAGAAATCATGAAGGTGTACCACCTAGAAGTGGTAAACCCACCTTCGGGAGGTTGGCCCAGGGTCGGAGCCAGTGTCATCAACGTAAACGGTGGCTTTAGCGTAGATTTTGTCTACCTGAATACGGTTGATGGTAACCGTAACATGTTCTATTTCCAAGCTCCTGAGGATGCAGAAGTTACCTTTGACGTAACTATTGCTTTCAAGCCGGGTGAGTGCAGGCGACCAAGCGAAAGCTTGTACTGTGATAAGGTGCGTTTGTTTGCAGGTACTGAATCTCAGGCAGCCGAAGGTAGGTTGCCGAGAGTGAATGTTATTCTGGATTCAGCAATGACAGATGTTGATGATGTGATCGTGCTTCACCAAAAAGGCAACTGCGAGATGTTCTTCCCGATAGAACAGCTAGAGGAATGGGAACCGCGAGCTTGTATTTATCGGCAAGGAAGCAGAAGGCCGCAGGTCTTCTAGTAACTCCATCAATCACTGCTCCCGCACAGCGTTCGCCACAGTCCACGGCTGCTTGTGTTCGTTCCGCCTTCGGCTTCACAACCCGAAGGCACTGTTATTTTTAGGCGGTTTGCTTTTTGTTAAAAAATAAGCTATTATTATCTAAAATGTGTAGATCCCTCGTCGGTTAAGACCTCGCTCGGGATGACAGTAAACATATATGTTCAAGTCCTTATCTTTTCATCCAAAATTCGCCGCTTTTTTGGATTTATTTATAAATATCATAATGATTTTGTGGCTCAGAAATATCCATTCCTGGTGGTTAGTCGGTGTTTGGTTTCTATTAAAAATCATAATTTGGGCAATTTTAATCTGGTTAGTATATTATTCGGCCGAAATGAGCCGTTGGAAACATTTACTGTCTTTGGTTATCATGACAGTTGGCTCACTGTCTTTTCTTTTATTTATTGAATGGAATTTGGCTTGGTATCTATTTAGCGCTTTATTTTGTTTCTTTTCTTTTTTCAGTTTTTGGTTATTGCCATCATCAAGTGTCAGCTTAACAACATTTTTAAAACCACATCTCCGCTGGCGCTTCATTATGTCAGTTATCGGTTTAGCTGGAATCTTTGAAGGTAGCGGAGCAATAATTTCTTTTCAAATTGTTCCCAGTATCAGTTCTTGGGTTTGGTTTGGACTAGCGTCGCTATTTTCCGCGTTTGTGGCCGGTTGGTCATGGCTGGAATATGGTGTTGCCATAAATAAGCGTTTTTGGATATGGGTTGGATGCTGGTTTTTAATGATTTTAGAACTGCTTTGGGTAATAGAGCTTTTGCCGTTAGGTTATTTGGTTGGCGGTTTAATTTTAATTTGGCTTTGGTATATATTTTGGCTTTTGGTTAGATTTAACTTAACCGCTGAAGGTATAAATTGGCGCAAGCAAAATTGGTTTTTGTGGTCTAACGGGATTTTATTTTTTCTATTTTTAATTTTTATAGTTCGCTGGAAATAAGTGAAGCCTTAGTAGTTATAATAATATATTTTAATTATGCATCCTCCTCATCTACCTAAAAAAACATTTAGCTTTGAAAATAAAGTTTTATGGCAGCGCTTAAAATGGTTGGCCGCTATTGTTGTGTTTGGCTTAGTTGTCGGTATGAGCGGAGCGGCCATGATGGTCGGATGGGTATGGCCTAAATTTGCCGAGGGTGATGCTTGGATAACTTCTTCCGCCCATCCGGGTTTAACTAGGGCTCAGTTGGAAGACAGAGTTCGTGAGGAAGCCTCTTTGCGCATGGTAAATATTTATAAAGGACTATCCAGTTTAAGCGGCGCAGGTTATTTGAATAAAAAAATAGGCGACGGAATTATTTTAAGTTCAGACGGCTGGCTGGCTGTGTATCAGCCTAATTATGACGGAAACTTAAAAAGCTTGTATGTAATTACCAGCGACGACAGAGTCTGGCAGCCGGAAAAAGGTTTGTTGGATAAATATTCCGGAATGCTTTATTTAAAGATAAAAAAAGATGATCAATTTAAAGTAATTAGCTTTAATGATGATAGCGCTTCTTTGGATGATATATTTACTTTTCATAACTCATTTTGGTATCACGGATCCGTGCTGTATCCTTTTTTAAGTTATCAAATTCCGCATTTGGATTCTGCCCCAGTATCATTTTATTCCTTAAACGGCTCATTTAATGCCGGAGAAGTGGCGATTAATAGCCAAGGACGAGTAGTTGGTTTTATAACAGAAAAAAACTTATTATTGCCAAGTTCTTATATAACCAGGGTTCTGCCAAAGATTTTAAGTCTGCAAACAATTTCCTATCCATCGCTTGGGGTGGATGGTTGGTTTGGCGATGAACAAACTATTGTTTCGGAAAAAACAAAAGTTCAAGGTTTTATGGTCTCTGATGTTTGGTCTGCAGCCAGTTTGTTGCGCCGCGGAGATGTGGTTTTGGAAATCAACGGCCGAATTGTTTCGGCGGATAATTTATGGTATACTATTGATGGAAATCAGACAGTTAATGCGAAAGTTTTACGAAACGGCAAGCGATTGGAATTAACACTCAAAGTTCTGCAAACAAAATAAGCCTTTATTAATTTAATTATTTGTAATATGTCATCGGCAGAAGAGAAAGGCAAAAAACTTGGTTTCTTGATTGCTTCTCTAGATATGTCTGCACAGGAGCGAGAGGCTCTGCTTGCTTTGCTGCCCGAAATGACCGAAGCGCAACTGGAAGACCTAACTAATATTTTGGAAACAAGTTATTTGCAGGCTGCCACCAAAAGCGCGGATAAACAGTTGGCTGATGATCTAAAAAATATAGATCAAAAGTACCAGGAAAAAATAGATCAAATAAATGAAGACGCAATTAAGGAACTTGATTCCATTGCTTAATTTTTTTTATTATGGCTAAAACTGAACGCGAGGACAGAGAAGATCCTCGAGAGAAAGAATTTAATAAGGAAACCAAAGTAAAAGTAGAGGAAGGATTTTTTGCCGAGCAACAAAAAGCAGCTTTAGGTATAAAAGCTGAAATTGAACGATTGCACCCAGAAGATCCGAAAAGAGCAAAATTATTAAAAGAAATTGGTACTGTACTTGGAAATATTAAAGACCTGAATGGTAAAGGTTCTAATAATGACAAAAAACGCAAAAAAATAGATGCAGATATTTTAAAGGTAAAAGCAGAGATGGAAAAACCGCCGGAGCCGGAAGTTCTGCAGCTTGAAGCGGCTAATATTGACTATCTTCATGCCAAAAAAAGGGTAGAGGATATTTTTGCGTTCATGCAAAAACATAATTTAGCTAAAAAGACCCAGGGTAATCGCGCTAATTATCAGAAAGATTTGGAAAAACTAAAAAGATTATTAAATCTTAAAAATGTCGCAAAGTTTGCCGAACCATACCAAACTTTTATAGTAAAATTAGGACAATTAGAAGATTTAGTTGGAATGGAAAAAAGAGGAGAAAAACCTCAGGCAGAACTTGATAAGTTTTATGATAAACTTGATCCGGAAAATGTTGAGTTTACCGAAAATAGAGGCCTGCTTTTAAAAGCCGGAGAAGATGAGGTCGCAGAGTTAAAAGCGGCTGCTGAAAAAGCTGAACAGCAAAAAATTCACGATCAGCGCCTAAAGCGGATAGATGATGAATATTCCACTTTAATTCAGCCAATTATTAAAGCAATGGCCGAATTGGCTTACCCGGAACATAAAGGCAAGTACACACAAACCGATATTGTGCCTATTATGGCCAAACGAGACGAATTAGAGAAATTAAAGTTGGAAATTGAAGCGAAAGTAGATACAGTGACAGATATAGAGTTAACAGAAGAAATTTCAAAATTGAATTTTTTAGGCAAGGGAATTATAGATTTGCTGACAGAGATTAAAGAGAGAGAGCCTAAGCCAGAAAAGAAAACAGAAATTACTAAAGAAATACAAGGTCAAAGATTAAAAAAAGTCGCAGCTACAGATCCTGCAATCAAAGAAATCAGTGATCTTGTAGGTGTAGTATTTAAACCAAAATGTACACGAGAAGAACAGATACAAATAAATACATATATTGAAAATGAACTAAACGTAAAAACAGCGGCAATTGCTAATGAATTAAAAACAGACAGTGATGCTGATTTTGAAAAAAAATTAGCCGATTTGAATTCGGTTATTGAAAAGATTTTAAATTATCTTAAAAAAATTAATAAAAGAGTTAGTTTTGATGTTTATAACAAGAGAATGGAAAGAGTTTTAGATCAAACCTTTAATACGGAGATAAGAGATCTGGCGCATGCATGTTTAACTAGCGAGCCTCCAAAACAAATTACTACAAAAGAGTGGGATGATGTTAGGGCTAAACGAGATAGAGCGCAAGAGATAAGAACAGAAATTTCAGATAACGCCAGAATTTATGATGACGCAACTTTTGAAGAGAAAATGCAATCATGGAATGATTTAAATGCAGAAATTAAAGCTACGCTGACTGAATTTACAAAAAGAGAACCTGTGGTGGATGAGCCCCGAGAAGATGAAGAAGTTTCGGCAGCAGAAATTGATAGTAGATTTGAAGAGATTTTAAAAAGAAATGATTTTATAAAAGAACTCATGGCTTTAGAAGATGCTTTGCGTGAGAATGAACAGTGGCCAAAAAAAGTTAAAATAAAAGAATGGAGAGTGTTTACAGATAGCATAGGCAGAGCCAATCAGATAGCCATAGAGATTGAACAAAGATTAAGTACTTATTCAGACCCAGACAATAGAGCCACAGCTCAGGATTTAAGTGATTTAGACGAGGCTATCCAAGGGTTAAATATTTTAGACCAAGCTAATAAAGCTAAATTAGAGGAATTTGTTGCAAGACCAATGCCAAAAGGTTTGTTTACCAGAATAGCCGAAGGCGGCAAGAAGCTTAAAGACGCTATTTTTAATCGTGAAGTGGGAAAAATTGCTTTGGAAACCGGTTATAACACCGTCACTTCTGTATTGGGTGTAAAAATTATTTCTGATGTGGTACGTTTGGGTGCTGGCAAAGTAGGCTTAGGACAAGGAGGCGATTTGGCCGAATGGCAGAGAGGAAAAAAAGCTAAAGAAATAATCGCTGAAGCGTATAGCGCACTTACTGAAGCTCTCAAAGGAAATGACGATGGTGAAATTGAAAAACGTTCCAGTGAATTAAAAGAAAAAATCGAGTCTTCCAGAATTACTCCTGAAGCTAAAGCCGCTTTGCTTGATAAACTGCTTGAAATTTCTCAAAAACACCGAGAAGCTGCAGATGAAGTTAAAAAAGAAAGAGAAGAAGAGATACAAAAAGTTTTGGATAATTATGTACAGAGCAAAGTTTCCGGTATAAAAATTGCCAGAGACGTAGCCAATCTTGCTCTTACAGCTACGGGTATGTCTGTGTTGCGCGGTGTAATGTATGCCGGTGTGGCTGTGGCGGAAAGAATAAGTAAAGCTAAAAGAAAACATGCTCAGGAAACTAAAAATGATGTTGCCGGAGAGCCGGAGAAAGAACTTAGTTATAAAGATATTTTGGTGGCTGCGGCTACAGAAACTGCTCATGGCATAACACTGGGAGTATTTAGTAAAGAACAGTTGGGAGCAAAACGCAGAACTATCGAATTTATCAAAGCAGCCGGCACCGTTGCCCGCGCTTTTGGTATTACCGGTATGGCTTTACATGGTTTTGAGGCACCGGGAAACAGTATAGATAGACTTTTGCATGAATTAAAAGAACGAGGAGCTGGTGCAATAATTTATAATCTTGATCCTATTGAAAATGCAAAGCATATTGTCCAAGGTTGGCAGCACGCCGGTCATTTAATTACTCATCCTTCAGAAATACTTACCGGTCATAAAGACTCTGCAGATAATTTGCAACCAGAAAATTCTGCGTCTGAACACTTAACTAAACCAGAAGTTAGAGCAGCTGCAGGTGGAGCTGCAGTTGTTGGTGGAAGAACAGCTGTAGAAAGTTTACCGTCAGGAAATACAGTGAACACTCAGCCAATAGGTAGTCATTTATCTGGCCGAGAAAATCCAAATATCACTACGCCTACAGATCGTTCAGTTGCAACCGTAGCTCCAGAACAATCCCGATCGGCTGTTACCTCTGCTCCGGAGCAATCACCAGTAGCAGCGCCTCGATCTGGAGAAGTACCAAACCAAGCCTCTGGATCAGAAACTGCCCGACCTGCAGCCGAAGCAACAGCACCGGCAAGAGCAGATCAATCGCCGGTAAACATTACTCCGGATCATGCTGCGGCAGAAAAAGCTCCTGAGGTTGTTAATAAGACAGAAACTGTTGGAGATTCAACACCTGAAGTAAAAACTAATTTTTCTTTAGAGCATTTTGCGGTTGAGAATAAACTTAGTCAAGAATATGCCGATGCGGTGCAAAAGTTAGTTCATGATTATCCAGCATTAAATAACGAAGAATCAATAAAAAATATTTTAAAAGCCAGTGAAGTTGGCGCCGGTGTTCATTCCCATCATAAGTTTATCGGAAAAATTGAAACTTTAGATGCCAGTGGAGGAGAACGCCGCCAGGTTATTTTTGAAGAACTATTGAAACAAGAAGGTGGCGAAGCTTTAGCTATTCAGTATTTAAAAGATCAGCATTTTAGCTTTCAGCATTTAACCCATTTACCGGAGAAGTACATTCATAACGGAAAATTAGATTATGATAATTTTGTTAAAGATTATAATAGTTCTGTAGAAAATCAAAAAGGTTTGTTTTATGCTGAGCAGGGAGCAGAAACTACAAATTTAGCTTATAACCGACTAGAAGCCGATGCCAAAGGTGATAAAGCAGCTGTTGATAATCATGTTCATGGCAAAGTAATGTACTTTGGAGCAGAAGACAAAAAACCTATTTTAAGTGGTATTGCCGGTGAAAAGAAGAGCGGCTATGTAAGTGTGGACCAGATGAGTTCCAAAGAACAAACAGAGGCTACAGATAAAGATTGGGAACCAATACCAAACAATAATAAAGCTCCGAAAGCCGCAATTTATACAGATAAAGATTATGAAGCTGATAAACAGAGATTTGATACTCTAAAAGCTGAGCATAAAGCTGCTTTAGAAAGGGATATAGAACGCAGATTCGGTGACCATAATCCGAAGGCAGCAGCCGAAATCTCCAAGATTGAAACTCCATATAGCGCTGCGCAAGCTGGATCAAGATCAAATTCTAATGCTGATGGTGCGGCAACGCAAATTTCTGAAAACGAACAGCCGATTTATGTAGAAAAAACTCTGCATGTTTATGGGACAAATGATTTGCCTCCAGCCAAAGCTTCTTCGGTAGTGCCAGCAGTTGAACAAGCTCCAGCCAGCACTCAACCTGTAAATGAAGTTCCTGCAGAAAAAATTTCAGAAGAAAAATCCCCTGTAATTGAACATAAAGATAACGAATCAAGAACTACTACAGCTGTCGATAATCAAATTCCGAACCCTGAAGCAAAGCCAGAAACAGCAAGAGCAACTGCAGAGCACTTACCAGTTGCAGAAAAAACTAATGCTCCGGCTACTGAAAATCCGGAAGCGGATTATCAAACAAAGTTCAGTAACTTTTTGGAAACTCAAGGGAGTAACAAAAAGGAATTTTTGGGTACATATAATAAAATGCTAGAAGCAGCTACCGATCAATTACAGAATAACCTAATTTTAAGAGCTAATGCCATGGATTTTCTGCAAAATAAAATTAATAGCTTTCAACTAGACGGTAAAAATCTAAGCATGATCGGGAATGTGCTAAATGCGGAAAAAGAATTCACACTTCATAAATCTGATTGGTTAAAAACTTTTAGTGATACCATGCTTGGTAAAAATGACGAAGATTGGAATTTAGTATTGTCTAGAGACGTAAATACAGAAGTTGCACCGATACTAACCAAAGGTGGTCATGCAGCTCGAGTTTATGATCCTGAAGAAGGAAAAGATATATTGATTTATGATAAGGATGCTACGTTTACCTCTCAAGATACCAAAGATGGCCAAGTTCTAGTTTCTTTACATAGAGATGGAACAACAGAGAAGCATAGTCAGAACGAAGTCATCAGATTGGCTAAACAAAAACCAGAAGATATTACGGATTGGTTAAGATTACAAAAGTAAGTCTAACAAGACTTACTTTTTAGTTTAAATTAGCCAAAAAATTGGGTTTAATCTTGACAAAAGGTTAAATTTGTGGTATACTTTAAAGTTATAAAAGATGTTTTGGTTGCCTTTTTAATTGGAATCACCACTGGTTATCGGTGGTGATTCAAATGAAAACGCAACTGCTTGAGTCATGTTGACCCAGGCAAAATCACAACATTTTGAAGAAGGAGCTACCAGCCATGTCGCCAAACCCTGACCCGAATCTCTCGTCCAGCCCGGATCCGTCGCAGACCATGGAGGTTCGAGGCTCCTCCGATCACAAGAAGGTCATCGTCTGGATCGCAGGTGTTGTCGCCGGAGCGGCTATTCTCATCTTGATCGCTGCAACGGCGTACAATGGGCTCAATGCGCAAATCGTTGAAGCTCAGACGATGGCCAGCAATGCCAAGGCCGAAGCTGCCAAGGCTACCGCGAACGCCGCGGCCGCTACCACTGCCGCCGCGGCCGCCCAAACCACGGCCAACCAAGGCGTCGCCGATGCCGCGGCCGCCAAAGTGATCGCTGACCAAGGTGTCGCCGATGCTGCCAAGGCTCAAGCCGCGGCTGAGCAGGCAACAGCAGACGTCGCCGAGGTGAAGGCAAGCGCCGACCAGGCAACAGCAGACGTCGCCGAGCTAAAGGCCGGCGCGGAGAAAACGACTGCAGACATCGCTGGTCTGAGGTACGCCAACACCAAGTTGGCAGCTCAGCTCGCAGCGACTGATCGCCGTCTGACTGTCCATGTGGTTACGGAAACCGATCTCTTCACTGGAAGGAAAAACGACACCGGAACGGCCGTGACCATCGGCGGTTCCGGTAACAAAACCTCAAGGCTCCTCTTTCCTTTCTCAGTCGCTCCGAAGACTGGAGGAACGCCCCAGTAGTCAGCTTGGACACGGCATGTGCCTGATTCGCCAATGGCGAAGCAAGGCTATGCAGTCCGAGCTCCAGGTGCGAGCTCTCGGAAGCTCGCACGATCCATTTATATTCTTACCTCTTACAAGTAGGAAAATGAAAGATCGTTTAATGACTTGCCAAATAACTATTCTCTAGGGTATTCTAAACCAAGAGGAGAACAACCATGCAAAGATTACTTTTTTGTGTTCTAGTTGGTCTGGCAGTATCTTCTTGCGTCGTTGATGACGACAAGGGAAATGATCCAACTGACACAATTTCTCTAACTGTCAAGCCAAGTACCATAAAGAAAGGAGATAGAGCCTTAATCGAGTGGGATGCAAGCAGGTTCGGCACCTATGTGATCTGCCAAGGACTGTCGCAGAAAGAAACCTTGCCGGCGGTTGGCTATATGTTCGTCAACCCGACGGTTACATCCAGCTATTACCTAACTTGTCTCTGTTTGTGTGGTGGAGATGGCGAGCAAAGGGCTGTAACTCTCTATGTGCAATAACTTGTACCGGCAAGCTGTAAGAACGCAAAAGAGAGCAGAGATTATGTCTGTGCTAGCAGTTCTCTTTTGCAAGCTGTTCTGTTAGTATTAAAGCCCTGTTAATATACAGACTACTGATCCATTAAATTTCCAATTATTTTGCAAAGCCAGTTTTAGGCCGGCTATAGATAAGGCGCTATTAAACGAGACTTCAAGGTTCTCTGTTTTTTTTATATTTTTTTTGGCTAGTTCAATTTCTTCATCGATCGCTATCCAGCCATTTCCTTGGCTATTTTGTATTGCTTTTTGCACAGCTTCTTTGCGGAAAGCAATTTTGTCAACAATGGCTGTGGCTAATGAATTTTTTGTTTGGATATCAGATTCAACCATTGGGTGGCAAGCCGAAGTTTGCACGATATGAATTTGTGGGTTAAGATTATATTTTTTAAAAGCATTGTATAAACCTTGAGCTGCCGTGCCGCTGGAAGTAGGAATAAAAATAGCGGCTAGATTTTTTATTTCCATCAGTTCATCTGCTAAAGTTTCATAGCCGATTAGAGCCAAATCGTCAGTTGATTGGCGTAAGTTTTTAGCTTGGCCAGTTTTTTCCATCTGAAAAGCTGATTGTTTTGGATTCTCAACTTGTTTGATAGTTATATTTTTTAAATCGCCAACTAACTCTTGCAGCTTGGTTAGTTTTTTTGAATCAATATGTTTACCGACAAAAATTTGTAAATTAAGTTTTGATCCAATTTTTTTTATGGCATAAATTGCGGCTAGGGCGGCATTGCCAGATGATGAAATACAAAAATTAGCCTTACCTTTACTGGTATAATGTTCAATCATTAGCGGTATGGATCTGCCCTTGTGAGAACCGTATGGGTGCAAATCTTCGCGCTTTAAATACAGCTCGGTAGTTAAACCGAGAGTTTGGGCTAGCTGTTTGGCTTGTGATTGAGGGGTAATCATGTTAAACTTGACTTGTCTAAAATATGGCGTATAATATTGTCATTCTAACATTATTTTAACCTTATGAAACTTATCTGTCCAGAATGCAAAAATGACGTTGATTTTTCCAGTTATTCCAACTTGGCGGTCGGCAATGTAATTGAGTGCAATGTTTGCGGAATTACATTACTTGTCAATGAGATGAATGCCAACGAGATTGTTTGCGAAGTCGTGGATGAAGGCAAATAATTTTTAATTCGTTTCCATTAGTTTTTCAATCATTCCTCTAAATCCGTGCGAACCAAGGAAGACAGTAATGTCTTCTTTTTTGGTATTGTTTTTTACATGTTCAATCAATTTGTCGTCATTATCGATAAATATTGTATTTGGATGAGTTTGAGAAATTATTTCTGCTAATTTCTCTCCATCAAATGGCGGATCAATGTCATTAGGATCAATTTTTATTTTTGTCAGTAAAGGAATAATAACTTCATCGGCATTATTAAATGCATTGGCATAGCTTGGCGCGGATTGGGATTTGCGATTGCCGGTATTTGGTTCAAAAATAGCGATTATTTTGTTGGTAGGGTATATATCTCGCAAGGTTTTTAAGGTGGCAGCAGCTTTGGTTGGAGAATGGCCTAAGTCGTCATAAATAGCAATCTTTCCTTCACTTCTTTTTTCCAATCTCCTTTTTATACCTTTAAATTCAGCGATAGTATTAATAATTACTTCTTCATCAATATTTATTTCTTTGGCCAGAGCAAAAGCTCCGCAGATATTTTCAGCCATATGTTCACCCAAAACCGGAGCATGAATAACTGTTTCTTTACTTTGGTGTTTAATTGTAAAAGAAATTCCGGCAGAGGTTTGTTTTAAATTTGCATAACAATAATCAGCTGGTTCATTTTTTCCATAAGTAACAATTTTTGTTTCATTGGTGTTTGATTTTAAAACATTTTTAATTTTTAAATCATCAGTGCAGGCAACAATCAATCCGTTGTTTGGAATCATGCCAACCAAATCTTTAAATGCCTGTAGATAAGTTTCTTCAGTTGGGTAAATATCGGCATGGTCCCAAGATACGGAAGTGAGTAAAAGATGGGTAGGGGAATAGAGTTTAAATTTTGGCCGACTGTCCCAACGAGCAGTTTTATATTCGTCGCCCTCAAGCACACTCCACCCGTCAATTCCCCGCTTGGGCGGGGTAGGGGTGGGTTGGTCGTCTAGGTCTTCCCCGCCCAAGCGGGGAATAATTTTTGCGCTGTTTGGCAAATTTAAACTTAAACCACCGAACATATATGATGTGTTGATGCCGGCTTTTTCTAATATAAGAGTCAGTAGAGCGGTAGTGGAAGTTTTGCCATAAGTACCGGCACAGACAAGGGAATTTTTTTGCACAATATATTCGGCAATAACTTCCGGGTAAGATTTATAATTCAAGTTATTTTTTCGGGCGTAAATAAATTCCGGGTTTGCCGATCCGGCCACGTTGCCAACCACGATAATATCCGGATTGCCGTTAGCTGTCATTTTTTCTGGGTGCCAGCCCGGATAAAAAGAAATATTATTATTTTTTAAATAATCAGAAATAGGCGGAAAGAATCCGACATCGCTGCCAGTAACTTCCCAGCCTTCTTTATGGAAAGCGATCGCTAGAGCGCTCATGGCCACACCGCAGATGCCGATAAAATGAATATGTTTATTTTTCATGATTTTTTACTTAGTCCCAATTGGAGGATTGATTTTTGGAGTGTTTGTTTCTAGTTCCTTAGATAATGTTACCATTTGTTTTTTTATATTTTCATTTTTTATTCTTTTAAACCAAATTTGATATAGTTGAATTACATTTTTATATAAATTATGCGTTTCACTATCTCTCATTGATGATATATAAGGGTATATACTTTTTACTGCTGCACAGAATTCAATTGATGTGGGTGTAAATGCTATTTCTTCATCAGCTACTCTATGCATAAAATATGCTGAGAAGCACTCAAGGTCATTTGCTAGCCGAATTGCTGCGTTCATGCATTTGTTATTTGAAACTCCACCCCACCTAAGAACTTTAGATGTTGCAACAAAATCCCCGCATTCTTCATTGTATGCTTGTATGTTGTGCTCATGCAATGTTTTATTGAATTCGAGGTATAATACTAAAATTTTTTTAAACTCTTCAATTTTTTGTAATGCGGATGTAGCTGCTTCACGTTGTGAACGAGTTAGTATGTCTGTTTTTGCAATTCTTATTAAATTAAGTGCAAATATAGAGCAAAGAGCGATTATGGATTGGGCTACAGTATTAATATTTTCTAGTATAGTAGTGGTTATATTTATTGTCATATTATAGTTATAAGTTTATTAATTTTAATTCTTCTAAATCATTTTTCCATTCTGTTCCTTCAAACCATTCTAATCCAGCAAATTGCAGTTTGTAAGTGTCAGTTGGCCGTTGGAATGAGCCTAAATAAATATATTTTTTATTGTTTTCCTTTGCCCAAACAATTGCTTTGAGCATCATGCCCATCCCTAAGTTAGGAAAGTTTAAAGCCAGGTCATAAAAAGGGTAACAGTAGTGTAAAATATTTTTGGTTTCTAAAGTAATACAGTAACCAATCGGCGTCGCTTTGTCATTCTGAGCGGAGCGGAGCGGAGTCGAAGAATCCCTTATACTTTGTGGTTTAAGGGATCCCTCCACTGCGGTCGGGATGACAGCGTAAACAAATAATTTATTAAAATTACTTTTTTCCTTGTCTGTGATCAGCTCTTTTATTTTTTGCGCGCTAAAAACTTTATCTCCAAACTTTGTTTCGTAAAATTCCTTGCCCATTTTATGGATTGTCCATTCGTATTCGGCATAGGGGATTGGCTCTACAGATAAATTCAACTCTTCAGTTTTATTCAAGATACGGCGGTTTTCCGAAGATAATTCAAATTTGGCTAAATCGATTCGTAAGCTTCTCGTTTGATTCATTACTCCTCTACCAATACGCGTAAAAACAAAGCCTTGGTCATAGGCATTTTCTATATCTGTGTCATTAAATTCAGTTAAAGTTTTCTCTTGCCAGCTTAGGTACATATCATGGATCATTATATAATTTGTTAATTTTTTTGTGGTCAAACTGTCCCGACTTTGTCGGGACGCCTACCCGGAGGTGCGATGACCACTGCAAAAATTAACAAATTATATAATGCTTTTTTAATTATTTATACAAACTCATCCAAATTGCTAGAATTACAAAAAACGCGTGCACTAGCCAAAAACGCATCACGATTTTTTCTTCGCTCCAGCCATGGAATTCAAAATGATGATGTAGCGGTGCCATCTTAAAAAATCTTTTTCCCAGCAAACGGCGACAGAAAACTTGGATAAGTACAGAAATTATTTCTATATAAAAAATAAAACCGAGAAACGGCAAAAGCATCGTGCGGTTTACGGCAATGGCGTTAATAGCTAACAATGCGCCTAACCCCAAGGAACCTACATCTCCCATCTGAAACCTGGCTGGCTTTACATTAAAATAAGTGTAAGTCATTAAAGCACCAACAACTGTAGCATTAAGAATAGTAAAAGAGACTCGGCCTTCAGTCCAGCTGATTATCATTAAGCCCAAGAAAGTTATGATCAGTGATCCGCCAGCCAAACCATCCAAACCATCAGCAAAATTCACGGCATTAGCGGTAAACATTACGAAAAAAATGACAATTGGGATTATCCACCAGCCAATAAATGGTTGGCCGTCAAACGGCATCCATAAAGAGTGCCAAAAAATTCCCAATTTAAAATATATCCACCAAGCCGTAACCGCTCCGGCCAAGAATTGAAACAATAGTTTTTCGTGAACTTGAATACCTCGGCCAGGGTGAGAGCCAAGCATGGAAGCCAGTTTTCTAAAAATTTCCCAAGGCAAAATAAAGATATACCACAAACGCATATACCATTGTTTGTGCAGTTTTATTAAATTTATAATATGCGAGATTTTTCGTTCGCGGCGTTTTTTGCCAAAAATGTTTAATAAATCATCGGCCGCTCCCAGCAGCGCTGCAATCCCCATCACACCCATAGGCACATAAGTACTTTCTCGGTTCCAGTTAAAGAACACAGTAATTAACGTTACCGTAATTATCACAAGCAGTCCGCCCATAATTGGTGTGCCAATTTTTTTATTGCGATCACCTTTAAGGGTAAAATCAAATTCATCGCGGCGAGTGATGTTGTATTTATATAAAAATTTGATAAGCAGTGGCGACCAAACAAACGCTCCGACAGCGGAAAAAATTAAATAAGTTAGAGCTTGTTGAATTAATTGTAAATTCATAAAATTGTTTAGTTTGTCATCCTGAGTGGAACGAAGGATCTCTGTCCATTCGGTGTTTGAGACAGGGATTCTTCACTTTGTTCAGAATGACAATTAAAATTTAATTCTTCTAATTTCTAAAACTTCAGCCTGTTTGGCTTCTAAATAAGTTTCGTTTTCTTCATTTAGTTTATTTTTTTCTTCCCAGGTTTGTTCCAGCAAATTTTTTTCCGGATTATTAATTGTAATAAAACCTTGGGCTACGCCATGTCCGTAGCGGCCATCGCTGGGCCAAGCGCGGGATTGCGCGTATTTAATTTTATTTCCATCTACTTCTTCTATAAGCAAAATGTGGTTATAGGTTTTTCTTGGTCCGGTTTTTAACATAATAACCAAATCACCAGGTTCAATTGCCCGTAAATCGTTTATTACTATGGTATTTTTGTCATTAGCATAGACATTTACATCAATTTGCTCAATCGGACGCAGGCGGCTGATAAGCCAGCGGCAGAAATTTTTCTTTGAGGTAATAAAAAGTTTTTTGACCAAATTAATATTATTTGTTTCTTGAAAATGTTTTTGCAGAACATGAGTAACAAAGCCGGAGCAATCTATGCCCAAATTATTTTCTATCAAAAATTGTCGTATGCATTCTATTTGTTCATGCTCGGCCGGGTGATCGGTATGCGCGTTAAAAACTCCGTTCTTATCAAAAATATCTTTGTGGTATTGGGTGGAAATTATCTTTGCTTCTTCCACAATTTCTTCCGGTGAGCCTTTGCCGATTAAAACTCTTAACTGTCCTCGCTGACCGAGTTTGGAATTATTAAAATAAGGGCAGCGTACGCCGTAGATGCCGGTGAAAGGCAGATTAAGGTAATCATGAATTGTTTTTTCGGCTGTAAGAGATAAGGTTTTAGTCATACTATTTTTTAAGCGCCAGCATAGCCGAACGGATTTCTTTGCCGAATTTGTTAAATGTATTGACTGTTTGCATTAGACCAGCGCTAGTCTGTATTCGGAACAGATCGGATTCAAGGGAATCATTATTGTAACTGATGATTTGCGCGGTAGATTTATTATTAATTTGCGGTAATTTTATTTTGGTTATTTTGGTTGTAACTTTTTGGATTATTTGCGCGCCGTTGTTTATAGAAGTAAGTTGGTAATTATTTGGTTTAACTTCTAACAAGCTTGCCAAGTGCGCTTCAAAGGTAGAAATTTTTGCTTTGTCATCAATTGTATTTAATTTTTGCAACTGTGATTCAAAAGTGGTAGAGGCTGGTTGACGGGCATTTATTTCCAGTAAATATAATCGGCCGGTTTTTTTGTCGATAATTATATCAATGCCGTACAAACCTTTCCAACCGTCGCGGCTTAATTTTTTTCCGACTTCAGTTGCTATTTGTTTATATTGCTTAATCTGTTTAGCGTTTAATAGCTGATGGGGTAAAGCCCAGTCATTGCCGATAGTGGCAAACTTATTTTCCGTAAAAGGGGATAGGCCGGTGATCTGAAAACTTATATTGCCGATTAAAATTTTATTTCCCCAAACTATATTGTTATTGGTAAATACCGGTCCGTTAATAAATGGCATTACGCGCGCTTCTCGATTAAAAAATTTGGCTTTTAGATCGTTTAACTGTTTATTTGAACTTATAAAAAATGTGCCGCTGCCGGTGTGAGAATGATTGAACTGCAAAACAAAAGTTTTTTTGTTCCATTTAATTTTACCGCAAGTAGTGATTTGGCAAGGCGGCAGATATTTAGCCAAGCTTCCCAGCCATTTAACTTGCGATATTTTTCCTTCAACTTTATCGGCAAGTTTTGAATCGGGGTTTAATAATTTCCAGCCGTTTTTTTTGCATTCAGTTTCGATAATGACGTTATTTTTGAATACCAGGACAAAATCGTTTTTTTTAATTAAATTTTGTGTTTGTTTATGCTTTAGCAAACTGGCGGTATCAAGTTGTTTTTCTGCTTTAATTAAAGTAATATTTGCATACTGCCGGGCAAGTTTGGCCGAAAATTCGTTGTAGTTGGTAATTATTCGATAATTTGGCAAAGATAAGTCAATTCCAATGGCTCGCTCCAAGTCTCGGCAGACATAAAATACTAGGTGCTGAGCAAGTATTGTTAATAGGTTATTTGAAATCGGCATAAGTTTGCTATATACTATGGTATATTCATACTTGTCATGGTGCTTATCATACTGGAAAAAGCAATAAAAAGCAAGAATAAATCTACTTAATTTATGGATGACTTTTATAACAAATTAAAGGAGTTTGGCGATGTTAAGATAAACGAACTTTTATCCAAACATACCACTTTTAAAATTGGCGGTCCGGCCAAACTTTTTATTATTGTCCGCAAGACAGATCTTCTGGTTAAACTTCTCAATTTTTTGGCAAAAGAAGGCGCTGATTATTTTGTTTTAAGCGGCGGATCAAATTTGCTGATGAATGATAATGGTTATGACGGATTGGTAATAAAAATTGCTACTAATGACGCTCCAAAAATTACACCCAAAGGAATTGGCTTTGATATTGAGATAGATGCAGGCACAGTTTTGGGCATGGTAGTGAATTTAGCGGCCAAAAACAGCTTGGCTGGTATGGATTGGGCTGTGGGCGTGCCGGGTACGTTTGGCGGAGCTATACGAGGCAATGCCGGCGCAATGGGCAAAGATATATCTACAGTTATCCAGTGGGTTGATATTTGGCGTGACGGTGAAGTTGTCAGGTTAAAAAATGAAGATTGCAAATTTGCTTACCGTGATACTATTTTTAAACATAATAAAGATATAATTTTACGCGCTTCAATTTATTTGGAACCGGGGGACAAGCAAAAAATAATGGAAAACATGCAAGCTTACTTAAAACAGCGCAAACATACGCCGTTTCCTTCAGCTGGCAGCTTTTTTAAGAATTTAAAACTGCATAAATGGCCCGGAGACACCAAAGATTTGCCGGAAATATTTTTGCAGAGAGGTTCAGTGCCGGTCGGTTGGATGACTGAACAGCTGGGGTTGCGCGGTTTGTCTTCCGGAGGCGCCAAAATTTCTGATGAGCATGGTAATTATGTGATAAATTATCATAATGCGACTCAAATTGATGTATTGACTTTGGTTGAAGAGATCAAACAAAGGGTATATAATAAATTTGGCGTGGAACTGGAGCCGGAAGTGCAAATTGTAAAATAAAATATTTTAAATTAATTTTTTTATGGAAATACAAATTACGGGCAGAGGCATTGAACTTACCCAAGCCATCAAAGATTATGCCAGTAAAAAAGCCGAATCTTTAAATAAATTTTATAATAATCGCATCATCAGAACAGAGATAATCGTCGGTGTTAATAGTCAGCACCACCGCAAAGGCGATATGTTTAACGCCGAATTCAAGCTGGATGTACCGGGCAAGAATATTTTTGCCGCCAAACAGGAAGAAAATTTGTATAAAGCGATAGACAAAGTCCGTGATTATCTGGAAGCAGAATTAAAAAAATATAAATTAAAGCAGCGCGTGCAATCCAAAGATAAAAAAATGGGCCGAGCCGACAAAGAATACAGAATGGAAGAATAATACCATGCTGAAAGATTTTTTAAATAAAATAAAAAAACAGCCCGTCTTCATTAATACTACGCCGGGCAAGCTGCCGACTTTTTTTAGAATAGTCGGCGCTTTTGTTATTGCCGCCGGTTGGAATTGGTATCATACGGCGTATCGGCCACATAGCCGATTTATTCTTATTTCTCTGGCTACCTGGATTTTTGTTTACGTTGGCTATGCGATATTCAAATGGCTATATCAGTTTTTTACGGTTAAATTTAATAGGCATGTTTTTTGGCAAAAGGAGTTCGGTAGATTTTTGGACAGTCTGTTTTTTATTTTCTCGCTTTTTTTCTTAGTTTTCTTTAGCCGTCAACAGATGCTTAGCGCCGGCATATTTTTATATGTGATGATTTTGTTTTTTTATCGTTCTCAACAGTATTTGTCGCTTCATCCCAATGCTAAAGAATGGAAATTGGTAAACAAAAATATTTTTAGGTTAATTTTTTTCTTGTTTAGCTTATTTTTTATTTTACAATACTCGGCCTATCGGTTTGCCAATTTTGATCCTTATCTAAAATTTTATAATATTGTCTTTTTCCGCTCCTGGGCAATAACTATGTTTTTAGTCTTAGGGTTTTCGGTTTCTACCCTTATCTATTGGAAAGTTAAATCATTTTGGCGATACTTGGCCTTGGGATTGTGGGTTATTTTATTCGTTTTTCTACTAGTTTTTTGGGGAGTAAATATTGGCATTATGTATTTTACCGGACTATATTTAAGTCCGTTAATGCTGCAAGTTGCCAGCGGCGCCAGCAGTGTAGGGTTTAACTGGTTTATGGCAACTGTGGTGGCTATCGCTTTGGCTGTACTGATTATTTTTAGCTTAATTTTTCATAGAATTATTAAATCTTTTGGAACGACTTCTTTTAGACAATGGGCATATTATAGTTTAGCTTTAATTGCTATTAGTCTTATTTCTTTATTTGGCTTAAGTTCTTTTCAAAACACTCCGGAATATAGTGTGGCCAGAAATTTTTATAATTATTTTTTAGGAAAAAAAATTGAAGTTAAATTAAATCCAATAACCAAAGAAAAATTAGAAAAATTTGGTTTATTTTACCACTCAGATGATTTTTATTTAACCAGTAAAGACAAAATTTTTACATCAGATAAAAAAATCCTGCCGCCAAAATTTGCCATTACAAAACCAAATGTAATCATCGTTTTTTTTGAATCTTTTTCTAGCCGCTTGACTAGTGTTTATAATAAAAATTTAGTTGGCTTAACGCCTGGTTTAGAAAATATGGCTAGTGATCCGCATACAACTGTATTTAAAAATTATTTTAACGCTTCCACACCAACTATAAACGGCATTATCGGCCAGCTTTGTTCTTTTTTGCCACCGACTGGCTATACCGAAGTTGAAGATAATAAAAATTTGCAGAGATTGCGTTTGCTTTGTCTGCCAACCATCTTAAAAAATAATGGCTTTAAATCCGCCACTTATATCACAGCGGTAAAAAAAGAGTTTGAGAATAAATATAATATTTTTTCCAGCATGGATACCGAAAGTATTTATGGTCAGGATGAATTAAAAAATATTATCAAAGACGAGCCCTTGTCTTGGGGATACTCCGATCATCAGCTCTTTCCAGCCATGTGGCAATTAGTCAATAAAGAAAAACAGGAACCATTTTTGATGATGATGTCGACCATTGATTCGCATGCGCCATTTAATTTATCCAAAGATGTGACGCCGTATCAAGATGGGAAAAATGATGTTTTAAATTCGTATCACACCACCGACGATGCTTTTGGTAAATTCTGGCAAGAATTTAAACAGAGTAAATATTACAATAATACAATTGTTGTAGCTGTGGCTGATCATGCAGTTTTTCCGGGTGCGGATATAAAAAATTTATTCCCTAAGGATGCCGATAAGCTGAGTTTTTATGATGAAAATATGCTGATGATGTATTTGCCAGATGGAACTTTGCCAAAAGAATCAAACACCATTGCTTCCGGTATAGATATAGCACCTACCTTGTTGCAAATTTTAAATATTAACACCGCCAGTAATTTTGAAGGCCATTCTGTTTTTGATGATAGAAATAAATATCCAAATGTTTTGGGAATGCATGAATACGGATTATATATAAACCAAGAAGAAAATGGAAAACAGAATATTAGCTATGCCATTCCAAGCGATCTGCAATGTTCTCAAGAAAATAGTATTGTGGCTAGCAATACACCGCTTACTTTATGTGAATATTTAGATTTTTATAAATGGAAACGACAGATGTTTGAACAGGGAAGATTCTGGGGTAAATAGAGTATGAATAAGAAATATCTATATTTTTTACCATCATTAATAATAACTTTCATAGGAGCTTGCTTTTTAATTGCTTCTTTTGCTGCGGCTAAAGAAGGCTATAACTGGAAATTTAATTTTATTGTATTTATTTTGTCTATACTTTTAAATTGGATATATTGGTTTAGATTAGCAGTTTTGAAGGTATTAGATATTAAAATAATTGGGAAATATATTATTTTTTCGATTATTTTATTTTTTGTTTTTATTTTTTTATTTATTGCTCCTCCCTATAAAAGAGAGATTAGATTTGATTTAGGAGAAGATCCGTTTGTGCCTGGAGCTACGATAACGGCTGGGAGAACGGTTTATCTTTGGGAAAAAGATTTTTATGCTTTTGGTAAAAATTATGAAAATCTTAGTCAAAAAATACAAATCAAAATGCAAACAGACAGGAGAGGTAGTTTAATTGGTCATGTTGGAAATGATTTGCGCGGTTGGAGCGTTGAAAAAGTGCGGAACGCATTTGGAGAACCAGCTAGAATTGTTAGAATAAATAAAGATTTAGAAAAATGGATCTATAATCCATGGACCGATCATTTGGATTGGGAAATGCCGGTTTATATACAAAATAACATCCTTTATAAAATTGGAGATTGAGCAAAACTGTTGTGTTTATAAATAACAAAGGCCCGTGCTGGATTTTGGTCTCCAGGCAACGGGCCGCCGACGGTAGCGAGATTGCTCTCGCTATTTACCAGGCCGCTTTTTCGAGATTAGGTTTCTGAGAAAAACGTCTAAGGCATAGTCTGCCCTTTGTTTTTTTCTCAATAGTTCTCGATGTTCCGGATCTGCAAACGTTGCCTGGCTGTCATAAAGATCCATGCTGGCTCGTTCTGCAGAATTCCTCAATTTGTCATACTCGCGAGCTTCTTCGCGAGCTATCTCCCTTGAGCTGATTCGGCTCTTGGGATCGTTTGTTGCGGCGCGCTGGGAAAGCATGGCCGCAAGATCGAGGCGTACGCCCAGATCAAGATTTTGGCTCATGCTAGCCCTCCGCAGGTTGGTTTGGTTTGTTGTTCAGAGTGCGAATAGTCTACCACAAAAAGGCCTTTTTGTAAAGCCTCGAGGGTAGAGAATTTGTTTGTCTTAAAAAGCCAAAATTGGTATAATAATATAGTTATTTATCTAATTTTTTTATGCTCTACAAGCACACCCAGATCGGAAAGGTAATATTGTTTGCCGCCATTGGCATAGCAGCGCTTTATCTATTTTTTTTACTACAAAGAGCCTTTGATTTTTCGGGATTTACTAGCGTGATGCTTATTGTTTTGCTAATTTTAGTTTCGTTTATTTCGCTTACTGTAACAATAGATGACAGTCATCTTCATATAGCCTTTGGTTTATTTAGCAAAAAATTTGTTCTTAAAGAAATAGCAACAGCTAAAGCGGTAAAAAATAAATGGTATTATGGCTGGGGGATAAGATTAAAATTAAATCCAACAACCTGGATTTTTAATGTTTCCGGTTTTGATGCCGTAGAAATTATTATGAAGAATGGAAAAATATACCGGATTGGCACCGATGAGCCGCAAAAATTAGAACAAGCACTTCAACAAGCAATTAAATAAAAAAAGAAGTTTATAACTCAAACTGCTCTCCGTACTTGCCGATCACTGGGAGCAGTTTTTGTTTACCGCTTAGAGCGTTCAAAATCCCAATTAGCCAAATTACAAAAAGAAAAATATTTATTGGGAACATCAAGAGCCAACCGATGATTGGCAGCCGAATAATTATGGCGGCAGCCAAGCAAGAAATAAAAAATACTAATCCTTGCTTTACATGAAATTTAACAAAAGGATCATTTTTGGCATCGGTAAGCAGGGGAATAAAAAACAAAAGATAAGCTACTACAGCCATCAAAGTGTTGTGTTTTGGTGATTGTGGTTGGGGTGTTGCTGATTGGGTAGTTGGGTTTTGTTGGTCCATATTTTTTTATTTAAAATTAAGCTATTTAAATTGTAGCATTTATTTTGAGATAGAGGAAACTTGTTTAGGTGTAGGGAAATTGGTATAATGTAAGTATGTTATTAATGAAAAGCCGTATGAAGAATAAGTTTAAAGAATTTTATAAGTATTCTGATGCTGAAATAAAAAAAATATGGCAGGAGTGTGTATTTGTGTTTGACACGAATGTTTTGCTTGACTTGTACAGGTATAACAATACTACCTCGGATAAATATATTGGTATTCTTAAAAAAATTAAAGATGAAAATAGAATATGGATCCCGCATCAAGTGGGCTTAGAGTTTCATAAAAGAAGAATAATTCAAATAGCTGATTTAAAAAATTCTTACTCTAAAATAAGGTCTATTTTAGACACCTCTATTAAGGATGCTCAAAAGAAAATTGAGGATAAGTATCACAAGGAACATCCATTTTTAGACCTTAAAGAAATTAGCAATGAATTAGATAGCTGTTTAAAAAAGATTACTCTCAGTATTAATAAAAATGAAAAATCTCATCCAGATTGGGTTAATAAAGATAATATTTTAGGTGAATTAAATAAGATTTTTAAAGATAGTATTGGTGAAGAATACCTTAAGGAAAAACTTGACGAAATATATAAAGAAGGAAAAGAAAGATATTCAAATGACGTTCCTCCTGGTTATAAAGATGCATCAAAAGATAATGAACGTGAATATGGTGATTTGATTTTATGGTACCAAATTATTGATAAGGCCAATGAGTTAAAAAAACCGATAATTTTTATTACTAGAGATAAAAAAGAAGATTGGTGGTGGATACAATCTGGAACTGTTATAGGGCCTAGGCATGAATTAAAAAAAGAAATTCAAGATAAGGCGGGTGTAGATTTTCATATGTATGACCCAGAAAAATTTTTAGAACTTGCTGGTGAGTATTACAAACAAATAGTTGATAAAAAAATCCTCCAAGATGTCAAAAGAGTTAAATCTTTAGAAGAAAGAAATTATGTTGTTCATAAGATCTTACACTCAAGAGATTTTAAACATCCTTTATTTCATGAGTTTATCATGCAGCAAGGAATGTTAGGCGAAGAGTTACAGCATCTTGTTAAACAGTTAAATTTAGATGATGATTTTTTTATTGAATTTAATAGAAACCAGGAACGAGTTCTGCACTTTATAGAACATTTTTCTCATGAAGAAAGACCTCATCCGATGATGCTTGAAGAGTTGTTTATGCTACAAGAACGAATGCAAAGAAGATTTATGGAAACTGTGGATAGTGGAAAATTAACAAAAGAGCAGATGAGTTTTTTGATACGTTTTTTTGAAAGAATGAATGATTCTTATATGGTGCTGCTAAAACATTCAAATAAAGATGGGTTTTCGGATAAATATTTTCATAGAATGGAGATGAATAATCATAGATTTAGAAAATATTTTAGAGAGTTTGAAATATAGTACATAACTCAATTTCCAGTATGCCCTACAACCTCCTAGACAAAAAAGGAATGGCAGATTTTAAAAAGAAAGAAAAAAACCTTTTGCAATATTCTGTCCAGAGCGGGCAGTATTTAAATATCGAAGATTTAGATCTGGCTTCCATAGACGGCATAGATGTTCCTAGATTAGACAAACTAGCCAAAATTATTCGCGGCCTTATTTTTGCTGCTGTCGAAGCCGGACAATCCGGTCATCCGGGCAGCAGCAGCAAGGTGGAGCAATTTTTGGCCATGACACTAAGTGGAGTAATGGCCTTTGATCCAACCAACCCCAAAAATCCTGGTCGAGACAGATTAATTTGGAGTTCAGGCCATTGCGCTGATCTGCTTTTTGCCGGACAAGCCTTATATTACGAAGTTTTAAAACGGGCTGGCCGCCAATTTGGCGAAGCAGTAGTAAAAGCAGTCATGCCTGAAGACCTGATTCGTTTTCGTCATGCTGATGGCCCGCAAGGCCATGCCGAAGCCCAATATCCATATTCTGATTTTACTACCGGCCCGTTGGGGCACGGGTTTGCTGTAGCTGGCGGAATGGCTATGGTACACCAGTCTTGCGGCTTGGATACCAAAACTTGGGTATTTATGGGCGATGCCGAAAGCGAAGAAGGTATGACCTATGAAGCGCGAAATATCATTGCTACCAACGGCTTAAAAAATTTAATTGTCAGTTTAGATTATAATCATTTTGGCATCGATGATGAAATAGAAGAAGTTGTGGCTTCGCCATATATTAATCATTGGCTGGGTTTGGGTTGGAATGTTATAGAAACCAACGGGCATAATGTTTTGGAAATGGTTTATGCCTATCAGTTGGCTGCGCAAGGGTTTGCCAATGGCGCGCCGACGGTAGTTATCTGTCATACTTTAAAAGCTAAAAGTTATGGCAAGACTGAAAATACTGCCGCTGCCCACAGTACTCTGGCCAAGCACGATGATTATGTAAATATAATGAAAAAATTAGGCTTTAATATTGCTGGCGAACCGGGGAAAGTATTGCCGGATATTCAAACTGTTTTGGCGCAAATTAATCCAGAAGATGAAAAATATATTTTGGAAAGATTAGAAGTCGGCGCGCAGAAAATTGTGCCAGAATCAATTTTGGTAGAAAAAATGAAAAAAGCTTTGCGCGGCCGACCAATGGTTGATCCTCTAGCTATAAAACGGCCAAAAGTTTTGCCGCCGGAATTAGTTTTTGCCGAAGGCGAAAAAGTAGCTACTCGCAAAGCTGTGCAAGCCTGGATGGCTTGGTATATGAAACAGACCGCCTTTTTTTATGCTGGAGCCGGAGATTTGGCTAAATCTGTTTATACCAATTCTGCCGAAGAAGTTTATGGATTGATTTCCAAAAATAATCCACTGGGCCGCGGTATTCGCTATGGCATTGCTGAACAAAATATGGCCATGATGGGCGCCGGACTGACGCAAGATATTTTGCCGGGCGGATACAAACCAGTTTCGGTCTTTGGTACTTTTGCCGTTTTTACCAATATGATGGGCAATGCGATTCGCTTGGCGGTAATTGGTAATCAACTTAATCCCGAAACCAAAGGCTTTTTTATTGCTTTGGCTGCCCACGACGGCCCGGAAACTGGCGAAGATGGTCCAACCCACCAAGGAATGTATTGGATGTCTCTTTATAATGCTTTGCCGGGAATAAAAGTATATAAACCAACAGATGCCAATGAAACTATAGAAATGCTGTTTGGCGCTTTAGAAAAAGGTGAGCCAATTATTCTGTCTCTTTACCGGCCGGAACAGCCGGTAATAAAGCGTGCTGAAGTGCCAGCGGCCATAGAAGCCAATAATGGCGCTTATGTTTATAAACAATTCTCTGGTAAAGGCAAAAAGACGGTTTTAGCAATTTGCGGTATGCAAATTTTGTTAAATACTTTAGAAGTTTTGCCTGAACTGGAAAAGCAAGGATTAGATATAAAAATTATAGCTGTTACTTCCCCGGAATTATTTGAAGATTTACAAAAAACTAATCCAACTAAAGCGAAAAGTATTTTATCAGATGAAGAAAGGGAATTAGTAATTACTTTGCATAATGGTTGGCCAGGATTTTTGTATCCATTTATGTTACCAGCGGATTATTCTAAAAAAGCTTTGGGTATAAACCATTATTTAAAATCCGGTAATGTGGCTGAGGTATATGAGTTAGCTGGGATGACTTCAGTAGATATTAAAGAAAAGATTTTAAGAGCTTTAGAGTAAAAATGAAAAAGCCCCTAAATCAGTTTTACCTGTTCAGGAGCCGCAAACCTCCAAGTATGCTTAGTTAGCAGCATACTAAAACGAAATTTTGTAGAAGCCTAGGGCATTTTGGCACTTTTCGCAATGGGAAATATGCGCTGCTCTGGGATCTGTATAGACCCTGATTTCAGCTATAGGTGCCTTGCGATCTGCAAGGTCGCACAAGATTGTCAGGTTTAGGTGTTGTTCAGGAGTGTGAGAATCTTGTTCAGCTCCAGGCTCTGCTGCCTCGAAGTCGAAACTCTCGACTTTATGGCTTGTGGCCATTAAATTCTCCTTTAATTTGTTGATGAAGCACTTTTCGCTTCTTAAATATACTTCGAAAAAAAATTCCCGTCAACATATTGCCAAAACAGCAAAACTGTGGCATACTTAGCCCGAATATGGCAGAAATAGACTTATTACAAATTTTATCTACGGAAAAGAAATTCAGGCAGGACCAAGTGTTCCGAGCCTGGTTTGACGCGAAAGTAGATAGTTACGAAAAAATTACCACTTTACCAAAAGAATTGCGAGAAAAATTGAAAGATAAACCTTGGCTATCCCTGCGCTTGCATGTGATGCATGAGAGTAAAAAAGATAATACCAAAAAAGCTTTATTGAAATTATCTGATGACCGATTAATTGAAGCTGTATTAATGGGCAGAAAAAACTTAACCGCTGCGGGTGGTCGCGATCGTTATACTATCTGTATTTCTTCGCAAGTCGGCTGCGGCATGAAATGCGCTTTTTGTGCTACTGGCAAAGCTGGATTTTCTCGAAATTTAACTCCCGAAGAAGTTGTGGATCAATATCGTTTTTGGCAAAGATTTTTGGCAGAAAGGAATTTGGGCGAAATAGATAATATGGTAATCATGGGCCAGGGTGAACCGCTGCTCAATTACGAAAACATCAAAACTGCTTTAAATATTATTTTAAAATATACCACTCTTGGTCCAAGCAAAATTACTTTATCTACCTGTGGTATTCCAGTGATGATGGATAAATTGGCTGTAGACAAAGATTTTCCACCAGTCCGTTTTGCTTTATCTTTGCATAGCGCCATCGAAGAAACTCGCGCTGCCATCATGCCTTCGCACCAAAAAGGATTTTTGGAATACTTGGTTGGCTGGGCCAAAAAGTATCACCAGATGCACCCTAGCCGAGCCCATTTTATTGGTTTGGAATATATTATGCTTGGTAAAGTTAATGACGGACCAAAAGATTTAAAAGCGCTGATGACTCTAGCTTCAAAATTAGGAAAGATAAAAATAAATTTAATTCCATATAACAATATTTCTACCGTGGCCATGCCTTCGGATTTTGATGAGTCGCCAAAAGAAAATATTGAACACTGGCATACTTCGCTTATGAATGCCGGTTTTACTTCTACCGTGCGTTATTCTCAAGGCCAAGATATTGCTGCTGCTTGCGGACAGCTGCGAAACGCCGAAGAAATACGACAATCTTTGGTAATAAAATAAAATCATGAATGTAATTATTCATATTGATGAGATATTTTTGAAAGGCTCAAATCAGCCTATTTTTTATCGTAAGTTAATAAATAACTTAGAAAATTTATTATCAGGAGTAAAAGTTTCGAGGATAGAAAGTGGTTTGTGGCTGGAAAATATTCAAGCAGAGCAGTTACAGCAATTGGTTCTTATTCCAGGTTTTGCTAATTATGCCGAAGCGCTAAAAACAAAAAGCACAATTCAAGATATTAAAGATGGGATAGATCAAATTATTCAACTGTCATCTCGAGCGCAGTCGAGAGATCCCTTAAACCAAAGTACAAGGGATTCTTCGACTCCACTTTGTTCCGCTCAGAATGACAAACGAACTTTCCGTATTTCCGCAGAACGATCTTATAAAAATTTTCCTCTATCTTCACTTGAAATCGAAAAAGAGATAGGGGAGTATGTGCGTTTAAAATATAATTGGCAAGTTTCTCTAAATAACGCAGAACTAGATATTCATATTGCTATTGGCAGAAATGACGCCTGTATTTATGGTAATACTATAAATACGATTGGCGGTTTGCCAACTTCTACCTCGGGTAAAGTTTTGGCTTTGTTATCTGGCGGTATCGACAGCCCAGTGGCAGCTTACAAAATAATGTGCCGCGGCGGCGAAGTAAATTTAATTCATTTTCAAAATCAAACCCAAGTTACCGAAGAGGTAAGCGAGAAAATTTTTGATTTAGCTAAAGTTTTGTCTAGTTATCAGCCGGAAATCAAACTGTTTATGGTGCCGTTTGCCAATGTGCAGAAACAGATAATTATGAAAATTCCGGCGCCTTACCGCATGATAGTTACTCGCCGCATTTTTAATAAAATTGCCGAAAAAGTTGCTCGAGAGAACAAGTTTTTAGCTTTGGTAAATGGCGATAGTCTGGGGCAGGTAGCTTCTCAGACTCTGGAAAATATGGCTGTTATCGCTGAAGCATCTAATTTGTTAAAGCTTTCTCCGTTGATAGGAACAAACAAAAAAGATATAATAGATTTGGCTAGAAAAATTGGCACAATGGAAATTTCCGCTCGCCCATACGAGGATTGCTGCAGCCTGTTTGTAGCCAGACATCCAGCCACAAAATCCAGATTAAAAGAGGTTTTAAAGTACGAAAAATTAATCGATGAAGCGGTAATTGCAAAAACAGAAGTCATACCGTATATTGCTAAAAATGGTTTAATTCACTCAACTGTCATTCCGAACCTTACGTGAGGAATCTATTCATTTAAAGTAAAGATCCCTCGTCGCTACGGCTCGCTCGGGATGACAATTAAAATCTGGTTATGTTAAACGAAATAGTTTTTGATATAGAAACCCAAAATACTTTTGCCGACGTGGACAATGATTTTACAAAATTTCGTATTTCTTGCGTGTCTATCTACAGCTACGCTACCGATAGTTATATGAGTTTTTCCGAAAATGAGCTAAACAAACTCTGGCCGATTTTGGAAAAAGCGGATCGGATTATCGGCTATAACAGCGAGCATTTTGATTTGCCAATTTTGCATAATTATTACCCAGGTGATTTATCGGTCATAAACCATTTGGATATTATGGTAAAAGTTAAAGAAAGCGTGGGTAAGCGTTTAAAATTAAACGATGTGGCCATGGCAACTTTAGATATAGAAAAAAGCGCTGATGGGCTGCAGGCGATTCAATGGTGGAAAGAAGGTAAGATAGACGAAATTAAAAAATATTGCGAACAGGATGTAAAAGTGACCAAAGAAATTTATGAGTTTGGTAAAAATAATAAACAGTTATTTTATAAATCACTAGTTGGAGAGATAACTCCTTTTGCCGTTAATTTTGATGCTGCAGCTGATAAAAAAGATTCCACTGCCAAAAAGAATATCAATTTAACTTTGCCATTTTAAAAAATGTTGTCAAAACCAAAAAAAATAAAACAGGTATATCTGGATCACGCTGCTACCACTTATTTAGATAAGAAGGTTATTTTGGCTATGCAGCCGTATCTAAACAAATTTTACGGCAATCCATCTTCGCTTCATCAAGAAGGTGTAAAAGTAAACGGAGTTTTAAATAATAGTCGCCGCAGTGTGGCCAGGATAATCAATGCTTTGCCGGAAAATATTATTTTTACTAGCAGTGGCACGGAGTCGGACAATCTGGCTATTTATGGAATTGCCAAAGCGCACCAGCAGCATGGCAAACATATTATTTCTTTAGCTATAGAACATCATGCCATACTTCATCCATTGGAAGATTTAAAAAAACAAGGTTTTGAAATTACCTATGTATCTGTAAACGAAAAAGGAATTGTTGATGCCGAAGAAGTTATTAAAGCTATTCGCCCGGATACAATTTTGATTTCTACAATGTACGCCAACAATGAAATGGGTGCCATTGAACCGATTGCCGAAATTGGCCGTAAATTATTGCAATATAGAAAAAATAATAATACTGTTTATCCATTTTTTCATACTGACGCCTGCCAAGCCGCTGGTTTTTTGGATTTAGATGTCGAGAAATTGCATGTTGATTTAATGACCATTAATGGCAGTAAAATTTATGGTCCAAAAGGAACGGGAATGTTGTATCTACGCAGAGGAGTAAATATCAAGCCATTAATCTTAGGAGGGGAGCAAGAGCGTAATTTACGCGCCGGAACCGAAAATATTACCGGAATTGTCGGTTTTACCAAAGCTTTAGAACTGGCCCAAATCAATAAAGGAAAAGAACAAAAACGCTTAGAAAGTTTGCTTAAATATTTTTGGGAAAAATTACAAAAAAATATTCCAAACATTGTATTAAACGGCCCAACAATTGGCGCTGACAGATTGGCAAACAATTTAAATATCAGCTTTTTAGGAACAGAAAGTGAAGCTTTGCTTTTGTATTTGGATGAATATGGCATTATGTGTTCGGCCGGAGCTGCCTGTACAGCTAAATCTATAAATCAATCTCATGTCTTAAAAGCGATGGGGATTTCGGCCGAAGATTCGCGCAGCAGTTTAAGGTTTACTCTTGGCCATTGCAATACTAAAGCAGATATTGATTATGTAATGAAATATTTACCAGCGATTGTTTCTCAGCAGCGAGCTAACCGTTAAAAATATGCCAATACCAAAAATAGACAAAGATAAATGTATTGCCTGCGGCCTTTGTCCGTCCATAGTGGCCGCTACTTTCCGGATGAATGATGATAATACTAAAGCGGAAGTTTTTAATGCTGCGGGAGATGAAGAAGGTATGGTACAGATGGCAATAGATTCTTGTCCGACCCAAGCAATTTCTTGGGAAGAATAAATTGCCTTCCTAGAACGATTTTGTTAAGATATATACTATGTTTGGTAAACTCTATATTGTAGCTACACCTATCGGCAATTTGGCGGATATCACTTTTCGCGCCATTGAAACATTAAAAAATGTTGATTTTATTTTGTGCGAAGATACCAGAGTGACCAAAAATTTGCTTAATCATTATCAGATATTTAAACCGATGGTTAGCTATCACCAACATACGGAAGAAAGAAAAGTAAAAGAAATCGCGGCTTTGTTGGAAGAAGGCAGAAATTTAGCTTTGGTTACCGATGCCGGCACCCCTGGGATCAGCGATCCGGGAAATTTGCTCATCAAAGCATTGGTAAAAAATTTTCAGCTGGAAATTATTCCTATTCCCGGTCCGGCAGCAGTTACCACGGCGCTAAGTATTTCCGGATTTCCAACTGATAAGTTTATTTTTATGGGTTTTCCGCCGCACAAAAACAAGCGGCAGAAATTTTTTAAAGAAGTGGCCGCAGCCGAATATACAGTTATTTTTTATGAATCCGGTCATAGAATTAAAAAATGTTTACAGGAATTAAAAGAAAATCTTGAAGCCAGTAGAAATTTAATGGTTTGCCGCGAATTAACTAAAAAATTTGAAACGATTTATCGTGGTACTATCAGCCAGGTTTTAGAAAATATGCAGGATGAAAGAGGGGAGTTTGTGGTAGTAGTTAATCAAAAGTAAAAGTTAATTTATTATGAAAGAAAAATTTTATATAACAACCGCCATTCCCTATGCCAATGCCAATCCGCATATTGGTTTTGCTTTAGAAATTTTATATACCGATGTCATGGCGCGTTACCAAAGATTGCTGGGAAAAGAAGTTCATTTTTTAACCGGCACCGATGAGCATGGCCAAAAAATGTTGCATACTGCCAAAGATGCCAAGAAAACAGTTGAAGAATTTGCCGCTGAAAAGTCCGCTCAGTACCAATTGCTGGCAGATCAATGGAATATTACCAATAATGATTTTATTCGCACAACCGAAGAACGGCATATTAAAGGCGCCCAAGAATTTTGGCAAAAATCTTTGGCAGCCGGAGATATTTATTTAAAAAGTTATACCGGATTATATTGTGTGGGTTGTGAAGCTTTTAAATTGGAAAAAGATCTAATTGACGGCAAATGTCCGGATCACCACACAATTCCGGAATTGTTGTCCGAAGAAAATTACTTCTTTAAACTATCAAAGTTTCAAAAACAGTTAGAAAATCATTTTGCCAAAAATCCTGACTTTGTTTATCCGGAGCATCGTTTTAAAGAAATGGAAAACATCCTTAAAAACGGTTTGGAAGATATCAGTATTTCTCGAGTCAAAGAAAAACTATCCTGGGGCATTCCGGTGCCGGGAGATGATAAACAGGTAATGTATGTTTGGTTTGACGCTCTGACAAATTATATAACTGCTTTGGGTTATGGAAGCAAAGATGAAAGCCTAGTTAAAAAATATTGGCCAGCTGACGCGCATGTGATTGGCAAGGAAATTAATCGTTTTCATTCTTTGTTATGGCCAGCTATGCTCTTGTCTGTCGGTGCTGATCTACCCAAACAGATCGCTGTGCACGGTTGGATAACGGTTGATGGTCAAAAAATGAGCAAAACGATCGGCAATGTAATTGACCCACTGGAGTTAACTCAAAAATTTCCGCTGGAAGCAGTACGCTACTTTTTAATGCGCGAAATTCAATTTGATAATGACGGAGATTTTTCTTATGCTAAATTTAATCAGCGCTATGAATCTGATTTAGCTAACGGTTTGGGCAACCTTACCAATCGTATTTTGGTGATGGTAGAAAAATATTGTGATAGCGTGATCCCTGAAGCAAAGAAAAAAGATAGCAAAGAACGAGTGTCTGAATTTATTAATTTTAATTTGGATTACAATATCATGATGTCGTCTTGGAAGTTTGATCGCGCTCTGGAATTAATTTGGCAAATTATTAAGGATTGTGATTTGGCAATTACTACTGCGCAGCCTTGGGCCATGATGAAAGTCGGCAAGGATCAAGAAGTAAAAGATTTGCTATTTTATTTATGTGAAGCTTTGCGCCATATCGCGGTAATGATCTGGCCAATAATGCCAGAGACAGGAGAAAAATTACTGGTTCAGCTCGGATTAGATGTTAATACCGAACTTGCAAAACCATTAGAAAAATTACAAATTTGGGAAGAAATATTAGTTGGCAATAAAATCAAAAAACCAGAGCAGCTGTTTCCACGCTTAACCTAATTTATTATTAATTTTAATTTATGTCTTTTTTTGACATAGTACTGATAATTATACTTTCCGGTTTTGCTTTATTTGGACTGTGGTTCGGTTTAATCCATACTTTGGGATCTTTAGTCGGAACCGTGCTGGGAGTTTTTTTGGCAAGCCGTTATTATGAACCGGCAGCTTTATGGATTATCAATGCCACAGGCTGGAATCAAAATTATGTCAAAGTTATTATTTTTACCCTAACATTTTTAATTATTACCCGATTAGTTGGCTTTGCTTTTTGGCTTATCGAAAAAGTATTATCCATCATTACCAAACTGCCATTTATCCGCGGCCTCGACAGAATATTTGGTTTGGTTTTTGGAATTTTGGAAGGGGCGATTGTGATTGGTATCTCTCTATTTTTTATTGCTCGTTTCCCAATTAGCGCCGCTTTTATGGAAAGTCTGGGCAAATCAGAACTGGCTCCGCCGTTAGTTAAACTAGCTTCAGTACTTTTGCCGTTACTCCCGGAAGCTTTAAGATTATTACATAGCACTGTAGAAAATTTAATCTAGCTTTACCTGTATGTTTGATACGCATTGCCATATCCAATTTAATGGTTTTAAAAATGATTACGACGAAGTGATAAAAAGATGTGTAGAAAAAGATAGCTCTATAATTCTAAACGCAGTTGGCACACAAAAAGATACTAGCCGTGCCGCTGTGGAGTTTGCGCAAAAATATCCGTTTATCTATGCTAGTGTCGGGCTTCATCCCATGCATCTGTTTTCCACTCACGTTGATGAAGAAGAAAGCAGTTTTTTGACTCGTGAAGAAAATTTTGATTACGAATATTATAAAAAATTAGGCCAAAGTCCAAAAGTTATCGCGATCGGGGAGTGCGGTTTGGATTTGTACCGTTTGCCTGAAGGCAGAAGCAAAGAGGAGGTTTTGGAAAAACAAAAATTAACTTTTTTAGCTCAATGTAAATTGGCGCAAGAGCTTGATTTACCAATGGTTATTCATGTTCGTGAAGCACATGAAGAAATGGTTGGATTATTAAGTAGTTTATCTGATAAAATTCGCGCCACAATTCATTGCTATACTGGCAATTGGCACTATGCGCAAAAATATTTGGCTTTAGGTTTGCATCTTGGTTTTACCGGAGTAATTACTTTTCCGCCTAGAAAATCTGATCCGCAAGCCCAGGAAGCGCTGCTAGAAGTGGTAAAAAACTGTCCTTTAGACCGAATGCTTCTGGAAACTGACGCGCCATATTTGGCAGCAAACCTTTATCGCGGCAAGCGCTGCGAACCATGGATGGTAGAAGAAGTAGCCAAAAAAATCGCTTATACAAAAGGCTTGTCTTTTGCCGAAGTTATAGAGGCTACCACCAAAAACGCTCAAAATCTCTTTCAAAAAGCAGTCTAGCCAATCTATTCACATTCTCAAATTGAAAAATCCTTGACTTCTGGGGGTTTTTTATGTAAAGTAATGGCGGCAAGAGAAAATTGCCAATAAGTTATGGAAGAAAATAAACCAAATAAAACCAACAGCGGTCAGTATCAGTTATTTGCTTTTAAAATGCTGGGAGATTTTGGCGCTTCCATTGCCATACCAGTTGTGGTTTTTGTGCTGATTGGCCAATATATAGACGAAAAATATAGCAAATCACCGCTTTTTACAATTCTAGGATTCGTTTTGGCAGCTCTGTCATCAGCAAAGATTATCTACAGAAAAGCCAAAATTTATGGAGAAGAGTACAAAAAAATGAATGATGCCGGGAAAAAACAAACAGAATAATCTATGACAGAATTACATATTCCAACTTTAGCGCCAGAAACAATTTTTCACATCGGAAAATTGCCAGTAACAAATACTATTGTTAATGTTTGGTTGGCTATCGTTATTTTGCTGGTTGTGGGTTTGAAACTTGGTAAAAAAATAAGTTTAAAGCCCGGAAAAATGCAAAACTTCATGGAATTCTTTTTAGAAAAACTGCTTAATTATTTTGATCAGATTACGGCTGACCGAAAAAAAACACTGCGCTTTCTACCTTTGGTAGGCTCAGTGTTCTTTTTTATTCTACTTTCTAACTGGCTGGGACTATTGCCTGGCACCGGTAGTATTCATTTTGGCGAAGCGCCGCTGCTTCGTCCGGCTAACTCTGATTTAAATTTAACTTTGGCCATGGCTGTTTCGGTGGTAGTTATTTCTCATATTATCGGGCTGGTGACTGTTGGCGTCTTTACTCATATTAATAAATTTATTCAGTTGGGCAGCTTTGTTAAAAGCCTTAACAAAGGCCCGATAGCTATTTTTACAGCCATTATTAATATGGCAGTGGGGCTTATAGAAATTGTCAGTGAGTTTGCCAAAGTTTTATCACTTTCTTTGAGATTATTCGGTAATATTTTTGCGGGTGAAGTTTTGATTTCGGTAATTTCCAGTATTGCCGCCGCTTTTTTGCCAACCCCGTTTATGGTTTTAGAATTGCTGGTTGGGTTGGTACAGGCAAGTGTATTTACCATGTTAACGTTGGTTTATTTAACAATTTTGTCCAGCGCGCCCCATGGAGAAGAACATTCTAATTCACATTAAATAATTAATTGATACCCTTAAGCTCTTATTTAAAGAGCAAGGATATCGGAAAGATTCAAATTATATGGATCATGAATCAATTTTGGTCTTAGTAAAAGGCCTAACAATGGCTCTCGGTGGTTTTGGCCCGGCAATAGCTATCGGAAAAATTGTGGCAACTGCCATGGAAGCTATCGGACGCAACCCGGAAGCATCAGACAAATCATTTGTACCGATGTTGTTAGGCGCAGCTTTTGCTGAATCTATCGCTATTTACGCCTTAGTAGTTGTTTTCACTTTAAAATAATTCAACTCATTGGGTTTGTAAAAGCCCAATGGAATTGAATTATTTAATATCATCCGGGAAAAATAAAATTATATGCCATCTCCAAATATCCCTTATACTATTGAAGAAACTGTTCCTACCACCAGCCAAGAAGGATTATTGTCTTCACTAGGAATAAACGGCACCCTTTTCACTTTTCAAATAATAAACTTTGTAGTTGTTATGCTGGTTTTGTGGTATTTGATTTTAAAACCACTTACCAAAAAAATGGCTGAACGACAAAAAATGATCGGTGACAGCGTAGATAATGTCAAAAAAATAGAGGCTAACTTGGGAATGAGTGAAAGAAAGTATCAGGAAAAGATAGACCAAGCCAAAGTTGATGCTAATAAAATTTTAGAAAAAGCTAGCCTGGAATCTTTGCAAATGGCTGAAGCCATGAGAGAAAAGGCTAAAAAAGATATAGAACAGCTGGTGGATCAGGCTAGAAAAAATATAAAAACAGAGAGAGACGAATCTATAACAGAATTAAAAGCACAAGCTGCAGACTTGATTATTTCGGCTGCGGAGAAAATTTTAGCTTCAAAAATTGATATTGAAAAAGATAATAAAATAATTACTGAAGCGGTAAAAAGCCTGGAATAATATGCCAAAGAATAGTAATTTTCAATTTGCGAAAGCTCTATACGAAATAACTAGCGGTTTGCCGGAAAAAGATTTACCGGCGGCCATGAAGCAATTTGTTTTAGTTTTACAAAAAAATAATAAGTTAAAAAAAATTGATTATATCATAAAAGATTTTATAAACTATTCAAAAAAACAAAACGGGATAAAAGTGATAACTGTCGAAACTGCCAAAGAATTAGAAGACAGTATACTGGCAAAAATTAAAAAAGCTTTCGGTGAAAAATCAGAAATAACCGCTGTAGTAAATAAAAATTTAATGGGCGGAATAAAAATAAAAGTTGATGATATGATTTACGACGCCAGTTTAAAAACTCAATTAAAAAATTTAAAAGAAAAGTTAATTTCCTAAAATATGTCCACAAATAACATCGTTGAAGAATTGAAAAAAAATATTGCCCATTTCCAAAAAGAAGTAGAAAAAGAAGAAACCGGCAAAGTAATTGAAGTAGGTGATGGTATCGCTCGTATTTCCGGTTTAAGCAAATGCCAAGCTGGCGAAATGTTAGAATTTTCCGGTGATGTGTTTGGTTTGGCTTTAAACTTAGAAGAAGAAACTGTCGGCTGTGTGCTTTTGGGTGAATATGAACATATTAAAGAAGGGGATACTGTCAAACGAACCAATAAAATCTTATCCGTACCGGTCGGGGATCAGTTAATCGGCCGGGTGGTAAATGCGCTTGGTACAGCTATAGATGGCGGTAAAGAAATAAAATCTACAACTTTTTATCCAATTGAAAAAATCGCTCCGGGCGTAATGACTAGAGAGCCGGTAACTCAACCGGTTCAAACAGGTATTAAAGCAATCGATGCCATGATTCCAATTGGCCGCGGTCAGCGTGAACTTATTATTGGTGATCGCCAGACTGGTAAAACTGCTGTAGCAATTGACACGATCATTAACCAAAAAGGCAAAGATATGATTTGTGTCTATGTGGCTATTGGTCAGAAAGAATCAAAGATTGCTCGCATTGTGGCCAAATTAAAAGAAACTGGCGCTATGGATTATACGATTGTGGTTGTGGCAGGTGCATCTTCTCCGGCAGCTTTATCATATATTGCTCCTTATTCTGGTGTAGCCATGGCTGAATATTTTATGGATCAGGGTAAAGATGTTTTGTGTGTATATGATGATTTATCCAAACAAGCTTGGGCATACCGAGAAATTTCTTTGCTCTTGCGCCGTCCACCGGGCCGTGAAGCTTATCCGGGTGATGTGTTTTATTTGCACTCCAGATTACTAGAACGCGCTTGCCGCCGCAACAAAGAATCAGGCGGAGGTTCTATTACCGCATTGCCAATCATCGAAACTCAAGCATCTGATGTTACGGCCTATATTCCAACCAACGTAATTTCTATTACTGACGGTCAGATTTTCTTGGAAACAGACTTGTTCTATCGCGGTATTCGCCCAGCTTTAAATGTGGGTATTTCCGTATCTCGTGTTGGTGGCGCTGCGCAAATCAAACCAATGAAAAAAGTTGCTGGTAAATTAAAATTAGCCATGGCGCAATTTAGAGAAATGGAAGCTTTTGCTCAATTTGCCAGTGATTTGGATCCGGAAACCAAAAAACAGATTGAACGCGGACAGCGCATTACTGAATTATTAAAGCAGCCTCAATATCAGCCGGTGGCGGTAGAAAATCAAGTAGCCGGTATTTTTGCAATCAACAATGGCTATTTTGATGATGTGGCTGTAAAAGATATTTCGGCTGCCGAAAAGAAACTAACTGAATTTATGGGTAAATCCAAACGAGCTTTGCTTGATAAGATCGCCGCTGGTGAATGGGATGAAAAGATTGAAACAGAATTAAAAGCAGCTTGCGCGGAGTATAATAAATAATTTATTTTAAATTGTCATTGGGAATAATAAAGATGTATGGCTGTAAACACCAAAGCAATTAAACACCGTATCAAATCCGTGGGCAGTACCAAAAAAATTACTAAAGCCATGGAAATGATTGCGGCTGCCAAAATGCGCAAAGCTGTAAATGCAGCTTTGGATGCGCGTAGTTATGCTACGCTAGCTTGGGGTTTGCTGCTTAATTTATCAAAAACACAGAAAACAGAAATTCCACTTCTAGCCATTCGTCCGGTAGAAAAAATCTTAATGATTATTATTACTTCCAACCGAGGGCTATGTGGCAGTTTTAATTCTAATATTATCAAAAAAACTGCAGCTCAATTAAAAACCGAAAAAGCAAATGTAGATGTAATTGGCATTGGTAAAAAAGGCGCGGATTTTGCTAAAAAAATGGGCTTCAACCTGGTAGCTGCCTTTACCAACATGACAGATACGCCGAGTTTGGATGACGCATTGCCAATTGCTAAAATGGTAATCGATGCTTACACCAATAAATCTTATGATAAGGTTATCGTGGCTTACACGGATTTCAAATCAGCTATTTTTCAATTAGCTAAATTAAAACAAGTTTTACCGATTGCCGAAGATGATCTGGAAAAAATGGCTGCGGAAACCGAAAAATCAGATAAATTAAATTTAAATGAATATTTATTTGAGCCAAATAAACTGGATGTTTTACAAATGATATTGCCAAGACTGGTGGAAACACAAATCTACCAAACAATGCTCGAATCTGCCGCCAGTGAGCACAGCGCTCGGATGATGGCGATGAGAAGTGCCAGTGATGCAGCAAGTGATATGATCAAAGAATTAAATTTAAATTTTAACAAAGCTAGACAGGCCGGTATTACGCAAGAAATTGCGGAAATAGCAGGCGGCGCAGCAGCTTTAGAATAAAATAATTATTATGACAAATAAAGGAACAATATCTCAGATCATCGGCGTAGTGGTTGACGTGCATTTCCCAGAAAATTTGCCGGCAATCTTTAATGCTTTGGAAGTAAAAATGCCAAACGGCACAACTTTAACTTTAGAAGTGCAGCAGCATTTAGGTTCCAACACTGTTCGCGCTGTGGCTATGAGTACCACCGATGGTTTGCAGCGTGAAACTGAAGTTGTGGATACCGGCAAAGCTATTTCCGTGCCAGTTGGACTGGGAACTTTAGGCAGAATGTTTAATGTCACCGGTGAAGTTATCGATGGTTTGGGCGCAGTCAAATCAGAAAAAAAATATTCTATTCATCGCGCCGCGCCAACTTTTAAACAGCAATCCACCAAATCAGAAATTTTAGAGACTGGAATTAAAGTTATTGATTTAATCTGTCCGTTTTTAAAAGGCGGCAAAATTGGTTTATTTGGCGGCGCTGGTGTAGGAAAAACTGTTGTTATCCAAGAATTAATTCGCAATATCGCTCAAGAACACGGCGGATATTCTATGTTTGCCGGTGTAGGTGAGAGAAGCCGTGAAGGAAATGATTTGTACCGAGAAATGAAAGAATCTGGTGTGTTAGAAAAAACTGCCTTGGTTTTCGGCCAAATGAATGAACCACCTGGTGCTCGCGCTCGCGTAGCTTTAACGGCTTTGTCTATGGCTGAGTATTTCCGCGACGAAGAGGGCAAAGATCTTTTGCTTTTCATTGATAATATCTTCCGCTTTACTCAGGCAGGTTCGGAAGTTTCTGCGTTGCTTGGCCGTATGCCTTCAGCTGTAGGTTATCAGCCAACATTAGCCACCGAAATGGGTGCACTGCAAGAACGTATCACTAGTACCGAAAAAGGCTCTATTACCTCTGTACAGGCCGTATACGTGCCTGCAGATGACCTTACTGACCCAGCTCCAGCCACCACTTTCGCTCACTTAGATTCAACTGTGGTTTTAAACCGTTCTCTGTCCGAGTTAGGTATTTATCCAGCTGTAGATCCTTTGGACTCTAATTCAACTGTTTTGGATCCGCTAGTAGTAGGCGAATTGCATTATCGCACTGCTCGTGATGTGCAAAAACTTTTACAGAGATATAAAGATTTACAGGATATTATCGCTATTTTGGGCATGGAAGAACTTTCTGATGAAGATAAACTTACAGTTTCCCGCGCTAGAAAATTGCAGAAGTTTTTGTCTCAGCCATTCTTTGTAGCTGAAACATTTACTGGCACCGAAGGAAAATATGTGAAATTAGCCGATACTATTCGCGGCTTTAGAGAAATTTTAGATGGCAAGCATGACGAAAAATCTGAACAAGCCTTTTATATGAAAGGTTCTATTGATGAAGTGAAATAGCTTATATTGTCGTTCCATGCTAGGGATGACAAACTAAAAATCTATGCTTAAATTTAAAATCGTCACACCGGAAAAAGTTATTTACGAAAATGAGATTTCTCAAGTTTCTGTTCCTACCATGAGCGGTGAAATTACGATTTTGCCAAATCATATCCCTTTGATTTCTGTGTTAAAGGCTGGCGAGTTAAAAATAAAAGATAAAACCGGTGAACATAATTTGGCGGTATCGGGTGGGTTTTTGGAAGTGCGTGGTCAAAATGAAGTTGTTATTTTAGCTGATCATGCCGAAAGAGTGGCTGATATAGACATTACCAAAGCCGAAGAAGCCAGACAGAGAGCCGAGGAACAGATGAAAAATATTAAAAATTCCCAAGATGTTGATTATGCCAAGCTGCAAGCTTTAATTGATAGGGAAGTGAACAAAATACGAGTAGCAAAAAAATATCGAAATTTACCAAACTAATACTTCTTGACAAATCAAAAATCCGAGATGTTGCCTCGGATTTTTGATTTTGGTATAATTTATCTGTAATTATTTTTTTAATATAAATATATATGGAAAGTTGTTCTAAATGCAGTCTTCCGTTTGAAGCGGAGGATGAAAAATGTTTATGCAACGAGAGCATCTGTTCGCATTGTTGCGAATGTGATGAGACTTGCGGTTGTGAATGCAGCGCTAAATAAATCTCGGTTTAATATTTATAATGAAAGTTAATACTAAATTAACGTTAAAAATTTTTTGGCAGGAAGTGCGTAAACATGGCATTTCTGGTTTTATTGTTGTGGCCGGAATTGTCAGCGCTTCTGCGGCAGCGGCAATTACGCCTATATATTTTAAGAAAATTTTTGATATCTTAACTCAATCTGAAACCAAAGCCGCTTTGGCTCCACAGATTTTGCATGTTTTAAGCATCATTGTTCTGATAGAGGGTATCGCTTGGATCAGTTGGCGTTTAGCAACTTTTTTTGTTTCTTATTTTCAATCTTCAATCATGGCCGGTCTTTCGGATGCTTGCTTTAAATATTTGCATAAGCATTCCTTTTCTTTTTTTAACAATACTTTTGTTGGATCTTTGGTGAAGAAAGTAAATCGTTTTACGCGTTCCTTTGAAGATATTACTGATCGGATTTTCTTTAATATTATCCAATTGGCTGTAAGTATAGGTTTAATTTTATTTGTTTTAACTAAAAGAAATTTAAAATTAGGCTTGGGTGTAGCGCTATGGCTACTGATATTTTTTGCTATTAATTTAATTTTTACTAAGTTTAAAAGCCGTTATGATTTAGAGCGTAGCGAAGCCGACTCCAAAGCCACCGGACTGCTCGCCGACACAATTACCAATAATGTCAATGTTAAATTATTTGGCGGTTATTTACGCGAAATTAAAAATTTTGCCAAAGCGGTTGGAGAAGTAAAAAGACTGCGTTGGTTTAGCTGGAATTTAACCAATATTTATGAAGCAGTTCAATCTTTGCTGACCACGGCTTTAGAGATTGGCAGTATCTATTTGGCTATCCAACTCTGGAAAGAAAATATTTTAACCGTTGGTGATTTTGTTTTAATTCAATCATATGTTTTCATTGTCGTTCACCAAAGCTGGGATTTTGGCCGGGTTATTCAGCATATCTACGAAGATTTGGCTGAAGCTGAAGAAATGACTGAAATCTTGAGTGAACCGCACGAAATCACCGATATTGCTAATGCTAAAAATTTAAAATTGTCCGAAGGAAAAGTAGAATTTAAAGATGTAAATTTTTATTATCACGAAACCAGACGAATTTTGCATAAATTTAACTTAACTATCGCTCCCAAAGAAAAGATTGCTTTGGTTGGACCTTCCGGAGCCGGTAAAACTACGATAATCAAATTATTACTGCGCATGCATGATGTTTCCGGAGGAAAAATTTTGATTGATAACCAAGAAATTTCTAAAGTTACTCAAGAAAGTTTATGGCAAAATCTTAGTATGGTTCCGCAAGATCCGATTCTTTTCCACAGAACACTGCTAGAAAATATTCGCTACGGCAAACCTTCGGCCAGCAAGGAAGAAGTCATCAAAGCCGCTAAACTGGCTCATTGTCATGAATTTATTAAGGATTTGCCAGAAGATTATAATACCTATGTTGGCGAACGCGGCGTAAAACTATCAGGCGGTGAAAGACAGCGGGTGGCGATTGCGCGAGCTATTTTGCACAACGCGCCGATTTTAATTTTGGACGAAGCTACTTCCAGTTTGGATTCTGAATCGGAAAAATTAATTCAAGACGCTCTCAATGTTTTAATCCAAGGTAAAACTGTTTTGGTGGTAGCTCATCGTTTATCGACAATTATGAAGATGGATCGTATTATTGTCATTAAAGACGGCAAAATTGCCGAAGAAGGCACTCATACCGAATTATTAAAAAATCCGGGTATTTACGAAAAGCTTTGGAAAGTCCAAGCTGGCGGTTTTATAGATTAGTTGAAAAAGCCAAGGGTCTATACTATACTAGGAGCAGCCAAAACAGGCTGTTTTTTAGATAAATTATGTCTGAATATAACTTAAATAAAGCCCAAAAAGAAGCGGTGGAGTATACCGGTGGTCCGCTGATTATTGTGGCTGGAGCGGGAACTGGCAAAACCACAGTGATTACCAAAAAAATTGCTTATATTTTGGCTAAAAAACTAGCAACGCCGGAAGAAATTTTGGCTCTGACCTTTACTGAAAAAGCGGCTACAGAAATGTCTGATCGAGTGGACGGAGAAATAAACTTAGGCTATGTAGATCTGCAAATTTCTACTTTTCATTCTTTTTGTCAAAAGATTTTGGAACAATACGGGCTTAATATTGGTTTAAGCAATAAATTTAAACTTCTAACAGAAGTAGACGCTTGGCTTTTAGTTCGGCAAAATTTAGATAAATTTAATCTGGATTATTATCGACCGCTGGGCAATCCTGCCAGCCACATTCATTCTTTAATTGCTCATTTTCAAAAATGCAAAGATGAATTAATTTCTCCGGAAGAATACCTGAAACATGCCGAAGAAATTAGTATTAATAAAGATAGTGCAGAAATTGAAGATCAAAGCCGATTAACTGAAATTGCTAATGCCTATCATATTTATAATCAACTACTGTTGGATAATAATGCCATGGATTTTGCCGATCTAATTTTTTATACCATCAAACTCTTAAAAGAAAGGCCTGGCATATTAAAATTATTGCAAAAAAGATTTAAATATATTTTGATTGATGAATTTCAAGATGTAAATTGGGCGCAATATCAATTGGTGCAGATGCTATCCGCTAATTCTCAACTTACAGTAGTAGGGGATGATGATCAAAGCATTTACGCTTTTCGCGGAGCTTCAGTTTCTAATATTTTGCGTTTCAAAGACGATTTTCCTAAAGCAAAAGAAATTGTTTTAAATGAAAATTATCGTTCCGATAAAAATATTTTGGATTACGCGTACAAACTCATTCAAAATAATAATCCGGATCGGCTGGAAATAAAATTAAATGTTGATAAAAGATTGGTGGCCCAAACCAAAAAAACCAACAAACAGAGTGTGGCGCATATCCATTGTGCTACTTTAGATGAAGAAGTTGGCAGTGTCATTAAAGAAATTATAAAAATTAAAGAAATTAACAAAGACATTGTTTGGGATGATTTTGCTATTTTAGTACGGGCTAATGGCCACAGTGAGCCGTTTATTTCCGCTTTGGAAAAAGCCGGTATCCCATATGAATTTTTAGCTGCTTCCGGTCTGTATCGCCAGCCTTTGGTTTTGGACTGTATTAACTTTTTTAAGGTACTGCATAATTACCTGGAATCAACCTCTATTTACCGACTGCTAAGCATGCCTTTTTGGAAGGTAGATGAACATGACTTGCAGAAAATCACTTATAACGCCAAGAAAAAAACTATTACTTACTACGAGGCACTCAAACGAGCGGCTGAATTTGGTCTGTCCCAGCATGGCCAAGCTATTGCCACTAAATTACTGAGTTTAATCCATTCCGGATTGCAGAATGCCAAACAGGAAAAGCCAACTTTGGTATTATTTCATTTTTTAGAAGAAAGTGGTTTGTTAGAATATTTAACTAAAGAAGAATTAAATCATAATCGGGAAGTTATTCGTCAAATTTATCAGCTCAAAGAATTTTTTGAATATATCAATAACTACGAAAGCGTAACTGCGGGAGCAACGGTAGCTAATTTTTTGGAAAATTTTAATTATGTCATGGAATCAGGCGATTTGGGTTCGTTATATCAACCAGTTGATACGCCAGATTCGGTAAATATTATTACCGCTCATAAATCAAAAGGTTTAGAATTCAAATATGTTTTTGTAGTAAATCTGGTAGAAGACAGATTTCCGTCTCGCCGCCGCGGTGAAGCCATTGAAATTCCCGCTGCTTTGATAAAAGAACAATTGCCGGAAGGGGATAGCCATATCCAGGAAGAACGGCGTTTGTTTTATGTGGCCATGACTAGAGCCAAAGAACGTTTGTATCTTACTAGCGCCGATGATTACGGCGGCGTAAGAGGCAAAAAAATTTCCCGATTCTTGCCGGAACTTGGTTTTACCGCTGGGCAAGCCGAAGCAGAGGAATCTGTAAAACAAAAAATAAATCTGGCAGTATCCGCTTCCGCCAAAGCGGTATCTGAAAATAAAGCTGAATTTATTTACGAATTGCCGAAAGCTTTTTCTTTTTCGCAGATAAAATCTTATCGCACTTGTCCGTATCAATACAAACTTGGTCATATTTTAAAAATACCTACCAAAGGCAGTGCCAGTTTTAGTTTTGGCCAGAGCATGCACAGCACAATGCAGAAATTTTATGAGCGCCTAAAAGAACTAAACAGTATTAGTCAGCCGTCGCTTTTTTCTTTGCCTGAAAAACCGCAAATTGCCAGCGCTAACGGCACCAAAGCTCCGACTTTGGATGAATTATTATCGTTTTATGATCAGTCCTGGATAGAGGATTGGTATACTTCCAAAACGCAAAGAGAAGAGTATTACAAAATGGGTAAGGAGATTTTACGCGCTTTTTATAATACAGAAAAAGACAACTGGAGCATTCCCGTTTCTTTGGAAGGCTGGTTTAAGATAAAAATCGGCGATTATCTGCTACACGGACGCATTGACCGTATAGACCAGATGCCTGATGGCAGTTTGGAAATCATTGATTATAAAACCGGTACAGTCAAAGAAAAAGTAGAGGGCGAAGACAAAGATCAGTTGCTCATTTATCAAATTGCCGTTAATCAGCTGCCTGAGTATAATAATATCGGCCAGCCCGGCAAATTGACCTATTTTTATTTAAACGAAAATGTTAAAGTGTCATTTTTGGGTACGCCCAAAGAAACAGATAAGCTCAAAGAAAAGATCATAAATACCATTACCGAAATTCATTCCGGCAACTTTGCCGCCACGCCCAGCCCGCAGATCTGTAAACACTGTGATTTCAAAGATATTTGCCAGTTCAGGGCTTAATTTTATTATATTTTATGATGAAATCATTGGGAGAAATTTTAAAAAAACAGATGAAGCAAACTACAGGTTGGAAACAGCTGGAAGCTTCAGTTATTGTTGAAAAAGCTAATGAAACATTGCAAGAAATTTTTGGTTTAGAATCCAAAAAGTTTGCTCAGGCCATTTATTTTAAAGACCGTACTATTAGCATCACATGTTTAAGTTCAGTAATGGCTCAAGAAATACGTTTAAATGAAAAAAATTTTCTCTCTGTTCTAAACACCAAATTAGGCGCTCAAACTGTTGAAAAAATCAGATATTTAGCCTAAAAAGGTTCTCTTGCCAAACCTCTAAAATAAGACTAAAATAAACTGACTATGACTTTACGGTTATACCTTATTTTAATGTCAATCGGAGCCCTAATCTGCTGGTTGGCCTGGTTATTTGTTTTGGGAAATATCGATCCGCAGCAGTCCGGATTTTTTGGTTTTATATTTTTTTATACCAGCTTATTTTTGGCGCTAGCGGGAACTTTTTCTGTTATAGGATTTCTGATAAAAAAAATTATCCTAAAGAGCGATCAGATTGTTTTTCATCATGTTAAAAGCACCTTTAGACAGGGAATGCTGGCAGCAGGTGCAATTATTTCTGGCTTAATTTTATTACAGATGAAACTGCTGGCCTGGTGGAATGGAATTTTGTTAATCCTTTTATTTGTCGCCATCGAAGGAATTATTTTTACCAACAGGAAATATAATAACCGAGATTTTACCAAATAACATGTTTGAAAAATTTTTAGAAAAATTAAGAAAAGATATTGGTATCGACCTTGGCACTGCCAACACGCTGGTCTATGTTAAGGGCAGGGGAATAATTATCAACGAACCAAGCGTGGTGGCCGTAAACACCAAAACTGAACAAATTTTGGCCGTTGGCAACGAAGCCAAAGAAATGCTTGGCAAAACTCCGCCTCATATTCTTACCACTCGTCCGCTGATAAGCGGAATTATTTCTGATTTTGAAGTAACCGAAAAAATGCTTAAACATTTTATTGATAAAGTTTATGAAGACAGCATGAATTTTATGACCCGCCCCAGAGTGGTGGTGGGAGCGCCAATGGAAATTACCGAAGTTGAATTAAAAGCGATTCATGATGCAGTGATAAATGCCGGTGCTAGAGAAGTGATTGTGGTGCAAGAACCGATGGCTGCGGCTATTGGTGCTCGTATGCCTATCCGCGAACCGGTCGGCAATTTTATAGTTGAAGTTGGCGGCGGAACTACTGAAATCGCAGTTATTTCTTTGAGCGGCATTGTTGTTTGGCGTTCAATTCCAGTGGCTGGAGACGAATTAAATCGCAGTATTATCCAATACGCTCGCGATAAATTTAATCTTCTTTTGGGAGAAAAACAGGCTGAAGAAATCAAAATAAAAATTGGTTCGGCTATTGAACTTAACGAATCAATGCATTTCCCGATGCGCGGCCGAGATTTGGTTACTGGTTTGCCAAAAGAAATAATGATCGATGATACTCAGGTTAGAGAAGCGCTCACCAAATCACTGCGGACCATAATCGAAAACATTAAAGGTGTTCTAGAAATTACTCCGCCGGAATTAGTGGCTGATATTCACGAACGGGGAATAGTTCTATCGGGCGGTGGAGCCTTGCTGCGCGGTTTTGATCAGTTAATCAGCCGAGCTATAGAAATTCCGGTTCGTATTGCCGATGATCCGCTAACTTCCGTAGTTCGAGGAACGGGTCTGCTTCTGGATGATGACGAATTGTTAAATGAAATAGCTACCAAAAATAAGATATAAATTTTCTAGCTATTAAGTAAGCAAAAAATTATGCTTCATTTCAAAACTAAAAATTATCTGTTTTTAGGGTTTATATTTTTATTATTTATTTTTGTTCATTATTTAGGCTGGCTCAACCCGATAGAACGCGGCGTTTTCGCTCTAACTATTCCTATTTCTACCAAAATCAATCACTGGCGGATAGCTTCGCAAGATTTTTATAGTTATTTTTCCAATCAAAAAGCGATGGCTAACGACTATAATAGCTGTTTGGAAAAAAATAAAACTTCCGAAATAGGTGAAGCAAAATTAAAAGATCTGGAAAAAGAGAATATTGAATTAAGAAAACAGCTGCAATTTTTTCATCGGCATAATTTTACTAATGTAACCGCCGATGTGGTCGGACAAAGCGCCGACAGCGTAGAGAAAATGGTAATCATAAACGTGGGCGAAGCGGAAGGTATAAAATTTGGCCAGCCGGTCATAGTTAGTGACGGCATTTTGATTGGCACCATTGCCAAAGTAGAAAAAAATATTTCCATGGTTCGCTTGATAAATGACAATCAAAGCAAAGTTGGAGCAACCATTTTAAATAAAGACGGTAGTTTGGGGGTAGTTGAAGGCGGTTATGGCCTAAGCGTGCGCATGAACTTTATACCTAGAAACGAAACTGTGCTTGTCGGCGATCAAATTATCACTTCCGGTTTAGAAGAAAACATTCCGCGCGGATTGCTGATTGGTGAAGTGGCAATTGCGGAAAATGAAGCCTACCAGCCGTTTCAGCAGGCGGTTTTAACAACAGCCACCGATTTATCCAAACTCATAATTGTTAGCGTTTTAATTCCAAGTTAATAAGCTATGAAGCTGCTCTGGAAAACATTCTTATTTTTTATTTCTGTTTTATCAATTTTGGTAATACATATTTTTGTCATAAATTTTTTGCCATTTCCTTTCAATCATCTAAACATCGCTTTCTCTTCGCTTTTATTATTTTTTACAATCAATCAAACTCAGAAAATCATCTGGCTCAGCTTAGCGGTCTCTTATTTTTCCGAACTGTTCAATGCTATTCCGTTTGGAATTAATATAGCGGCAACTATTGGGGCGCTGCTCATAATTAGCTGGTTTCAAGTCAATATTATTACCAACCGATCAGAATATATGGTTTTTCTTTCTTTGGCGCTAGGAACAGCTCTTTACCGATTTCTATTTGTGATATTTTTAACTGTAAGCAATTATTTCCTGCATCACGAATCTCTGTCATACCAAGAAATTGCTAAAGATTTGGCTTGGGAAGTACTGCTCTCGTCTTTAGTTTTATTCTTATTTTACTTTATTATTACAAAACTTTTTAGAAGTTTAAGAATTAGACGAATAAAAACAGAAATCATCTATGGCTAATTTATTTAACATCATAGATGAGAAAAGCCCTTATGGAGGTTTAAAAGGCAAGTATAGCCGTGACTGGATAGAAGAATCTTTTAATTTTGAAGACAAAACTGGGAAACAAGTTCCTTTGGCGCATACCAAAAATTATTTAGGCACGAGCATCGCTAAGAATAAAATCTTTGCAATGAGTGTTATTGCTATAATTGGACTAGCAATTATTTTTGGCAGAAGCTGTTTTTTGCAAATTTTTCGGGGCGGTTATTACCGAGATCTAGCCGAAGGCAATAGAATTCGCCTGCAGCCGATATTTTCGGAAAGAGGCATTATTTTTGATAAGTTCCACACAGAATTAGTCGAAAATGTGCCTAATTTTTCTTTGACAATTATTCCTCAAGACTTGCCTCGTGATTTACAGAAACGCGAAGAAATTATCAATAAAGTCGTTGATTTAAGCGGCGTGTCCAAAGAAAAAATTACCGATCTTTTAAAAAAATATAGTTCCTACAGCTATGCTTCTTTGGTTATTAAAGAAAACCTCGATTATCAATCAGCTTTAAAATTATATATTCAAAGCTCTCAGCTGCCGGGAATTTCCATAGAAAAGGGTAGTAAGCGAAAATATATTACCGGCAACGACCCAGCTAATCCAACTTTGAGCGTTTCCCATCTGCTTGGTTATTTAGGAAAATTAAACGACGAAGAAGCCGAAAAACTAAAATCTAAAGATTATCTGCTTTTTGATAATATTGGAAAAACGGGTCTGGAAAAAACTTATGAAGAAGAACTGCGGGGAAAATACGGCATAAAAAAAATAGAAGTAAATGCTTCAGGCCATGAACAGACAGTTTTGGCAGAAGATCCGCCTCAGCCGGGAAAAAATTTAATTTTAACTATAGATCTGGAAGCTCAACAAAAGTTAGAAAATTTATTAAGTAGCATGCTACTTAGAACTCATAAAAAAAGAGCGGCCGCTATTGCTATGGATCCGCGCGATGGGGCTATCTTGGCTATGGTAAGCTTGCCGGCTTTTGATAACAATGAATTTTCCGGCGGAATTTCTCAGCAAAATTATAATAATTATTCAAATAATCCGGATAACCCGTTGTTTAACAGAGCTATCGGCGGAACCTATCCTTCCGGATCTACCGTTAAATTAATTATTTCAGCGGCAGCTTTGCAAGAAAAAATAATTAATGCCAGCACGGCTTTTTTAAGTACCGGCGGTTTGCAGGTTGGCGATCGTTTTTTTAAAGACTGGAAAGTTGGCGGCCATGGTATTACCAATGTTGGCAAAGCCTTAGCTTGGTCAGTAAATACTTTTTTCTATTATGTTGGTGGTGGCTATGAAAATTTCATTGGTTTGGGCATCGACCGCATTGTAAAATATATGCAATATTTTGGCATTGCTCAAAAAACTGGAGTTGATTTAACCGGAGAAGCTACCGGATTTGCGCCCAGCAAGGAATGGAAATATAAAACTAAAGGAGAAACCTGGTTTGTTGGCGATACTTACAATCTTTCTATTGGCCAAGGAGATTTACTGGTAACACCGCTTCAGGTAGCTCTTTGGACTGCTATTGTGGCCAATGGTGGCACTGTAGTGCAGCCTCATCTGGCAAATAACCTGGAAGAACCAAAAACCCACAATGAAATTCCTTTAAATTTTAATAAGCGTACCGTTCCGGTCTCAGCTGAAAATTTAGCAATAGTTCGCCAAGGTATGAAGGACTGCGTAACTTATGGCAGCTGCCAAATGATGAAAAGTTTACCTTTTGCCAGCGGCGGCAAAACCGGAACTGCTCAATGGAACGCAACCAAAGATAATCATGCTTGGTTTACATCTTTTGCTCCATTTGAATCACCTAAAATAGTGGTCACGGTGCTGGTAGAGGAGGGGGTTGAGGGAAGTGTGGTGGCCGAACCGGTAGCTCGTGATTTTCTGACTTGGTGGGGTAAAAAATACGCAAATTAAGCTTTGACTTCTGCTTTTTTTATGATATACTTTCCTTTATAATTACCTGATAAATTAAACTACAAATATGACCGACGAAGAAGTTCAATATTTAACCCCGCAAGGTTTGGCTGATTTAAAAAAAGAATTTGAAGAATTAAAAGATAGAAAAATACCCGACATAGCTAATCTTATTGATGAAGCCAAACAGCAAGGCGATCTATCGGAAAATGCCGAGTATCAGCAAGCCAAAGAAGAGATGGCTTGGGCACAAGGGCGTTTGCAAGAATTGCAATATCTTTTGGATCACGCTAAAGTTGTAGAATCTTCAAAAAAAACTCAAGGAGTAGTCGCGGTAGGTAATAGTATTACAGTTAAAAATAATGCCAAAACAAAGCTATATACTATTGTTGGTCCGCGTGAAGCCGATCCTTTGCAAGGAAAAATTTCTAATGAATCTCCGCTCGGCGAAGCCTTCTTAGGACATAAAATTGGCGATAAAATTTCTGTCAAAACACCGGCTGGAACACAGATTTATGAAGTTTTAGAAATTAAATAAAACAAATCTTGTTTTTATTATGACAAACGAAATCAGAGAAGATATAATGAGGTTAGAGCGCTTAAATCATCTGCTCTCTTTAGGCATAGAAACTTATCCGAGCCACACCGAAGAAAAAATCTCCATTAAAGAAGCTTTGGCCAAGCCGGAAAAGTCGGAAGTAAAAGCAGTTGGTCGCTTAATCTCAAAAAGAGAGATGGGGAAAATATCTTTTTCTCATCTAAAAGATGAAAGCGGCAGAATGCAAGTTGTTTTTTCTGAAAAAGAATTGGGTAAAGAGCAGTATAAACTATTTACAAAATATTTTGATCTGGGTGATTTTCTCCATGTTAGCGGCGAGATTTTTACAACTCACAAAGGGGAATTAAGTATTTTGGTAAAAAAATTCACAATTTTGTCTAAATCTCTTTTGCCTTTACCGGAAAAGTTTCACGGATTAGCTGATACAGAAACCAGGTATAGACAAAGATACCTGGATCTGATTGCCAATGAGAGTTCCGTGCATATTGCCAAAACTCGCAGTGTTATGGTTCGAGAGATAAGAAAATACTTTGATGATAAAGGTTTTTTTGAAGTTGAAACTCCGGTTTTGCAAAGCTTATACGGTGGAGCTTCGGCTGAACCATTTAAAACTCATCATAACGCTTTAGATATTCCGCTTTATCTTAGAATCGCTCCGGAATTGTACCTAAAACGCCTGATTGTGGGCGGTTTTGAAAAGGTCTATGAAGTAGCCAAATGTTTTCGTAACGAAGGCATAGACAATAATCACAATCCGGAATTTACCCAGATAGAATTTTATTGGGCTTATGCCGATTATAACGATTTAATGAATTTGATAGAAGATCTGCTGCCAAAAGTTATTCGCGCAGCTTCTTTACCGTTAAAATTCAAAGTTCAAGACCAAGAGGTGGATTTTACGCCGCCTTACCCTCGCAAAACTATGCGGGAAATAATTAAAGAATACGCCAAGATGGATATTGAAGAATTCCCAGACCAAAAATCTTTATACGCCAAAGTTAAAAAATTAAACATAGAAGGCATTGACGCTAAAACTGGCTACGGAAAAATGGTTGATGAAATATACAAAACTTTTGCTCGGCCGAATATTATCAATCCTGTTTTTATGATTGACCATCCGGTTGAGCTTTCTCCTTTGGCAAAAAGAAAAGCAGACAATCCAAAATATGTTGAACGTATGCAGTTGGTTTGCGTAGGCGGAAATGAATTATGCAACGGTTTTTCGGAATTAAATGATCCGTTAGATCAAGAAACTAGATTTAAAGAACAGGAACGTTTAGGAACTGAGGGAGACAAAGAAAGCATGCCTTATGATGAAGACTATATTACAGCTCTTAAACACGGTATGCCGCCGACAGCCGGTTTAGGCATGGGCATAGATAGATTGGTAAAACTACTGGTTGACGCTCATAACTTAAAAGAAGTCATACTTTTTCCTCTTTTAAAACCGGAAAATAAATAATAAAATGGTTTTTTCTTGCCTATGAAAAAAGTAATGGCTTTTGGAACCTTTGATATTTTACACCCTGGGCATAGCCATGCACTTGAAGCAGCAAAAAAACTAGGCGATCACTTAACGGTAATCGTGGCCAGAGATGCCACAGTGGAAAAAGTAAAAGGCAAACGAGCTTTATTTGATGAAGATACTCGTCTAAAGAACTTAAAAAAGTTAAAAATTGCCGACAAAGTCCGGTTAGGAAATTTAGGCAATAAGTATCAAGTGGTAATAGATGAAGAACCAGATATAATTGCCCTTGGTTACGATCAAAACTTTTTCGTTGATGATTTAGAAAAAAATATTAATAAAAAAACAAAAATTGTTCGTTTGGAATCTTACAAACCGGATATTTATAAAAGTTCCAAATTAAGAGCCGAGTGGGATAAAAATCATTCTCTATGAGGAAAATCCTGATTGCCACAACTAATTCGGAAAAATTTATCGAAATAAAAACAGAACTGGCTGATTTACAGTTTAATTTTGTTAATTTAAAAGATGTTGGATTGGATAAGTTTGAAGCTGAAGAACCGCATGACACTACTTGGCAAAACGCTTTAGAAAAAGCTAAATTTTTTGCTAAAAAAAGCAACCTGCTTACCATTGCCGAAGATACCGGCCTTTTTGTGGAATATTTAAATGGCGCTCCGGGAGTAAAAGCCAAGCGCTTTGGCGCTACCGCCAAAGAAAGAAATGAAAAACTTTTGGAGCAATTAAAAAATGTACCTGATAAAAAACGCAGCGCTTATTTTGAAACTGCCGGCTGTGTGTATAATCCTCAAACTGATGATTTTTCTATCTTTACCGGCCGAACTGACGGTTTTATAGCCAAAGAGATGAGTCCAAAAATTAAAGATGACATGGGTTATGCTTCAGTTTTTTATTATCCGCCTCTAAAAAAACTTTATATAGAAATGCCTATCTTGGAAAAAAATATGGTTAGCCAGAGAGGAAAGATGGTCAACCAGCTTAAATATTTTTTAATGAACCAGTACTCTCTTCGGCAGGTAATATGTATGGCGGGAATTATTATTAAAGACAGAAAAATGTTGATGACCAAACGCCGTGACTTGCGGACGGAATTTAATAATAAATGGGAGTTTCCGGGTGGGGGAGTAGAGAATGGAGAGAGTTTTGACCAAACTTTACTTAGAGAAGTCAAAGAAGAAACCTGTTATAATATAAAAAAAATAGAACAGCTTCCGGAAGTGTTTACTACTACTGTGGTGGACGATAAAGAAAATTACCAAGTTCATCTGCTGATGTCTATCTGCAAAATAAAATCAGGTAAATTTAAAACTGCTGACGCGGAAACCTCTGGACACGGCTGGTTTACTTATAAAGAAGCTTTAAAAATGGATCTATTGCCTTTGAACAAAAAAGTTATTCAATCAAAAGCAAACCAAAATATTCTTAAAAAATATATAGACTAACAATATGCTGGACATAAAATTCATCCGTGAAAATAGAGATTTAATTAAAGACAACTGTGCAAAACGCAATGTTAACCTAGACGTTGATGCGCTCTTAAAATTAGACGAAGACAGACGCGGATTGTTGAAAGAAATGGAAGATCTGCGCGCTTTACGCAATAGTAAATCCAAAGGTAAACCAACCGAAGAGGAAATAGCCAAACTGCGCAAAGTTGGAGATGATATTGCTGCGCTAGAGAAAAAAATAGAAGAAAATGAAATAAATTATCGCGAACTTCTATTAAAGGTTCCTAATCTTACCCACCCACAAAGTCCGATTGGCGGGGAAAATGATTTTAAAGTTGTATATACCAGCGCCAAACCTAAACCATTTAAATTTACCCCAAAAAACCACGAAGAAATAATCCTTAATCTGGATTTAGCGGATTTTGAAAGAGGCGCCAAAGTAGCTGCGGCCAAATTTTATTTCTCTAAAAATAACTTGGTTCGCTTAAACCAAGCTTTAATCAGTTATGGCATAGATATACTGACCAAGCATGGCTATTCTTTAATCGAAACTCCGGATATTGCCAAAAACGAAATTCTAACCGGGATTGGCTTTAACCCGCGCGGAGCAGAAACCCAGGTTTATTCTTTAGAAAATACCGATTTAAGCCTGATTGGAACTGCTGAAATAACTATGGGCGGTTATCATGCCAATGAGGTTTTAGATCTAAGCAAAGGACCAAAAAAATATGTAGCTCTATCTCATTGTTTTAGAACCGAAGCTGGCGCTTATGGCAAAACCAATAAAGGCTTTTACCGCGTTCACCAATTCACAAAATTAGAGATGTTTATTTACTGCCAACCGGAAGATAGTGAAAAAATGCACCAGGAACTCTTGCAGATGGAAAAAAAGATCGTTGACGGCTTAAAACTGCCTTACCAAGTAATTGACGTCGCTAGCGGTGATTTAGGTGGTCCAGCTTACCGAAAGTATGATATCGAAGCTTGGATGACTATGAAGGCCGAAAATGACAGCCAGGGCGGCTATGGCGAGATAACTAGCACCAGTAACTGCACAGACTATCAGGCGCGCCGTTTAAACATAAAATACCGCAAAGCCGATGGCAGCACTGATTTTGTCCATACCTTAAATGGCACAGCCATAGTTACCAGCCGCTTCCCGCTGGCAATAATAGAAAACTACCAACAAAAAGACGGCAGTGTTTTGGTGCCAAAAGTTCTGCAAAAATATACCGGGTTTAAAAAATTATAAATATCCTAAAATGCTTACCTGGTTAGAAATTGATTCTCAAGCAATTAAGCATAATTTACGGCAATTTAAAAAAACAATCGGCCAAAAAATTATGCTTATGCCGGTAATAAAAGCTAATGCTTATGGGCATGGTTTTTTAAATATTGCTAAAATTTGTCACAGCAGCTCCGAAGCAGATAGAATCTGTGTGGTAAGTTTGGATGAAGCTTTAGAGCTTATCAAAAATAAACTAACCAGAAAACCAATAATGATATTAAGTTTTTTTGATCAAGATGAAAAAAAACTGGCTCTAGCTATAAAAAATAATATTATTTTTCCTTTGTACAGTCTGGAAAATGCCAGGCTATTTAACAAGATAGGGGAGAGGTTGAATAAAAAAATAAAGGTGCATCTAAAAATAGATACGGGTGCTTCCAGACTAGGAATAATGCCAGATGAAGCAATAAATTTTGTAAATGAAATTAAAAAATATAAAAAAATAGAACTGGAAGGAATTTGGAGTCATTTTGCTTCGAGTGAAGATGATTTTATTTACACCAAAAACCAACACGAAATTTTTAGATCAGTTTGTAAAAACTTAGAAGATAATGGCGTTATTATTCCGATCAAACATATTGCTTGTTCGGCAGCCATAATAAACCATAAATTTGCCCATGAAAATGCAGCGCGATTAGGACTAAGTCTTTATGGTCTGCATGCCACAAAAAATAAAACAGATATTAACTTAAAACCAGCTTTATCATGGTTTACGAAGGTAATTCAGGTAAAAACAGTCCCAGCTGGTGTTAAAGTTGGTTATGGCGGCACCTACACCACCAATCGGCCTACCAAAATAGCTATCCTACCAATAGGCTACTGGGACGGGTTTGACCGCAGATTGTCTAATACAGGCCACGTGCTTATCAAAGATAAATTTTGTCCGGTACTGGGTCGAATCTGTATGAATGTTTGTATGGTTGACGTGACTAATTTGGAAGTAAAAGCAGGGGATAAGGTAACTTTAATTGGTCAAGATAAAAGCAAATCTATTTCGGTTGATGATCTGGCCAATTGGTGCCAAACTATTAATTATGAGATAGTGGATCGTATAAACCCGTTGCTGCCAAGAATATTGCGTTAGTTTTTTATCTATGATGAAAAAAATACGCTCGGAGTACGCTTTTGAAAAGCATAAGCCTTACACCAGTTGGAAGGAAAATTTTTTTCGTATTTTTAAAAGAAAAAAAACTATAAACGCCGCTCCGCAAGATAAGTTTCATTACAAAAGCAATCCTTACAGAGAAACCAAAAAAATAAGCGGGACAAAAATCAAGATTACTATCCTAATCATTATTTTGGTCGGCTGGATGGCTTATTTGGCCTATGCCTCTTATTTTAAAATCAATAAAATAAATTATTTTGGCCTAAATATTACCACTAAAGATGAGATGGATAAATTTATTTTTGAAAATTATTTAAATAAAAAAAGTTTTTTGTCTTTAAATAATTATTTTTTGGTAGATGCCGCCGAGATGGAGCAGGGATTATATCAAAAATTTCCTTTTGAAACTATAAAAATTACCAAAGTTTTCCCTAACCAGATAAATATTGAAGTTAAAGAAAAAATCTCATCTATTATTTATGATAATGGAAAAAAATATTTCTTACTCGATAGTTCTGGTATGGCTACTAAGTTCTTACAGGATGTGCAGCCTTATGAAGTATCACAAAAAATTAATACTAGTACCGTTATTAGTTTAGCTGCTTTAAACAATACTTCTACTCAACTGGCTTCTACTACCTTTGAACACACACCAGACTACAAAAAAATTAATAAATTGTTTGGTGATTACCCACTAGTTTATGATAAACGAGGCTTAGAAGTTGCCGAAAAACAGGAACATATTTTGCCTCCTGAACAGATTGCGGCAATTATCTCTTGGTTTAAAACAAACAAGCAAGATAGGGTAGTGGGGATTGAATTCTTTACTTTAGACGATCTTTATTCCGGAATAAGCATTGAAACTGCCAGCCCATGGAAAATTATCTTTCAACCGGCAAATAGTGTTGATAGCCAAATAAATGTACTTAAACAGACTCTTTCCACCATTAAACCTAAAGAATATATTGATTTACGCTTTGGGGAAAAGGTTTACTGGAAGTAAGCCGGGTTTTAGAGAGGGAAGGATTAGGTTTGGCCATTTCAGCTTTATTCAGTGTTTTATACTTAACGTCGTATAACATAGATTAAGCGACGTATATATTGAACTATCTCTTAACTAATTCGTTCATGGCGTCTTGTATAGACATCTAAAGTCGAACTAAGTATTTGAATTTAATCTATTAAGTAACTACCCGTTTTAAAAATTTTTACTTTATCTTTAATTGCAAGCTTATCATTAATATAAACCAGAACATCTACAAATTCTTCCCGAATTTCATCCAAGGGAACGCCAATCCTTGCTACTTCCGTTGAAAGTTGATAGTACGGCTTTCTCATTGGTTCATTATCAATAAAATGAAGATTTTCAATAGATAATGGGAAAGTATTTATTTGATTAAGCGTATAAGACCATAACCAATGGCATTTTTTATGAAAATAATTATGTTGTGTTTTAAATCTTCTTTTATTATTTATAATAAAAATCTCGACTTTATAACCAGTAAATAAATCAATATGATCAGTTTCAATGTCAATTGAAGGTACTATACTTACTGCCGATAAAATCCCGCCTGAATGCATACCTGTAACATCAATAGGAACTCCAGTTTTTGATAATTTATATTTAACTTTTCCAAATCTTTCAATCCTTGTACCTAATTTAACAATTTGATTTTTTAACCAATCATTAAATAAAGCTCTCATTGGTTCTAAAAACCAACCAGCTATAAAACCAATTAAAAGAACTATCCAATTTTTATCAAACCACCCCTTAGTTCTTTCTATAAATTCTATTAGATTCATAATTTACTTTATTTACTTTAAAAACCTACTTTAAGCTATAGTATAAATGCTTTTGCAATATATTTCAATTAGAAAAAATAATAATAACACTCAAAACAAAAAACCATTCGTAAACTATCCTCCACCTCAATTCTTATTTTAAGAACTAAGGTTGAACTACGAATGGTTTTTGCTGTAAGAACGCACAACTCTTACTAGGCGTTCTTAATCAAACTTGATCTCATTGCGCGCTGTTCTGGGCTGTTTGCAGCTGGAACACCTTGCTTCTTGAGCGCTGTTCCGAGTAAAGCACGGCAGGTAGTGATGAACAAAGCCCGATGACCAGGTTGAAGCGGCTCTCCTGCTCACCATAGCGGTACACTCCCAATAGCCATTGTTTTTTGAGCGCGAGCGCCTCCTGGTGACTGGATTTTTCGTCCGAACCAATTTTCCGCTAGGCGTTCGGACCAACCCAGCCTTTAGGCGTCGAATGTTTCTGGCCTCTCCACGTGAATAATCTCTCATTTGTCATATCCTCCTTATTAGAGATTATAAAATTTATAATAAAAAGTCAATATTTTTCTAGTTGAGCTGTATTAGTAAAAATGGTATTATATTAAGCGACATAATTTATATATGCAACAATCCAACAAACCTATCCCCCAACATATACTTACCTTTCTTGAATACTGCGAGGTAGAAAGAGGTTTAAGTCCGGTAACTACCCGTAACTACAATAACTTCCTCCGCACCTTTACTGCTTGGTTGGCAGAGTCCAATTTAAGCTCTTTAAAGCCCCACGAACTCACTCCAGAGCACATTTGGTCATACCGGGTCTATCTATCTCGTAAAAAGGATTCTAAGGGCAAATATACCAAAAAAACGACCCAAAACTACTACCTTATCGCTATTCGTAACCTGCTAAACTATTTTGCCGAAAAAGACATTATTTCTTTGCCTTCAGAAAAAATAAAATTGCCAAAATTAACTGACAAAGACAAAACTATTAAATTTTTAAAATTTGAACAGGTAGAAAAACTGATGCAGATGCCTGACTTATCTGCTCCAGAAGGTTTACGCGATCGAGCTATTTTAGAAATACTATTTTCTACAGGTATGCGTGTTTCCGAATTAACCTCACTTAATATAAGACAGTTTAATGTTGCCGATTTAACCAAAGGAAAATTTACTGACCAAGAATTAAGTATCTCTGGTAAAGGCGGATCCGTGCGAACGATCTATTTTTCCAATCGAGCTTTGACTGCTTTGGCCAACTACCTGAAAACCAGAAAAGACATGTATGCTCCCCTATTTATAAATTACAAAAAAGATGAAGAAGATAACGAACATCGCTTAACTCAAAGATCAGTCGAAAGACTGGTGAGGAAATATACAGTGATGGCTGGTTTACCAGTAGAAGCAACCCCGCATACCCTGCGCCACAGTTTTGCCACCGATTTATTGCAGCAAGGCGCGGATATGCGTTCGGTACAAGAGCTTTTAGGACACAAAAATATAGTAACCACGCAAATTTATACTCATCTTACTAATCCGCATCTGCGCGACATCCACAAAAAGTTCCACAGCGGCAAAAATTAAACTAAAGTCTTTAATTTTTCTTTTAAACCAATTGCCCATTTTTTGGTTAATTCCACGTTTTTATCTAATTCAAAAAAGAAAGCGTTCAAACGCAGCGAAGAAAAAATTAATTTGCCTTTTACCAAGTTAACAAACTTTTCCATCTGATCAACCGCGCCGCAAAAATTTATATAAGCATCATCGCCGCAGCCATAAATAACAAAATTTTTATTAGAAAAATCTTCTTTAGACCAAACATCGAATAGTTTAAGCATTGTTTCCGTAGGCATACCTTCCTCTCCCCTACTCTCCCAGCTTGGCGAGCCTAAAATAATTGTATCGTAATTTTTGATATCTACCGGATTAAATTCCAGGGTATTTTGCATATTTACAGCCAAATCCGGAGACAAAACATCTTTAATAATTTGTCCGGATACAAACGTGCTGCCAGAATTAGTAGCGTAAAGCAATAAAATTTCTTTAGGGCTATTCATAATGTTTTAAAATCTCATTAATATCTCTTTTTTCTGGCGCGTTAGCTACCAAAGCAGCTTCTTTTATTTGCGGTATCTGTTCTTCGTAGGAAATTCGGTCTTCTTGATAAATAATTCCTAGTGGAATCTCTTTTTCACCCCATTCCAAAATTTTGGCAAAAGCAGCTTTTTTATCTTGCGGATTATAATCGGCTGGCAGATGGTAAGTGTTTTCTTGGAAGAAAGAATGAGTGTAAAGTTTGTTGAAAGTAACGCAAGGCTGCAAAACTTGTAAAACAGAAAAACCTTTATGTTGATTGGCTTGAATTATTAACTCTGTCAGTCTAGGCACATCACCAGAATAAGCTCTGGCAATAAAAGTAGCGCCAGCAGATAAAGCTAAAGATAACGGGTTAAGCGGTTCATCTAAATTTCCATCTGGAGTAGATTTGGATTTAAATCCATGTGGTGAGCGTGGTGAAGTTTGACCAGTAGTTAACCCGTAAATGGCATTGTCATGCAAAATAACAGTTAAATTTTGATTGCGTCTGGCTGCATGCATAAAGTGATTGCCGCCTTCGGCCAAACAATCACCATCGCCGGTAAATACGATTACATTCAACCGATCATTAACCATTTTTATTCCGGAAGCTACCGGCAAAGACCGCCCATGCAAACCTTCAAAACTTGATAATTCAATAAAATTATTAATATGGCCATGACAACCTATGCCAGCCACGATTACAGAATTGGTATTATTCCAATTTTCTTTTTCGGCAGCTTGTTTAAAAGCAGTCCAAATGCCAAAGTTTCCGCAGCCCGGACACCAGTTGCAAGCATTGGGAGTTTTTAAATTTTGGATATCAAAAGTCATAATGGCTTATAAAGTTTTTTTAATTTTAGCGATAATTTCTTCGGTAAAAAATGGCCGGCCATCAAACTTCAATAAATTATTCTTAATTTCAATACCGGTTTTTTCTTTAATCAGCCCAGCCATTTGCGCGGTAGAATTACATTCTATATTTAAAATACGGCGAGCTTTGCTCAAAGTTTTTTTAACTGCTTCTGTTGGAAACGGACTGAGCCAAGTAAGATGTAAGAAATTTACATTTTTAAAATTACTCATGGCTTCTAAGATTGCGCCTTTATTGCTTCCCCAAGAAACAATGGTCAGATCAGCATTTTTTGGACCAAAGAGTTGTGGTTTAGGCATATCTTCTTTGGCGCAAATCTCTAACTTTTTTAAGCGCTTACTCATTTGATCTATTCTGTTTTTGGCTCCTTCGCTGGAATAGCCAAGTTCATTATGCTCATCTGAGTTCGCTACAATATGATTGCCTGATCCGGGCACAGACCTTAGGGAAACACCATCGCCAGTTAAAGCATAACGTTTGTAATTTGCCATTTTTTTAAGGGTAAACTCTCCCCTATCTACTTTATATTTATTATACTCAAACGGAGCTACACCAAAACTACTTTCACAAACCTGTTTATCAACCACAATTATAACCGGTGTTTGAAATTTGTCGGCTAAATTAAAAGCTTCCATAGTTAAATGAAAAGCTTCATTAGCATCACCGGCAGCCAAAACAATCCGTGGGAATTCTCCTTGGTGCGCGCTGAGCACAAAACGCAGATCGCCCTGTTCGGTCCAGGTAGGCAAACCTGTGGCTGGGCCGCCGCGCATGCCTTCGATGATCACCAGCGGAGTTTCGGTAATAGCTGCCAAACCATAACCTTCACTCATCAAACAAAAACCGCCGCCAGCCGAAGCGGTCATAGCGCGCGCTCCGGCAAAGGAAGCGCCAATAGCCATATTGATGGCCGAGATTTCATCTTCCGGCTGTTTATAAATAAAATTATATTTTTCCTGAAGTGGTGCCAAGGTATGCAAAATATTACTGATCGGAGTCATTGGATAAATAGCGGCAAATTGCAGGCCACCGGCTATTGCTCCTAGTGCGATAGCTTCGTCGCCAGTGATAACTATTTGTTTGTCAATTTTCTTTTTTGGTTCTAAAATATTTTTGATTTCATCAAAATAATTATCATAAATATAATCGTAGCCGGCTTGAGCAACCAGATGATTTTTTTCTACCAACTCCGGATGTTTTTTGGCAAATTCTTCGGTCAATAAATTTTTAAAAATTTTTATATCGCCGCCTAAAAGAGTGATAACTGCCCCTAATGCCAAAGTATCTCTAAAAACCAAAGAACCGGCTATCTCTTTTAGTATTTTTTTAATGGGTAAACCGAACGCGCTTACTCCTTTCGGCAATTTTGGCAAAACACATCTTTCGGAATCATAAAATAAACCTGAGCCGGCTGATAGTTCGCTAAGGTGCAAGTCTATAGTCTCTTGATTTAAAGCCACTAAAAAGTCAGTTGTTTGGTAAGACGCAGCTACTGGTTTATCGGCGATAGTAATCTGCATTACATTGTGGCCGCCGCGAATAATAGATGGATACTCGGCGTAATTAAACACATGAAAGCCGGAACGAGCCGCTATTTTGGAAAAAGTTAAACCTGAAGACATAATGCCATAACCAGCTTCACCGCCAATTTTAAAAGTAAATGGTTTCATAGTTCTATTTTAAAATAATTCTTGGATCTACTGCCCAAGCATCTTTTTCGGTAACAATAATTGGGTTAATTGTGATTTCGCTAAAATAAGGAACTGACTGCGCTAAATTGCTTAACTTAACAATCAAATCTACCAATTTATTTACAGCGTACACTTTTTGATTTCTAAAACCTTTTAACACTTTGGAAACTTTGGATTTAAATATTAAATCTCTAATTCCATTTTCATCAGCAGGCAACATTTTTAAATTACTATCCCATACCAGCTCGGCCAAAATTCCTCCGGCTCCAAACATTAAAACATTGCCAAAGCTGGCATCATGTTTTATGCCGACTATTACTTCCACTCCCGAATCAACCTGCTTTTGGATTTGAATAGATGAATCTTTTTTATTTGGCAGTTTTTTAAATACAGAACTGATTTTATTCCAAGCTTTTTCCAAATCTTCGTTACTCTTTATATTTTTTATTACTCCACCCGCTTCGGTCTTATGCAGCATAGCCGGAGAAGAAATTTTTAAAACTACTGGCCAATTATTTTTCTCAGAAAATTGCTGAGCTTCAATTAAATTTTTGATATTAGTTGCTGGTGGAACTTTGATTCCAGATAAACTTAAAATCTGATCAGCTTGAGCAGCCGGTAAAACTTTGTTATTTTTCTCTGCAGATTTTACTAATTTATCAATTTTGATAGTTATATTTTTTGCAAGCGGTTTTAAATTTTTAAGTTTTAAACTTCTTTTTTTAATTCCACTCTGCCATTGCCACATTTTAGCTAATGCTTTGACCGCTCGTTCCGGGAAACGGAAAGATGGAATTTTGTATTTATTCAAAATCTTTTCACCATCTTCAATCATCTCTCCACCCATAAACGAACAGACCACTGGTTTGCCGTATTTGGCAGATAATGCGGCAATTTTCTCCGCAGTAACTTCAGCTTCCGTCATTACTTGCGGAGTTAAAATAACTACTAAAGCGTCAACATTTTTTTCTGCCAAAACATCATTTATAGCTTCATAATAACGATCAGATAAAGCATCACCCAAAACATCAACCGGATTAAAAATATTAGAAGCGGCTGGTAAATTGTTTTTTAATTTAGTTAAAGTTTTCTGGCTCAAAGCTGCCAACTCTAAACCTTCGACTTCCAAAGCATCAGTACTAATTACTGCAGGTCCGCCGGCATTAGAAATTATCGCCACTTTTGGTCCGCGCGGAGCATTTTCCCAAGAAAAAACTTTGGCCAGATCAAACATATCTTCTATCCCCTGACAGCGTATTATTCCCGCTTGAGCAAAGGCTGCATCTTGTACCGCATCGTCTCCGGCCATCGAGCCAGTATGAGAATGAATAGCTTGCTGAGCGTGTTTTGATTTGCCTGGCTTTAAAATAAAAATGGGATCTTTAAGAGAAGCTTTAGAGGCCAGTTCTAAAAATTCTCGACCAGCGTTTATTGATTCTAAGTACAAACCAATTGGCTGATAATTTGATAAACCGGTTTGGTTTAATTTTGGTTTTGGCTGGCTAAGCCAATACTTTAAAATATCATTTTCATTTAAAACTGCTTTGTTGCCCAAAGTAATAAATTCGCTAAATCCAAAATTATTTTCCTGCGCCCAATCAAAAATTGCCGAAGCCAGAGCTCCGGATTGAGACATAAATCTCAAATTTCCTTTCTCACCTCCAACCTTGCTAAAGGTAGCATTTAGAGAGCTTAAAGTACTGGCAAATCCCAAACAATTTGGACCAAGAACATTTAAACCAAGCTTTTCGGCCAAGAATCGCAGATCATTTTCCATTTTTTCTCCTTCCGGGCCAGCTTCTTTAAAACCAGCGCTGAAAATTATAATATTTTTTGTGTTTTTTTTGGCAATATCTTCTAGCAAAGAAATGGCCAGAGCTGCCGGCAAAGCCAAGATTGCTAAATCCGGAGATTCTGGTAGATCTTTATAATTTTTATAACAATCAATGCCAATTATATTTTCTGAGTTAGGATTAACCGGAAAAATTTTTCCTCTAAAACCGGAATTAACAATATTTTTTAAAACAATATGACCAAGTTTTTTTTCGTCGCGAGAAGCTCCCAAAATTGCTACTGAGTTTGGGTTAAAAAATTTGTTTAAATTTCTTTCAGATGTTTTTTTCATAGAAAAAATCTTAAAGACTGGCTTGAATAACATAATCAAGCATTTTACTAAAATTTATTCCCGCTTTGGCTGCGGCTTCTGGAAATAAACTGGTCGGTGTCATACCGGGAATAGTATTAGTTTCTAAAATATATAAATTTTTATCATCACCGACAAAAATATCTGTGCGCGACATTCCGCGGCAATTTAACGCTCTATGTGCTGCAATAGCTAGATTTTCTATTTGTTGGTTAACAGTGTCTCCAAAATCTGCTGGACAGATATGAGTGGAACCGCCTTTGGAATATTTAGATTTATAATCATAAATTTCGTCAAAATTTGGCAAAATATGGGTTGGCGGCAAAGCCATAAGCTCTCCGTCTCTTTCTAAGACTCCGCAGGTGGCTTCTTGGCCGCTGATAAATTTCTGTGCCATTAGCCAAGGGAATTTTTTTATGGTTTTATCAATTACTTTTTTTAATTCAGCGGAAGATTTTATTTTGCTGACACCGACAGCTGAACCTTGGTCAACTGGTTTTATTATTAAAGGAAAACTTAATTTAGCAACAATGTCGTTTATAATTTTATTCGAATTTCTTTTCCAACCATCTTTCTTAAAATGAATAAATTCCGGATAAGGCAAGCCATTGGCTGCATAAATTTGAGCGGAAAAAACTTTGTTCATGGCCAGAGCGCTCGATAGTACTTCCGGACCCGTATATTTTATGCCTAAAGTTTGCAGCAAAGCTTGGATCTGTCCGTCTTCACCGGGTGTGCCGTGCATAGCAATAAAAACCATGTTAAATTTAGTTTTGGCTAACTTTAAAAAATCAAATTTCGATTTCTTGTTTTTTTGGACAATAAAAAATTTATTATCTTTGCTCATTTCCACCAGTGTTGGCGAATATTTTTCCCTGTTTAAATTATCAAAAATGGCTTTACCGGTAACAAGTGATACTTCTCTTTCGGCAGATGGCCCACCCATTAATACTGCAACTTTTAATTTCATAATATTAATAATAGATTGAACTTATTTTACTATAAATAACCCATTGGGTCTACTGGAATTCCATTTAAACGAACTTCAAAATGCAGATGCGGCCCAGTTACAAATGGTCCAGCTCCCACACTGCCTGGTCTGCCTCCGGAATAACCGATAATATCGCCTTTGGTTACAAACTGATCGCCTTGAACGTTAATCTGACTAAGATGGCCATACAAAGTTGAAATACTGCCGGTATGAACGATTAAAACATAGGCGTAACAGCTGGCAGTGCTGCAAATTTTGGCTCTGGCCACATAACCGGAAGCTGCGGCTCGCACTGGTGTGCCTTGCGAAGCGCGAATATCTATACCGCTATGCTGAAAAACGTTTTGGAAAGGATAATCCGGATCATGAAAAGTCGCGTTAATTGTGCGGCTAGGCACTGGCCAAGCCAGCTGGCCAACGCTGGTTTCTAATTTATCTTCCTGCGCTAATTTTTTCCTGACTTGATCTTCGTAGGCACGCTGTTCGTTTATAACTGTCTGGTACTGCTGCTTTAAACTGAAAAGCAAAGTTTTGTAACGTAATTCTGAAGATTTGGTTTCCACCAGCAACATTTCTTTGGCTTTGGTTTGCTGTTTTAACTTATCTCGTTTGCCATCTAATTCATTTTTTAAATCTTCATAAGTTTTTTTAACGCTAATAACTTGATTCTGTTTGGCTTCCAGATCTTCTTTTATTAAACGCAGCACTTTTAGCGACTGTCCTAAATCTTTAAATACGCTCATCGCATACTGCAATTGGTCATAGAATTGAGCAAAACTGTTGTTGGTAAGAAGCACTTCCAAATAATTTTTTCGGTTATCTGCATTAATGTTCTGAATTATTTTAATAATAATATCTTTTTGTTTTTGCAAAACCGCTTCTTTGTCGGAAATACTTAGTTGCAAAGCATCTATCTGCAGCTGCGCCTGTTTTATTTTTTCTTCAGTTAATTCCAGATCCGCTTCGGCTTTGGTAAGATGATTGTCTAAAATACTTAATTGGTTTTTGAGCGACACCGCTTCAGTCTGTTTTTGCTCAATGTTTTTATTGTATTTATTGATGGTTTCTTCCAGTTCTTTTATTTTATCTTTTTTGGCTTCAATTTGTTTATTTAGCTCTTCAATTTCGGCAGAATTAGGAGTTTGCGCTAATGCAAAAATGGGATTGACCGTTAAGCCAAAAACAAGAATAACCAAAAATATAGCCATGATTTTTTTCATGGCTATATTATAACACATTTTTTGCTAGATGCTTAATTTTTTAACTGCCAACTGAAGCCTGTTTAAAGTTTCTTCTTTTCCCAAAACTTCCGCGATCTCAAATGGGCCTGGAGAATTTTCTTGACCGGATAAAGCAACACGCAGCGGCCAAAGCACTGAACCTCTGGAAAAACCATTTTGTTCGGACCATTCCCCTATCTTTTGGCTAAGGGTTTCTTTATTCCAATCTTGAATACCAATTGTATCAACAAATTCTACAAAAATTGGTAAAATTTTCTTTACTTCTTCAATATCGCTCTTTTTCCAAACCAATAAATCAGAATGATAATTCGGCAATTCAAATACAAATTTAATGGCTTCTGGTAATTCTGACAAGGTTGTAATTCTTTCTCTTTCCAAACTGACAGCTTTTTCAATAATTTCAGACTTTACATCAATTCCCGTTTCTTGCAGCCATGACTTAGCTTTTTCTACCAATTCTTTATTAGATAAATTTTTAATATATTGTTTATTGTACCAATCCAGTTTTTCTATATTAAATACTGCTCCGGTTTTTCCAACTTTAGAAAAATCAAAATCCTGAACTAATTCCTCCAAAGAATAAATTTCTTTTTCCGTACCTGGATTCCAACCCAAAAAAGCCACAAAATTAAGTAGAGCTTCTGGCAGATAGCCTTTTTTTCTATAATCTTCTACGGCCACGTCTCCCTGACGTTTGCTGAGTTTGGATTTATCCGGATTAAGCAACAAAGGCAAATGCGCCATTTGCGGCACTTCCCAACTAAAATATTTATAAATCTGTAAATGTTTTGGCACGCTGCTAATCCATTCTTCACCGCGAATAATATGAGTAATTTCCATTAAATGATCATCTACCACTACCGCAAAATGATAAGTTGGGTAGCCATCGGATTTCATTAATACCTGATCATCAACTAATTCATTTTTAAACCGAACTTCACCGCGAATCATATCAGTAAAAACTGTTTCACCGCTTTTTGGCATTTTTAAACGAACAACACATTTTTCTCCGGCTTCGGCTCTGGTTTTTGCTTCGGTTGGATCAATTTTTAAACAAAGCCCATCATAACCAGTGGGCATTTTTCTGGCAGTTTGCTGTTCACGCAGCTGAGTTAATCTTTCGGATGTGCAAAAACAATAATAAGCATGACCTTCGCTCAAAAGTTGTTCGGAATATTTTTTATAAATAGGCAAGCGTTCAGATTGAGTATATGGACCATTTTTTCCAACTTCGCCGATTTTTCCACTTTCTTCCTGAATTACACCTTCGTCAGGCACAATACCAGCCCAAAATAAAGATTCCAAAATATTTTTTACGCCATCGGCCACATATCGTTCGCGATCAGTGTCTTCTATACGCAGCAAAAATTTACCATCATTCTTTTTGGCAAATAAATAAGAATATAGAGCTGTGCGCAGTCCGCCAACATGGAGATAGCCTGTCGGGCTGGGAGCGAAACGGGTTTTGATCATATATTTTTAAAAATTGCTAACCAAGTAAATTTTATCGTCGCATTAAAAATCCGTCCAATTCGTTGTGGTTGTTGAGCTAACCGATACACCCATTCTAATCCAAGCTGACGCATAAATAAAGGGGCACGCTTAATTTTTCCAGAGATAAATTCAAATGACCCGCCCACACCCATGGCTATTTTTACACTTGGCATTTTGCTCAGATTTTCATAAATCCATTTTTCTTGCTTACCCATGCCAAACGCCACAAATAAAACTTCAGCGCCTGTTTTGTTAATTTCTTCAAAAATATAATTATCAAACTTTCCAACAGAATTTTCATCTAATTCCGGGCCCTTGTTATAACCAGAAATTTTTAAATTAGGAAAATTTTTGTTCAATTGCTCGCACGCTTGCCTTACTACTTCATCATTACCAGAACCTAACAAATAAATACCTTTCCCCTGTTCTTCGGCCAGTTTGCAAACTTCAAGCATAAAATCCACGCCGGGGATTCTTTTAATTCCGGTAAAAATCCGCAAACCCATTCCATCACATAAATTCAAATCACCGGAATTTAAAACTTTTTTAAAATATTCATCTTTTTGCGCTTTGACAACAAATTCCGGGTTGGGAGTAAAAATTTTATACTGGTTAGATGAACTTAAAAATTCAGACACTTTTTGTAAAGCCTGTTCTTTAGTAATTTCATCAATTTTTATACTTAAAAAATCCATAATTTACTTCCCAAATCTTCTCTGCCGTTTATTAAATTCTGCAACAGCTTTATCCAATTCTTTTTCATCAAAATCCGGCCAATTAACTTTTGGAAAATATAATTCACTATATGCGCCCTGCCAAAGCAAAAACCCAGAAGTTCTCTGTTCACCGGAAGTACGAATAATCAGATCCGGATCAGGCAAACCAGCTGTGTCTAAATTTTTATTAATCAAATCCAAAGTAATATTGCTGGCTTTTACATTTTTTTCAACCAATTTCTGCACGGTTCGTTTAATTTCATCTCGTCCGCCATAATTCAAAGCCAAATTTGCAATAATGCCTTGATTATTTTTTGTTAACTCAATCGCGTTAGTTATTTTTTTCTGCAAAGATATCGGCAATTCTTTCATTGAACCAACATGTCTAAACTGAACGCCTTTTTTCTTATATTCATCAATAAATTTATCGATATAATTCTCAAATAATTTCATTAAATAACCAACCTCTTTTTCGGAACGAGACCAATTTTCGGTTGAAAATCCATACATCGTAATTATTTTTACCCCTATTTTTTGGGCATATAAAACAATTTTTTTGGCATTTTCCATGCCTTTTTTATGGCCAAAAAAAACTGGCAAACCCTTTGCCTTAGCCCAGCGCCGATTGCCGTCCAAGATAATAGCCACATGTGCTGGAATGACGTTTTTGTTAGTATTTGACATAAAATTATGCTAAGATAGTACCATAATTAATAGGGCTAAGTCAAAGAGGAAAAGAATCTTTTTTACCCTTTTGAAGCCCGATGTAATTGCAAAACTCCGCTTCTAACTTGACATAGTTTAACAAGATGGTATAGTATTATCACTCAATATAGTAGAGTGATAAAAATATACTTAATTAATAAATTATGATCCCCCAAAATTTTACCAACAAATCCCAAGAAATTATTCAAAATGCGGCCAAAATTGCCTATGAAAATGGCCATGGCCAGATAGAACCGCCTCATCTGTTTTTTGCTTTGCTTGAAGACACCGAAGGCGTAGTAGTTTCTATTTTACGCAAGTTTAATGTAAATATTATTGGCTTAAAAGCTGGCGCCCAGTCTTTGATAGACAAACTTCCTAAAAATTCTGTGCCAACCGGCGGCATTGGCCAAATTTTGCTTAGTCAAAGCATGCTCTATATTTTTCAAATTGCCGTTGGCGAAGCTAAAAAAATGGGAGATGAATATATTAGCGTTGAACATCTGTTTTTAGCATTTTTTACCGGACATAATCCTATTGCCGAACTTCTGGCTTTAAACAATGTAAACTATGACGAAACTTTAAAAATCCTAGCTGGAATTCGCGGTACGCAAAAAGTAGACAGCCCAGAACCAGAAAGCAAATATAACGTTTTAGAAAAATACGGCAAAAACTTAACCGACCTGGCATTTAAAGAAAAACTTGATCCGGTTATTGGCCGAGATGATGAAATTCGCCGCGTGATGCAAATTTTGACTCGCCGCACCAAAAATAATCCGGTGCTTATCGGCGAACCCGGCACTGGCAAAACAGCTATTGCCGAAGGTTTGGCGCAAAGAATCGTTAATGGCGATGTGCCTGAATCTTTAAAAAATAAACAGGTTATTTCTTTGGATATCGGTTCCCTACTGGCTGGCACAAAATTCCGCGGTGAATTTGAAGATCGTTTAAAAGCTGTTTTAAAAGAAATTGATGAATCAGCCGGCAAAATAATTTTATTTATTGATGAATTGCATATCATTGTTGGCGCCGGATCTTCCGAAGGCTCAATGGATGCTTCTAATATGCTCAAACCGGCGCTGGCTCGCGGCACACTCCACGCTATTGGCGCTACAACTCTGAAAGAATACCAAAAATATATTGAAAAAGATGCGGCTTTGGAACGTCGTTTCCAACCGGTAATGGTTAGTGAACCAACACGCGACGACGCCGTAGCAATTTTGCGCGGTATTAAAGAAAAATATGAAGTGCATCATGGTGTGCGCATTACTGACTCAGCTATTTTGGCAGCGGTTGATCTGTCTACCCGCTATATTTCCGATCGTTTTCTACCAGATAAAGCAATTGATTTAATCGACGAAGCCACTTCGGCTCTGCGCATGCAGATAGATTCAATGCCAGATGAACTGGATAAAATGAAACGCGCGATGATCAAGTTAGAAATTGAAAAACGCGCTTTAAAAAAAGAAGAAGACAAAGAAGCCAAGGAACGCTTGGTAAAATTAGAAAAAGATTTAGCCGAATTGAAAGATAAAAGCACCGAACTGGAAGCGCGTTGGCGAAATGAAAAAGAAATAATTACCGGCATTCATAAACATAAAAAAGAAATTGAAGAAATCCGCCAAAAAGCGGAAATTGAAGAAAGAAAGGGTGACTTGCAAAAAGTGGCCGAGATTAGATATGGAAAAATCCCAAACTTAGAAGCGGAAATCCGTCAGGAAGAGAAAAAATTAATTGAACTGCAAAAAAGCAGCGGCATTCTGAAAGAAGAAGTTACAGATCAAGATATTGCCAGAGTAGTTTCGCGCTGGACTGGTATTCCGGTTTACAAAATGCTGCTTGGCGAAGCCGACAAATTGGTTAATATGGAAAGCGAACTGGCCAAACGAGTAGTTGGTCAAGAAGAAGCGGTCAAAGCTGTAGCCAACGCTATCCGCCGTTCTCGCGCCGGTATTGCCGAGCCTAACCGTCCGATCGGTTCATTTATATTTTTGGGGCCAACTGGCGTAGGCAAAACCGAATTAGCCAAATCGCTAGCTGAATTTATGTTTGATACTCAAGATGCTTTGGTGCGGGTAGACATGAGTGAATATATGGAAAAACATTCCACTTCCAAAATTATCGGCTCCCCTCCCGGTTATGTTGGCTACGAAGAAGGCGGTCAACTGACAGAAATCGTGCGCCGCAAACCTTATTCGGTAATACTGTTTGATGAAATCGAAAAAGCTCATCCGGATGTCTTTAATATTTTGTTGCAAATTCTGGATGACGGCCATGTGACCGATGCCAAAGGCCGAACTGTGAACTTTAAAAATACAGTCGTGATTATGACCAGTAATATTGGCAGCAGTTTAATTTTGGATTGGAACAAAAAAAGCGAATTTGGTTTTGCCGGTTCGGAAAATAAAAACGGCGAAAAAAATATGCGCGAAAAAATTATGGAAGGTTTGCGTGAACATTTCAAACCGGAATTTTTAAATCGTATTGATGATGTAATTATTTTCCATTCTTTAACTGAAAAAAACATCGCCAATATAGTTGAATTGCAGCTGGAACAAGTTCAAGCCAGATTAGCCGAGCAAAAAATAAACTTGGAAATTACTGATAGCGCCAAAAAATATCTGGCTAAAAAAGGTTTTGATGAAAATTATGGCGCCAGACCTCTAAAGCGTTTGATTCAAACGGAACTGCTTGATGAATTGGCCATGGCTCTGATTGAAAAGAAATTCAAAAATGGAGATAAAATAAAAGTTAGTGCTAACAAAAACAAGATTACGCTGGAAAAATAAAACTTCATAAAAACAAAAGGCTCCCTTGCGAGAGCCGGCCAAACTGCGCCAAACATCCTGGTCAAAAAACTAGAATAGCCGCTCTGTCGCCTAGCAATGGCTTATCAAGTCGAAAACTATCAAACTGCCATCCAGCTCTTCCGAGGCTAAGATGCAGACCGCATCTATCTCCGTCCGGACTCTCCCAAACAGACTCTCCGCTTAAAACAAAAACATCCGAATACTGGGCAATTCTTTCTGAATAACAAAGAACAACTTGAAGCAGCTTATTTGCGCATCCCAGAACATAACCCATGCTGACTAAACGGCTAATGGCCTGTTCTCCGGTTTCCCAGGGCAAACAGCCAACGAGTTTTGGGTTAACAGATCTCTGATGAACTTTCGGACTGGCAATGACGCCGAACGGGATTTCCATAGAAATGCTGTATTGATTGTTTTTACCAACCAGCAATGTGACCATCTCTTCGGCAGGAAAATCGTTGTCAAATATAGTTAATGGAAGCCACTGAGTGGCTACAGTATCACTCATTTTATGACCTCCTTTAAGAGTTATTTTCTGCTGTTTACATGGCTTTGTCAATATCAAAAGTTTGTGCTACAATCAATGCGTATTTATGAATAAAAATACCTACAAAAACTTGGTCATTTCCCTGCTGTTGGGCGGGTTATTTTTGTATTTACCTTTAAAGGTTAAAGCCCAGATAGAGTTTAACCCCCAATTTATAATTTCTGATGAAGAAATGCAGAGCACTGCCAACTGGACACAGAGCGATGTGCAGAGATTTTTGCAGGATAAAGGCAGCTATCTGGCCACACTAGTCGCCGAAGATCCTGATGGCTTGCAAAAAACAGCCGCGGAAATCATTTACAACACTGCCGTAAAATACCAAATTAATCCTAAATTTTTACTGGTAACTTTGCAAAAAGAACAGAGCTTAGTTACTGATGATACACCCACTCAAAAACAACTAGATTGGGCTACGGGTTATGGAGTTTGCGATAGCTGTAATTTAAATAGCGACAGTCTTTTAAAATATAAAGGTTTTGGCAAACAGGTAGACAATGCGGCTGGATTAATTCGTTGGTATTACAATAATACGGGCAGTTCTTTTGTTAAGAAAAAGGATCAAAATACCACTATTGATAACCAAGTCATAATTCCGCAAAGCTGGGCTACGGCTTTTTTGTATACCTATACTCCGCATATTCATGGCAATAAAAATTTTTGGAATATTTGGAATACTTGGTTTAGCCAAATTTATCCAAACGGCACTCTGCTGCGTTCGGCTTCCAGCACAGAAATTTGGTTAATTCAAAATAATGTTAAACGAAAATTCAAAAACCAAGCTACTCTGCTTAGCCGAGCTGATCCAAAAATGATTGTGACGGTTCAAGATTCGGAATTAAGCAATTACCAAACCGGACAAGAAATATCTTTTCCTAATTTTTCTATATTAAAAACTGCCAATAATTTTTATCTTTTAGACTACGACACTCTGCGTCCTTTTGCTTCGGCAGAAGTGGTACGGCAAATTGGCTATAATCCGGATGAATTTATTGATATTACCGATGCCGATATTGCCGGCTACCAGCTCGGATCAACAATTACGGCTTCCACCACCGCGCCACAAGGCAGAATTTACCAGATAACAGATTTAAACAACTCTTATTATTTATTTAAAGATAATACTTTATATCCAATTATCGACAAAAGTATTATTACTGTTAATTATAAAGATTTAAAAATTGAAAAACATAAAGCTAAAGAGATAAAAAATTTAACAGTCGCTGACCTGCCTTTAAGCTTTAAAGACGGCACTCTGCTACGCATTGGCGACAGCAGTAATGTTTATGTGACCGAAAATAATAAAAAAAGATTAATTGCCGATGTTAATACCTTCGCTGCTTTAGGCTACAAACGAACCAACGTCATTTCGGTCAATGCCACTACCGCTCTAAACATTCCCGATGGCGAACCTATTTTTATCAATGGCAATTTGATTTCTTCGCGCAATAAATATTTGGGAGATAGTGAAATAAAAATCGATGATATTTTTGGCAGCAAAATCCCCGCTTATTTAATAGCTGAATACCCTAGCGGCCGAATTATTTCCGGAAAAAATATTGACGAGTCCAGATCAATTGCTTCCTTAGTAAAGCTGCTGGTTGGTTATGAAGCTTTAAATCAAGATTTTGATCTAAGCAAATCTTCGGTTTATTCAAAAAGTAAAGATAGTTCTCAGGGCAATAATTTGGCTTTAAAAGATGGCGCAAAAATAAAAAATGCCGACTTGCTTAGCGCCATGCTGATTGGTTCCACCAATAACACAGCCCGCCTGATCGCTCAATCGAGCGGCTTAACGGAAAAATCTTTTATTGATAACATAAATAAAAGACTGGCCGATTGGGGCGCAGATGATACCAAAGTGATAGATGTTACCGGCTTGGATGCCAAAAATAAATCTACCGCTCGCAACCTGCTCAAAATTTTTACCCGCGTAATGGATAATTCCGACCTCAAATCAGCTTTAGCAAAAACTAAATACACTTTTAAAGAACTAGCCGGTAAAGCCGGAACTCCATCTCACACCATTACCAGTCCGAACAGTTTTTCAACCACAAATAAAAATTATAAAATAGTTGCCGCTAAAACCGGCTCAACCGACGAAGCCGGCATAGTGACAGCCATGCTTATCCAAATAACCAAAACAAAAAAACAATACACAATTATTACCATGGGCAGCACCGATCAAAAAAATCAGGAAGCGGAAAAAATCGCTAAATGGATCTCTAGCACTGAAGTAAAATTAACTAGCAAATAAAAATATGTCTCTTGTTTTTGCAGCCATTACTCCTCACGCTCCCCTGCTTATTCCCAGTATCGGCAAACAATCTCTAAAAAAAATAGAGAAAACAAAAATTGCTTTGGAGCAGATGGAAAAAGATCTCTATCTTACTCATCCGGAAATTTTAATAATCATTTCTCCTCATGGCAGTTATTTTAATGACGCTTTTACTCTCAATGTAAACACTCATTTTCAAACCGACTTGCGTGAATTTGGAGATTTAGCTACCAAAATAGAATTCAAAGGCGAGATGCATTTATCTTCTCTTATTCGTGAAGCCAGTAAAAAAGAAAACTACCCAACCGCCATGATCAGCGAACAAAAATTGGACCATGGTTCATCTATACCTTTATTTTATCTGGCTAATCATCTTAAAAATATCAAAATAATTCAGATCGGCTTTTGTGATTTGGATTGGAAAACTCATGTGGCTTTCGGTTCTATGCTGGCCGATAAAATTGCCGAGACAAATAAACGAGTGGCGGTAATCGCTTCCGGCGACCTGTCGCACGCTTTAATTTCCGACGCTCCCGCCGGCTACAATCCGGCCGGTCCGGAATTTGATAGAAGGATCCAAGAACTTTTGGCCGGTAATAATTTATCCGGCATGCTTCAGCTGGACAAAAAACTGGTTACTGACGCTTCCGAATGCGGCTTCAGATCATTTTTAATTTTAATGGGAATTTTACAAGGAGTTCATCACACTTACAAATCATACGCTTATGAAGGGCCGTTTGGCATCGGTTATTTAACCGCCAACTTTTCTTTATCCGGATAATTTTATGATTATACAAGTCATTCCGGCCAGAAGAATGCCGTTGTCTTTGCCGGTTCTGGATTATTTAGTTTCGGAAGAAAATGAAAATAAAATCAAAATTGGCCAGCTTATCAAAATCCCCTTCCGCAACAAGGAAGAATTTGGCGTAATTTTTAAAATTAAAAATGACGAATCGCCAGCAAAACTTAAACTAAAAAATATAAAAGAAATAGCTTTGGCAGAACCGATTTTATCCGAGCAACAATTAAATTTCTTGCAGGATGTTTCTCAGTTTTATCATGTATCCTTAGGATTTTTATTAAAAACAAATTTACTGCCTTTACAAATTAGAAAATTAAAAAAAATAACCGACATAAGCAAACCGCAAAAAACAGTTTCTAAAATCAATCAAAGTAAACCGCAAATATTTATTCACAAAAATGAAGCAGAAAAAAAAGATTTTATTCTGGAAAAACTAGAGGAAGAAAAATCTCAGCATTTGATCTTGGTTCCCGAACTATCCGGAATAAAAAAGACAATGGACTTTCTTCCGGAAAATGTACTTAGTAAAACTATCATAATTACCAGTGAATTAAATACTAAAGAGTTGTTTGCCGCTTGGTTGCAGATTTGGACTGGAGAGAAAAATATTATTGTCGGCACCAGAGCCGCTCTATTTTTGCCTTGGTTTGATTTAAAAAATATCATTTTGACCGATGAAGGCAACTCTAATTACAAAAGCTGGGACATGGCTCCACGCCTGCATACTCGTGATGCCGCTCTATTTTTATCCAAACACCACAACGCTGCTCTATCTATTTTATCTCACACTCCTGCCATCGAAAGCTACTATTTTGCCAAAAATAAAGTCTACGATACAGACAATGATTTGAAAATAAAACCGTTGAACAAAACCACGGAAATCATTGATATGAAATCCGAAAAACGCGGCGGCAACTATAGTTTAGTTAGTATCGATACAATGGAAGAACTGAAAAAAACAAAAACTGGTGATATTGTATTCTTTTTAAACCGACGCGGCTCAGCCAGTTATGTTGGCTGCCAAGATTGCGGCAATGTTTTAAAATGTCCAAACTGTAAACTGGCTCTAACTTATCATCAAGATAAAAAAACTTTAGTCTGCCATTATTGTAATTTTTCGGAAAATTTGCCAACCATCTGTCAAAAATGCCAAGGCGTAAATATTTCCACTCTTGGTGCCGGCACTCAATTGGCCGAGGAACTGATAAAAAAAATTACAGCTAAACTTTCCGATCCTCGTCCGGTAATTAGAATTGACAGCGATGAAAATGAATTAGAAAAACTTAATATTGATACAGACACTGGTAGCGGAGCAGGCAAAATAATAATCTGCACGCAATTAGCTTGGCCTTATTTAAACTGGGAAAAAATTGAATTGTTTGTATTCTTAGACGCCGATACTGCACTTTTTATCCCCGAATACAAAACTATTGAAAATTTTTGGCAGCAAATCCGCGACGCTCAATATAAACTAAGTTCTGAGACAAAACTGCTCATTCAAACTAAACATCCGGAACATTTGGTTTTTGCTTCCCTATACGCTCCTGATAATTTTTACACCCAACAACTGTCTGAACGTCGCGCTTTTGGCTACCCGCCTTTTAAATACATACTCAAACTACTGGCTGGCAACCAAAAATCTAATGTTGTAGAAAAAGAAGCCCGTGAAGTTCTAACCAAGCTCCAGACCTTGACTAAAGGCAATTCTGGGATTAAAATACTGGGTCCGTTAGAAACTTCGCCATACTACCATAACGGACAGTACTGGCAGGTAATTTTAGCCAAAATAGGCTATGAAAATTATAAAAAAAGTACTAAACTACTACTAGCCCAGGTGCCGGAAAGCTGGAAAATAGACCCCAACCCAAATTCATTGCTCTATTTTTATTAATTAACCAATGTCATTCCAAACCTTGTGTGAGGAATCTATTCATTAAAGGATAGATCCCTCGTCACCCGCTCTCTATAAAGAGCGGATTCGCTCGGGATGACAAAAAGATTATGATCCTAGAAATCACAAAAGAACCTAATCCGCTTTTGCATCAGGTTTCTAAAAACTTAACCGCCGAAGAAATTAACTCCAAAGAAATCAAAGAGTTTGTCGGTAACTTAATAGAAACTATGTATGCCAAAGATGGCGTGGGCATAGCTTCGGTACAGGTTGGCAACCCAATTCAGCTTTGTATTATCGCCAAAAACTTTACTCCGAGCAAAAAAGAGGATCTTATTTTAATTAATCCGAGCTTTGAAAAAAAATCTATCCTGCGGGAATGGAGTGAAGAAGGCTGTTTGTCTGTGCCAAATATTTACGGATCGGTCAGAAGATTTAAAAAAATAAAAGTTTCCGCCTTAAACGCCAAAGGTGAAAAAGTAGAATTTATGGCCACTGATTTTTTTGCCAGAATTATCCAGCATGAAATCGATCATCTAAACGGAATACTATTTATTGAAAAAGCCAAAAAACTGCATACTTATGAAAAAAACAGAATCTAATTACACCAATCAATTATGCAAAAAGTAAAGACAGTTTTTTTTGGCACTCAAGAATTCGCCACCACTATTTTGCAAGGATTGCTAGACAGCAATATTGTTTCCGTTGAAACTGTTTTTACCCAACCAGATAAAAAAGTTGGCCGCAAACAAACAATTGAAGAATCACCAGTCAAAAAATTAGCCTTAAAATATAATATTCCGGTCGAACAACCAGAGTCGCTCAAAAACTGTGAGCTACGAACTGAGAACTGTGAACTGGCTATTGTGGCTCAATACGGCTTAATGATTCCCAAAAAAATTATTGATTCTTTTCCTAAAGGCACAATTAATGTTCATGGTTCACTTTTGCCAACTTATCGCGGCGCCTCCCCTATCCAAATGGCTCTGGTAAACGGAGAAAAAGAGACTGGCGTCACTATTATGCTAATGGATGAAAAAATGGATCATGGCTCAATTTTGTCTCAAAAAAAGATGGTTATTGACCCGGATGATACTTACACCACTTTGGCTGCCAAAATGGCTGTAGAGGGCTCTAATTTACTTGTAAACACCCTTCCACAATGGTTAAGTGGCGAGTTGAAGGCTCAGGAACAAAACGAAAACCAAGCAACTTTTACCAAGCTTCTGAGCAAAGAAGATGGATTGGTTGATTTTAATAAAACTAATGATGAAATTTACAATCAATACCGAGGATTAACTCCTTGGCCGGGAATTTGGTGCATGCGCAATAATAAACGGCTAAAACTTTTAAAAATAGCTAAATCAGATAAAAATATAACTGCCGGCGAACCACTAGCGGAAAATAAAAGAATTTTTATCGGCTGCAGCCAAGGTTCAATAGAGATTTTGGAATTACAATTGGAAGGAAAAGGATCTATGGATGCAGCTAGCTTTTTAAACGGATATAAAATATAATAAATTTGGATTAGCGGTAGTGTTTTAGGCATTAAACTAGTGCTTAAAATGGTATCGCCAATCATGTGGATTGGAAAGAACCAGCAACTATCAACTCTGCAGGGGTTTAAATGACTCTCAAGGAACGGAAAAACGCGTGGCGTGATCAGGTGGCCAGAAAAGTGAATGCTCCAAAAGCTGATCTGTTCTGGCAAGGCAGCACCCTGATGTGGCGGCGGGACGGAGAGGACCGGCCCAGCATTTCCGTACTGAATACAGACCTGGAGAGACAAGTGATTATCAAGTCCACTTGTCAAAAAAACGATCAGGGCAATGGAAGTCGGCAGAAAAAGAAAACCACGATCAAGAGGAGGATTGGCAGGAATTCTGCTGGGTTTGCTTCCCAAGCAGCAATCCGCTAGCGAGCACAGATCTCGTTCCCACAAGGCCTTTGCCAGCATTTGAGCTATAATAATCACAACGCTGGATAATGTTTTTTTAAACAAAATGACTCAAATTTTCAAAAAACAAACTGCTGTATTTCTCGCTATTTATTTTGGCTTAAGAGTTTTCTCATACTTTTTTAACCCTTCCACACCGCTATATTTTGCCAACCCGATAAACTGGCTTATTTCCGCTATCATTCTTTTGCTGGTGGTTTATTTTTTATTAAAAAAAGATGAACGCGGCTGGTTGATTATTGCAGCTGAACTTATTTTAGGCGGAGCTGGTAGTTTTTTGGAAATAAAAGGAATTTCTCTGCGCACACTCTTATTGATATTTTCTTTGGCAATTTTTGCTTACCAAACTATTAAAAATAAAACCTACCACATTTTTTATGAAAATAAATTGATTTTAGCATTTTTTCTATGCTTGTACGAGGTTGTGTTTAGATCAGCGCTGCGCGGCTATAATTTTGGCCACGACCCAAAACTAATTATTGCCGACACTATCCCCTATCTTTTCTTTTCATACTACTTTCCTCTCAAACAACTTTTACTGTCAGAAAAATTCCGTGCAGTCGCTTTTAACATGATAATAGCCGCAATTATCGGAAACTTTATTTTTACCTATTTTACTTTAGCAGGGTTTTCTTCCGGAATTTTTGTCTTGCAAGATTCTTATTATCATTGGTTTAGAGATGTGGCTAGCGGCAAGATTACCGATTACAACACCGGATTCTTTAGGATTTTGCTTAATGAACAATTATTGCTGGTACCATTGTTTTTATATCTATTTTATCAACAGCTAGAAAATAAAAACAGCAAAAATTTTATTTTTATAATACTCGGAGGCTTACTTTTATCAATTCTCACTACTAACATAACCAGAATTTATCTGATTGCTTTAGCTGCCGGAATTTTATGTTTATTCTCATTAAAAAATTGGAAACGCTGGCTAATTTATTCAGCCGGCGCGCTTGTTTTTTTTATAAGCATATTCACACTTACTAATTTGGCAGCCACCAAAGGAAAAAACTTGGGCTGGGAATACTTAGGATTGCGATTGCAAAGCATTGCTCTGCCGCAAACTGAAGACAGTTCTTTGAGTCGCCTATTACTACTGCCAAAAATTTTAGAAAAAATAAAGCTTTATCGGGTAATCGGAAATGGTTTGGGTGATACCGTAACAGTTTATAGTCCTGTTTTTAAGGCAAACATTACTACCCCTCATTTTGATTGGGGGTATCTGGAAATAATTGATGAATTGGGAATTTTGGGGTTAATAGTCTGGCTAGCGCTTATTGGCTATATAATATTTAAAATTAAACAAAATAGAGGCTTGCTTGCCTCTATAATTGCACTGCTAGTTATAAATATTACTTCTCCGGCGCTGTTTCATGTGCTGGGAATTGTCCTCCTGGTGTATTTAGCAAGTAGTTACTGCGGTGTTGAACTGACAGAATCCCACCAAGTTGAAGGTTCAAATGGATGATCAATATTTATAAAACTGCTTGTTGATATTTTTTTCTTTTATTCACTATTAACTAAGGCTAATCGAAACACTTGGTAAACTTTTTTCTACTCTCCCTGGACAAATACCATCCTATAATATATGAATTTAAAAGACTTGAATATCTGGGTCATGGTGTTATACTAAAGCAATGTTATTATAATTTGTAAATTTATGAAATTTGAAGACTACTTGAGCCGTGTTGTTCAAAAAATAGGTCCCAAGACCGCTTTTGATCTTGGGCGTGATGCGCGAATAAAAGCTCTTCAGAACTTATTGATAAAAAAGGTTGGTGCAACACTCGAAGAGATTGAGGCAGAAGAAGAAAAAGAATTTGAGGAGCTCGCAAAGAATATTGAGAAAATGCCCCCTCTCCCAAACAAATAATTTCAGAAAATATGCCTGATTCACCACGCCATTTCAGAACAAAAGATGTTAGCGACCTCTACGATGAATATCGTAAGCTATCGGAATTTGAATACCTAAAACGTAAAGCAGCAAAGAGTCGATTCTTTGCTATTGTAATAGCTGCATACGCAGCTGCTGGTATTTTAGTATACGCATTCTTTCTTGATAATGGAATGCTTAGACGCGTATTTCAAAGTAAGAGCGAGACAAATGCTGATGTATGGATGAAAGGCTCTGATAAAAAGCTCACGGAGATGGAAGTTAAAGTTGCACGACTGGACGGACTGCTAACTGGACTGCCAAAAGAAGCCAATTTGTTAGTTACAGAGAAACGCGTAAAGGTACTTGAAGATAAACAAGCTGTGTTGGAACAAAGCATCTTGTATGATGCGGATAAAGCCTTAACTTCCAGACTTCTAAAACAAGACCAAGATACTTTGCATGCTAATATTAACGACCTTAAAGAAGCTAACTTGAGACTCAACGAAAAGCTGGACAATATCTTACTTACTTTAATCGTCGGCCCTCTGTTGATTGGTCTCATTGGTTGGATATGGAAGAGATTTGTTGAAAAGCGTCGACCAGATGATTCCGGGTCGTAACTAGATAATTACTGGAAAAATAAAAATAGCTATTACAGCTATTTTTATTTTACAGAGTTATTCGAGACGATTGGAAAACTTATGATTTAGTAATCATACCATACTTAATCTGTATCCACCCCGTACTATCATTAACAAATTTAATTTGTGCCCATGCACTATCTTTATATAAGATCTCATATTTTATACTAGGACTAGTAGTATCAAGCACTTCTGAATTTATCGAATTTGATTTTCTGATACTAATTTTTGTTTTTGTACTAATATATTCTTTTGACTCCACTACTGGAGCTGCCGCTGTATTAACTATGCAGCTAGTTTGAGAGTCGTTCCATTTAAATCCAGGCAAACAATAACAGGAAGAGTTATTATCCGTTGTTGATTTAACACCATAAGTATTTTGACCAAAACTATTTATACAGTTCTGGGTATGAGAAATACATGTGCCAGCTTGAGTTAAAATACCAGTTGGACAAACATTGATCTTAGCAACATTTAAAACACATTGAGATCCATCAAAAGTATAGTCAGACTGACAAACACACCCACTTTGTAAAATACTATAAGTAGCACCATAACCATACTTGCTGGTGCAATAACTAGAATTAGAGACACAGGTTGTAGCACTATCATTCCAACGATAGCCATAACTACACTTACAAGTTTTGCTTAGAGAATCATACTCCGAACCATAACTATATTGATTACTACAGTAAGTATTACCATATACACAACTACTACCAGACACTAAATACCCATAATTACATTTACAATTATCATTTATGCGATCGTAATAAGAATTAGAAGGACAGGATGGAGTTGAAGAATAGGAGGCACCATAAGAAGCTGATTGATTAGAATCATATAAACTTTTACCTTGATAATAATTTGGGTCAGTTATGTAGGTTGGTGTGTCCCAAGTCGTGCCACGTGTACCATAAGAATCATTATATAAGCCTTGACTAGGAGTATAACTATAATTGTCATACTTTAGACCATTGGGTTCGCTACGTACATACGGAGCAACATATGTTCCATTACTTCTATAATACCCTTTAACACTCACATAGGCACTGGCTGTCAGAGTCTGTCCAAAAACAAATAATGATATGATAACCAAAAATACTTTTTTCATATTTTTATAATATATATTTATACTAAAATAGTAACAGAAGTGCCAATATTTTGCAAAATTTGCAATAAAATATAATTTTTAAATTTGATAACCTTTTCTATCTAATCTAAAAATTTTACTCAATACCATTGTGCTACACCACCATGATGCGAACAGGTTCCTCTTCTATTTTGGCTAAAGCTATATGAACCATCTCTACACTTAGCTGATGCTCCAATTGGAACTGATGGTGCTTCATAAGGTCTTGGAACTTTATTACCAGCAGTATTTTTATATGTACCGTTGGGAGCGTAGTCAGTTGTTTGACTTTCAACTTGTTTTAAATCATCAGCTGGAGCAAGTTTAGGAATTTCTTCTTTAACTCGAATATTAATGATAGGACTATTTACCTTAGAAAAACTATTCATTTGGGAAGAATTCTGATTTTCACAACCAGCTCCTAGTAATACGATAGCCAATAACGGAAGGATCAAAATTTTTCTTACATTTTTCATATTTTTATATGTTAATATTATCTACAGTTTCTAAATTTTCCAAAGCTGTACCCATATCATCATAACTCTCCCAAGCATAACCTTTAGCATCTTCAATATTATTATTAGCTTGCTCAATCTGCTCATTAGCATCATCTAAAGCATATTCGTATCTAGACAGATCAGATTGAAGTATAGAGTTTTTTTGTTCTAGATCTGTAATTTTTTTAGTTTGTTGCCAAAAGAAGAAAGACGAGAAGAGAGCGACTACCAAAAATATATACTCATGATTTTTGTTCATATTTTATTTACTAATTGAATTTATATTATTATTTTTCTTCTCCTGCCTCCACCAAGCAACCCCTCGCACAACATTCACTGCTGTAGCAATTGCGCAAACTACCAATGGATAGGCCAGATGCTGAAAATCGTATTTTGTTACTGTAAAAATTACAGTAGTATTCGAAACTTGAAACAAAACCCATTCCCAAGAATCTTCACTCTCATAATCTTTCCAGACCGCCCAAAGTGTCGGAATGATCGCCAAAAAATCTATTGATAAATAACAGAGAAGAGCAATAAATGCCGAGGAAGTCTGCCACCAAACAATCGAAGCAGCTCCAATTGCAACTAAACAACAAATATTTATCCAGGTAGAAGCATCTATGGTATTATTTTTTGGAATTGATAATTTTTGACGATCGCGCCAAGCTAAAAAAACTAGAATTATAGCCGTAACACTGATACAAACTAAATCATTAAACAGCATAGCCAAAGCCCAGTTGGTGCCTATGGCTTCCCATTCACTTTTAAGCAGTACAAAAGCTAGAATTGCCCAAACTCCCCAAGTAAGCAAGTTCGGCCTAGCTCCTTCTTTGCGCATGCAATACCACATACGCACAAAAGCGATAAACGCAAAAATTCCACTTGTTAAGCCAGCAATTATGTTTATAGTATTCATAAAAACCTAATTAAACTCATCGACAAGACCTAACTTTATCAATCGCATCTTAATCGCTCCACTCTTTCGGCCAAATGTTTTTGCTAATTCATCAATACTCATATCATTCGCAAAAAAATCTTTCAGCTCTTCGTCTTGCTCTTTACTCCACGGTTTATAGGCATTGGCATGCTTTTCTCTAATTTTATCATAACGGTTACTTTTGTTTTTTATTTTATGAATAGATCCCTCGTCGGCTAAAGCCTCGCTCGGGATGACAGATCTTAGAATGTTGCCTCCGCAAGCTTTAATAAAATTATCATGCATTTTTTGTAATTCTTCTGGTGGAATTTGTGCAAAAGCAGTTGAGGCCGCTTCCGAACTAGCGCGAAAAGTATTATCTTCAGTCAAAACTTCCGGATGCACTTGAAACGCCTGTTCATTCCAGCCCAATAAATATAATCCAGCTAAACGCCGCACGCGAGAAAGAGCCACATAGCCCTGACCGAACTCAAACACCTCGCTTAAATCAATTACCGCTTCATCCATACTCATTCCCTGACTTTTATGCACTGTAATAGCCCAAGCCAAACGAAGCGGCAATTGCGAAATTTTGGCGCGGGTTTTGCCATTCTCATCTATACTCCAATCCATTTTTTCAACCACAATCAATCTGCCATCATAAGTACGTATCATCGGCAAACCAACAAAACTATCAAAACCTTCTACTACGCCCAAAGTACCATTTACAAATCCTTCTTTCGGATTATTTTTAGTAAACATTACTTTGGCTCCAACTTTTAAAATTAAATTGTACGGCGACAGACAGCCTTTTTGCAAACTAGCCACTAACCCTGGGGCACCATGACTAGTCATAGTAAATGTTACCGGATGACCGGAAAAAGTTTCTAGCATAGCGTCATTGGTGCGATCAACATTCAAATTGTGGGTATAAAGTTTTACCGCTTTATCCGACATTGTTTCTTCGGCAATTTTTCTAGTTTCTAACTGCAATAAATGTTCATTACCAAAACTATTAGAACGGATTGCAGAAAGTAAATCTAAAAAACTACTATCATCCTGGCGATGCTGTTCAGTAAGATAACAAACTACTGGATTGGTTCTTTTCCAAGCTGGAGAATCATAAGCAAAACGAGGAGGCTTGCCGGAATCTAACAAAGAAGCTTGAGGATTATTTATTTCTGATTTAACAATCGGCGGCAGTTGAAAAAAATCTCCAACTAAAATAACTTGCAAACCGCCAAAAGCATCATTGTTTTGCCTGATAGCTCGGCAAACAGTTTCTACTATCGAAAAAGCTTCCGGCCCCAGCATAGATACTTCGTCTATCACCAAAACTTTGGCACGACGAATTCGCTTTACCAAATATTCGGTGGAAACTATTTTATCCAAATCATATTTGCTTAAATAATTCCTGATGCCAATACCACTCCAAGAATGAATGGTCATACCGCCGATATGAGTGGCCGCAATGCCCGTGGAAGCGGTAATTGATGGTTCTACACCGCGAGCGCGCAAATATGATGCATACTCATTGATAGTGTGCGTCTTACCTGCTCCCGGTTCGCCAGTTAAAAAAACATTGGCGCCCGTTTTTAAAATAGATAGAGCTTCTTCTTGGGTCACATTTTCTTTCTCCAGGCTGCCAAGATACTGGCAGCTATAATAGTCCAAACAAACAACAAACCTAGATCAATAAACACTACAGAATCAGCTATACCCAAAAATTTATAATGAGCTCCCAAACCTAAAATAAAAAACCCCGCAGATAATACTACTCCTAGTTTTGCGCCAGACCAAAAATTTTTAACATCGAGCTTAATAATTAACCAAGAAATGGTATAAGCGGCAATAATATTAGCCACAATACTCCAAATAATAGGCGCCGGACCAGAGGCATTTAACTGCGCCATAGTTCTGCCCTGTCCTGCCAGCCATACATTAAGAAAAAGAAATGGAGCATACCAAATATACCCCAATACTTGATGTAAAATAATAACGAGCCAAACAGCCAAATGGTTATGATTTTTCATATAAATTTAGATGAAGAAATTTTTCTTTCTGATTTAATTTTTGATCTAATTTTTTTGCTTTCAATGCGGCGAAGTTTTGAGCCTTTGGTTGGACGAGTCGGACGGCGTTTTTTGGGAATATGCAATGCTTGTGCGACCAATTCTTGCAATCTGGCAATAGCTGATTCCCTGTTTTGCAATTGCGAGCGTTCTTCTTCAGACATTATTACTAACTCATCTTCATTATTAATTCTGTTGGCTAATTTGGATCGGATTCTATCTTTTTGTTCCCCAGAAAAAACTTGGGACTTCCCTATTGGCCAATGAATAATAACTTTGGAAGAAACTTTGTTTACATTCTGCCCGCCTGCGCCCGATGATCTGGCAAAAGAAATATTTAATTCGCTCTCCGGAATTTGCATATTACTTTATATATTCCACTTGGTATACCACACCGGCTTTATCATCGGAAATATACATTTTACCATCTTTGCCAAAAATAATATCTACGGGACGGCCACTGGCCTCTTTGCCATTGATCCAACCGGTAACAAAATTACTCAGGCTTAAAGCGTTGCCTTCTCCATCCAAATGATAAATAATTACCTTGTATCCGGTTGGCACGCTTCTATTCCAAGAACCGTGAAAAGCCACAACCAAATCGTTTTTATATTCTGCCGGCCAACCAGCGTTTGCAGGCACAAAAGCCAAACCAAGCGGGGCTGAATGCGCCGGCACATCAATATGACTTTCCTTTTCAAATGGCTCCATACACGGATTACGGATATATACATTCTTATCAAAAGCAGTGTCATGAATATTTTTACCATAACAATTTGGCCAGCCAAAATTTAAGATACTGGCAGAATTAGTATCAATAATATTAATTTCATCCGGTGGAATATCATCTCCTAGTAAATCCCGACCATTATCGGTAGCCCACATTCGGCCATCACTTGGGTTCCAGGTAAAGAAAACACTATTGCGCAAGCCTCTAGCTACTTGTTTAAAATCACTGCCATCTTTGTTTAAAGACCATAGCGAAGCATAATGGATATCGGATTCATTACAAACATTACAGGTAGAACCAATGGAAACATACAAACGACCATCAGGACCAAAACCTAAAGTTCGGGTAAAATGATTACCTTTTTTAGGCAGATCAACTATTTTTTGCAATGGTCCCGCACTATTTCCTATTATAATTGTTTTAGAAATTTTAGTTTCCTCGGCAATATATAATACGCTTGAATCTTCCGGATCAAATGCCAAGCCATGCGGATTTTGCAAGCCGCTTAAAATAGTTTCCTGTTTACTTAAAACACCATTTTTAAGAGTTAATTTAGAAATTTTTCCTTCTCCAGTTTGGCTAAGCCAGATATTTCCGTCTTTATCTGTAATCATCACTCGCGCGCCAGGTAAATTTTTAGCAAAAATAGAAATTCCAAAACCTGGTGGCATTTTTAATGCCCCATTATTGATAGATCTTGGTCTAACTGCTTCGCTTGAAGTTACAGTTATGGTTTCGGGAACGATTTTAGTAATATCATTAGTCGGAGGAAAAAGCGCCGGAGCAATACCGCGCAGATTATCATAATAAAAAACACCAACCCAGCCTAAACCGACTACAACTGCAAACAAGACGATAAGCAGAATAGGTTTCTTTGACATATTAATTAATATTATGATTAACCTGTATTCAGTATACAGCTAAAAAGAATTACATACAAAGCTATAATACTAAGTCCTCGGATGGTTTCGTTTCCATTCAATAATTTTACCTACTCGTCTTTCCATTCTGTCAGCCCGACGCAAGAATTTTTTATTTTTCGGAGGAATAATTTGTATATGCGGCGCATTGTCTATATCATCTACCAAATAAAACAACTCTTCTTCGGTAGTTACCCATTTGCTGCCATATTTACGCAGATCAAAAGGTTTGGCAGAATAGCTGGCTAAAGTTTTTTTGCCATCCCGAACCCGCCAATATTCATGAAAATAAGACATTACTAATTCACGAATAGTTTTATATACCGGATCGCGATAGCGCAAGGTGGAATGATTTGTTTTGCTTATCGCTCCCCAATAACCATTGCGTTTGTATAATGCCACGACATGATCTTCATCACCCTGGTTTTTAAAATCAAGCAATAAAGGTTTTTCTCCTTTTAACCACAAAGCTAATGCGGCTACAAGCGCCCCTTCAAAACAATGCATCTTCTTGGCTTTCAAGGTTCGACGGGGAGACGTATAAGTCTCGCCTTTCTTTTCCCAATTTACCGGAAAGCTATCCAAAAAATCTTGGATTTTAATGGGTGTGGAAAGTTTTTTGAGGGTTTTGAGTTCTGATTTTGATAAACCGAACATAAACTATTTTTGACAAAATTTACTATTAGTTAAAATTTCGCAAAAATATGATTTTAACAACCAATATTTGGCATTTTTCTTACAATAATTATTTGATACCAATTGAGATACGCCTGGTAAATACGCTGAACCATAATATTTATCTTTCTTAAGGTGTAAAATACGATCAGATAAAAGTATTACTTGTGTACTATCATTTTCATAAGCAACACAAAGTTGTTGAGTTTGAATTTCACTACTTTCAGCTGGTTGAATGCCTAATTTTGTTAAATCAACCATATTAATCTTATCCGTTAAAACTTCTATAACTCTCGGAGCACCACCGCCTAAACCAGATGGTATAAATGGAAAAATAAGAATTACATATAAAAAAATACAAACAATTAAAATAATAATACCAGTGAAAATATCGTTGAGCGTTAATGATTTAATTATTTTGTTCTTCTTAAATTTTGTTCTTCTAAAAAAATTAATCCCGATTAAAGATAGATTATACAACAATTCTATAATAAAAAATAAAAGTAAAGCCAATATAATAAATATGACTCCGGAAAGAACAAAACGAGTTTGAATTATATTATCTTCTTTAAAACCTAAGCCATACAAATAAAAATTCCAAATTAAAAACCCAATAATAAAAGCTAAACCCAAAAAGTAAGAAGCATACTCAAGTATCTTTTTAAATAGATCTAAAGTTTTTAAATCACTGGGTGATCTATTATCTTCTCGTGAATTATCATTCATAGTTATATTGCTTTTTATTATCTCTGATCCAAACTCTTTCAACATAAACATTTCGCCACCAAAAATTCCCTAAGAAAAATCCGCCTGCTGTTCCAAGAATCCACAGCGCTGCCTGAATTACAGGGTACAAAGCGCAAGTGCCATAAAAAGTTACCTGATAGTTATTTTTCTGCGCCCACTGCAAATAATTAATTTCTATAAGTGCATGAGCAATAAAACTTAATAGAGCTCCTAAAAGCATAGAAGTTATTAAATATATGGTCTTTTTTAGTTTGGTTGGGTTTTTGGGAGTGTTGAAAAACATTTTTATTTAAAAAAATAATTTATAAAATTTTGAAATATTATAAATATTTTTTAAGAGTAAATACCCCAATCTCGTTTAATAAACCATTTTGGAGTCCAAGTAATATACTGAGCTGGATCAAAAGATTTAGCAGTAGCTTCAATCGAGATTATTTGGTTAGGTAGAATTGAAAGAGTATGCTGTCTTTCTGGACTATCCAGATCATAAAAATGGTATCTATCAGGGTTTTCTACTAAATTTTGCCGTCTTGATGGTCCAAAATCAAATGGTATACAAAGTCTTTCAATTATTCCTTTTTCTTGTGAGTTAAACCTTACTTTTACAATTATTTTATCTTGAATTGCGTTTAAAAAAATTTGATGATAGTTCATACTGTTAATTAATTTATTTTAGACCGGTACTGGCAATCCTAATTTTTGTAGAGGTAAATACTTAAAATAATACTGGCACCCTACAGAAATTATATAATCTAAAACATCTTTATACTCTGGTTTTTTAAACCAGTCACTCAAAATATAAATATATTCTACTTCTATATTTAACGGAGCCATTAATTTTGAATACTGTTTTCTCTTAAAATCACAGGTCTGTAACTTTTCATCAACCGATCCTGCAACTTTTTGGAACTTCATTTCAATAATAAAAAGGGTATTATTCACTATTACATAAAGCGCTTCATCCGGTAAAAGCCTTTTTGATAAATGTTTACGATAATCAACTCCTTTTAGTTCTAAAAATTTATATAAAGCATTTTTTCTATAACTTTGCGCAACTTCTTTACTTTCATAAAAAATAGTACTGCCTTTTACAGAATACCCTTTCTGCTTTTTAAGCAACTCTAAAATATCTCCTTCACGCTCAAAATTTAATCCAGTAATGGTATTTCCACCACCAACACCTTTTTCTTTCATATTATTTTTTATTATTAATTTTATTTTTTAAGTTACTATCTAATTGTTCAAACCGTTTAATAGACAGGTCGAGATATTTTTTTTCTAAGTCAATACCGATAAACTTTCTACCATAAAGATGCGACATTATTCCAGTTGTAGAACTTCCAGTAAATGGATCAACAACTAAATCTCCTTTATGTGTACTAGCTAAAATAATTCTTTTTAACAAATCTTCCGGCTTCTGAGTTGGATGCTTGCCAAATTTCTTTTCAATTGGTTTTGGAGTTCCCATAGACCAAACCGAACGCATTTGTAATCCAGGTTTTTTTAAAGCATCTTCTGGCCAAACACCATTTTTCATTAAATCATAGTTAAAAATATGCTTGGCTTTTTTATCTTTTCTCGCCCAAATAATTGTTTCGTGACTGGCAGTAAAAAAACGGCAACTTAAATTTGGCGAAGCATTTGGCTTAAACCATGCGATATCGTTAAGAACATGGAATCCAGTCACTTGTAAGGCAAAACCACATTGATAAATCGAATGGTAGGTTCCACTGATCCAAATTGTTCCACTTGGTTTTAATACACGCTTAACTGCCCGTATCCATTCTAACTGAAATTCAAAATCTTTCTTTAACCCTCCACTTTTATCCCATTCACCTTTATTTACACTCACACGTTTACCAGCATGCACAGTAAAACCACCATTAGAAAGCAGATACGGCGGATCCGCAAAAACCATATCTACTGAATTTTCTTTTAAACCAGCCAAAATACTCAAGCAATCTGCTTGATAAAGTGTAAAATTTGATTTTTCGTAATATGGTTTTTGCATAACATTTAACGATAAAAGCTTCCCTCATCTTACCTGAAAACATTTAAAGATGCAAAACTATTAATAAATTATTTCCTATGATTTGAATGGGATTCCCCTACTTCAGTCCGTATTTCTCTGAAGCTCCGCCTAGGGCGGGTCAGGATGATAAACTACAATAATTATTTTTTCTTAGCTCTTGCCTCTCTAAAGCTATCATCAAAAATTTCGTAATAATCCGCGTAAATATACTTTTGATCATAATCGGCATCACCAATAGGCTCAAGAATCTTTAAACCCTTGAGTCGTTCTATCACATTATAGGCGCCCGGCGCAGTAAATCCTGTCCATTTCATTATCTCCGCTACACCCACAATTGGCTGACTAAATAATTTACGGACTATTTCTAAAGTTGATTCAGCAGATTTTTTCCCTAATTTTTGCATTTTAGCAAAATCACGATCACGTAAAGCCGTAATCTCAGTGCATGTATCTATACCCGAATTAGCAATTTCTGCCACACCCTCAAGAAAAAATTCAAGCCAACCGTCAATATCAGCATCTTCATCATGATAATTATTTAGTTTTTGATAATATAATTTCTGGTATTTTTTAAAATAACTAGAAAGATACAAAACCGGAAGTTCAAGTAATCCTGCTTGATGAATAAGCATCGCAATCAGTATTCTGCCGGTGCGACCATTACCATCAGTGAATGGATGAATTGTTTCAAACTGGGCATGAAGAAGCCCCACTTTAACTAAAGAAGGATAATCATCTTTTGCATGCATAAATTTCTCCAAATCATCTAGAGATTTTTGCATATCAGCTGGCGCTGGAGGGACAAAAGACGCGTCCATGGCCGTCTTACCACCAATCCAATTTTGCGATCGACGAAATTCACCAGGATAGGCGTGCTGCGTAGAACGCGCTCCAGTCATAAGCTTTTCGTGAAGTTCTCTAATAAATCGTAAAGAAATCGGAAATTGTTTTGCTCTCACAACCCCATAGTTTGCAGCTTCAATATAGTGCTCAATATCATCTACATCTGGAGTTTTACGATTCCTTTCTTCCGTGACAGGCGCAGCGACCGCATCTTGAAGCGTGGCTTTAGTTCCCTCTATCTGGCTTGAATAAGCAGCATCCTTGACCACAAACATAGAAATAAAAAAGTCTCTGTCCGGCAAAAGGCGGGTAATACCATCTAATTTTCCTACCAATCTGATAGCCTCTTCATGTTTTTTATACAGCTTAGGACTAATAACAAAACCACCCTTTGGAGGAAAATCAAAAGGTGTAAAGGTCTTATACCCTTCTTTTTGCTGTATATACCTGCCTATCTTTGGTTTGTTTACATTGCTCATACTAATATAAACATATTACACCTTTTTGTTTATATTGTCAAGTGACATATAAACTGGACTGCTACTTCCGATGTTTAAAATACTCAACCTGTTGCAGCCGTTTTGCTGCCTCAGCCCTAGTTTTATACGGCCCGCCTAGGTTTTTACGGGTTTTCTCAGAAATTACGTAATAGCCCAGCTTGCGTTTTACTATCATACACTAGATATACTATTTTCTTTAATATGTATAGATCCTTCGTCGGCTACGGCCTCTGTCAGGATGACAGTTAACGAGTGGGATGACAACTTACAACTCCGTATACTTCGTATGCCGCCCTTTAGCTTTTTCTACCGGATATTTCTTGGCATTTTTAACTATTTTCTTATCTGTCGCATCCAACAGGTCTATACCAAAATCATTGGCCATTATGAGCAAATAATTCAAAACATCACTCATTTCATCGCCAATTTCTTCTTTATGAGTTTTGATATATTCTTTTAATTCTTCCTCTGTTTTCCACAAAAAATGCTCGGCTACTTCTCCGGCTTCTAAAGTTAAGCCAATGGCCAAATCTTTGGGTGTATGAAACTGCTGCCAGTCGCGTTCATTGCGAAAAGCAATAATTTTTTTCTGAATATCTTCTAAATTCATAACTAAAAATTATCAATTTTATTTTGTTCGCCAATTTATTTCAAACGAAATAGAATGTTTGCCAGGAATTTTCCATTTAGAAAAACGAAAGCAAAATAATTGGAATTTATTTTCGGCAATTCTGCCAAAGCCAAATCTGTTTAAAGTTAATTCTATATCTATAACCATACTAACTATAATAACCCATGTTTTTTTAAAATAATACTTCTGGCTTCTTCGTATTTTTTAACCTGTTTTATTTTCCATGGCAGTTTATAAACAAAACTTGGCAGCCATTTACTAATTCCTTCCCTACCACTAACTTTTTTTGTATATAGCGTATCAGGGATAAAAACACCAGTTTTACCTTTTTCCAGCATAGTTAACCACAGATCCCAATCCTGGAAGCGTTTTAAAGACTCATCAAAGCCCATAAACTCACTGCGGCGAACGAGAGCCGTTGTATCTATATAGTTTAGCTGTTTCAGTTTGCTAGGGTCAAAATTTTGACTTTTTATAGTTTTCCAACCAAATTTAAAACTGCTATATGCATACGAAGCTTGGGGATTATTCTGCAAAGCAGCAAACATTTTTTGCAGCATTTGCGGCTGAGCCAATGTATCTGCATCCCAAAATATCACATACTCCCCTTTTGATTCCTTAAATCCGCGATTGCGCGCCGTTGCCGCGCCGAAATTTTCTTGAGAAATAACCGATAAAACACTGCCTACGCCAATGCAATCACCATCAGTAAGAAGCAAACATTCTTTTACCACTTCCTCAAAATTATCCGTACTGCCATCGTTAACCACAATTACTTCTAGCGGTCTGTAGGTTTGATTAAAAACAGACTCTATACATCTTTTTAAGGTATGAGCGTGATTATATACTGGAATGATAATACTAATGAGTGGCTGCATATTCACCCTGTTAAATAAGATTTGAGCCTATTTCTTAAATACATTTTACCATGATAAGTTTTTAAATACTTTTCTCTATGAGTAGCATCCTGTTGATTTAAACAAGCTTCGTAATAAATTAACTTTAACGGTCTTCTGTCTTTAGTTGATTCACATAAACCTTTTTGATGTTGCTCAAATCTTAATTTTAAATCCTTAGTGTATCCAGTGTAAAATTTTTTATCCTTTAGGCTACGTAGGATATAAATATAATACATAATCTAAGGGATTTAAAATTATTTAACAGGGTAAAGCTTCTTTAACTGCTCACTCCAATTAAATTCTCGCACAACTCGTTCCCGGCCTGCCTGACCCATTTTCTGGGCATAATCAGTATTATTCAACATCTCTGTTATAGCCGAAATAATACTCATATCTTGGTATACATCTACAACCAACCCCGTTTGCAAATTAAGTACCGCTTCTTCTACTCCGCCAGCTCGGCCAGCCACTACTGGTATTGCCGAAGCCGCAGCTTCTACAAAAGAAGTCCCCCAAGCTTCTTCGGACGATGATTCGTCTGGATGGGTAAGTAAAACAAATAAATCTGCTAAGTGGTAGTATTTCGGTAATTCAATGTACGGCACTTTGCCAATAAAGCGGGTAACATTTTGCAAATAATTTTTTTGAATAGCTTTGATAATTTCGTCTTTTTTCGGACCATCACCGATTATCAGCCAAACTAAATTTGGTACTTTTTCCAAAATTTTTGGCAGCAGGCGGATCAAATGCGGATAACCTTTGCCTTCGGCCATACGCGCCACAGTAATAATAACTTTTTTGCCTTCCAAAGCCAGTTGAGATTTTAGTTTCTTTATTTCTGCTTCGGCAGTTGGTTGTAAAAAAGTATCATTTGGACAAGGATAGATAACAGTTACTTCTTTTTTAATATTTTCAAAAGCTGCCTGGAATTTATTTTTTATATATTCGCTGTTAACTATTATTTTTTCGGCAGATTTACAGATCTTCTTTAATTTATTTTTTTTATTTTTTATCCCTAATTCCAAATCTGTACCGTGAAAAAACACTACATATGGAATTTTCTTAAACTTTTTTAAGAGATAAGCAATATAACCGACCGGTAAAGCGTGATGAGCGTAAATTTTAGTTATATCTTCTTTTTTTACCAGCTGCCACACTTGCCAGAGCATGCGCAGCCAATGCGGCCACATAAACCAAAAAAATGGATTAGCCCGTACAGTTTTCCACTGATTCTTTCTATCAAATTCAACATCACCGGCCATTTGAGGAGCATAAACAATTACTTCTTCGCTGTGAATATTTTTGGCTAAATTATAGGTGTAGGATGCTACTCCGCCGATTTCCGGCGGATACTCCAGGGTGATTATTAGGGTTTTTACCATATATTAATTTGTCATCCCGAGCGAGCCTTGCGGCGACGAGGGATCTATTCCTATTAAATTATTGTATAAATCTCTCCAATTTTTATTTGTCATTTCAATTAGAACAACTTTCTTTTCTCTCCTCCAGCCTTTCAATTCTTTTTCTCTTCTTATCGCATCGTTTATATCTCTAAAATATTCATAATAAACCAAGTGATTAGTTTTATAATTTTTACTAAAACCATCAGTTACCCCATTTTTGTGTTCTTCAACTCTTCTGATTAAATCATTTGTCACTCCAATATAAATCACAGCGGTAGCACTGGCCATTATATAAACGTAGTAGTTGTGCTGTTTCATACTCAGAGCAGATCCCTCGTCGGCTACAGCCTCGCTCGGGATGACAATTGCTGTTTCGGTTTTATTTTATTAAATACAATTAAAATATTTTCTTTGGTAATAACACCGGTAAAACCAATTAAAACGAAATAAATAATCCCGCCAATTAAAATGGTCGGAATATAATGTAATTTGAATGATAAAATATAGACAATCACAGCCATAGCCAAAGCTGGCCACAAAGTTTGGTTAAGATATTTTAAAATATTTTTAAAGTTTATTTCTACTTGGCGTCTGGCAAAATAAAAACCAGCCAAACAAATAAATGTATTACTTATCAGCGCCGCTATTGCCGCTCCTTCCAAGCGAAGTTTTGGCAATAACAACAAATTTAAAATAACATTAATAACTAAAGCAGAAGCTATCAATTTAGTTTGAATTTTTTGCTTATTGGTGGCATTAAGCAGTGCGCTGGTAATAAAGCCTAAAAACCCAAAGATAAGACTGATGAGCAGAATTCGCAGCGGCATAATAGATGGCGCAAATTCATCACGAAAAACATGTTTTAATACCGGATTAGCAATAGCTATAAGACCAAAAGCCAAAGGAAAAATAATGGCAAATAAATAACGCCAAGCTTTTTCAAACAATGGACCAATAGCTGTTTTTTCAGTTAAAAATAAACTGCTAAAAACCGGATAGACGCTGGCTGATAGCGCCGAAGGGATAAATTGGAAAGCAAAAGTGATTTTGTAAGGTACGCTCCACCAACCTAATTCTTTGGCAGTAAGCATCTTGGACATTAATAACGAATCACTGTAAGAATACAGACGGCCGATAATTCCAGCCAGAGCAAATGGCAAAGCAGTGATAAGAAAAATTTTAAACACAGAACTGTTCCAAGCAAAACGAATTTTAAAGTTATAGACTTTTTTTAGAAAGTAACTGATATAAATTATGTTCAAGAAACTGGCGCTGGTATAAGCGATAATAAGCCAAACTAACGGCCAATGATTGAGTAATGCAATGGAGCCTACAACCAATGTAATAAATTGTGAACCGATAATGCCGATTGATTCATAAACTAAATTTTTCTTAGCGCGAAAAATACTATAAAAAGCTGTGCCTAAATTGTCTAGAAACATGGTTATTCCGGAAATATAAATCATGTCTTTGGTCAGCGGCGAATAATTTAAAATATTGGCTAATATAACTACCAATACATAAGACCCTACCCCAAAAACAACCTTTGTCCAAAAGACTGTATTAAAATAAGTTTCCGCTCTGTCTGGGTAACGGGATGCTTCTCTGGTTAGCACCGGCCCCATGCCAAAATCGGCTACGACTGTAAAAATAGTGGTGAAAGCAATGGCAAACCAATAAACCCCGGTATTTTCCGCATGAATGGTTCGGGCGACAAAAATAAAATACAAAAAAGATATGACCTTCTGTAAAATAGAGGCCGCTGTGAGAAATGAGGTATTTTGAGCAACAGTATAAGACATGCTGCTTTTATTTTACCTCATAAGCAAAAACAATAAAAGCCCTTTTGGGGCTTTTACTATGAAGTATTTTAACGTTTGGACCACTGCGGAGCGCGACGAGCGCGTTTCAAACCAGGTTTCTTTCTTTCTTTGATACGAGCATCGCGAGTTAAATAGCCTTGAGTTTTTAAAGTTTTCTTTAGATCTTCATTCCAAACTACCAAAGCACGGGCTACTCCCAATTGAACAGCCACTGCCTGACCTTTTTTGCCGCCACCGATAATTTTGGCGGAAACATCAAAGGTTTTTTCTTTGCCAGCAGCTACTAGCGGAGCTTTGATAATATTTTGCCATTCAAAATATGGGAAATATTCTGCCAAAGGTTTGGCGTTAATAGTGATAACACCTGTACCCGGAGTTAAACGCACGCGAGCGGAAGCTCTTTTACGTCTTCCGACAGAACGCATTACATCACTTTCTTTTTCTTTCTTCTGTGAAATCTTTGTCATAAGTTCTAATTTTTATTTAAAAGATATACGCAATAATCTGCGTGTTCTAGTATTATTTTTTGGCAACATCTTGCTGACAGCGTGCAAAAGAATTTCTTTCGGATCTTCTTTGATTAATTCTTTAACCATTTTGGTCTTCAAACCACCCGGATGCATACTGTGGTGTCTTAAACCTTTGGTCATCATTTTCTTGCCGGTAAAACGAATTTCTCCGATGTTGGTAATTTCTACTTTATCGCCGGAATCAATGTGCGGAGTATAATCTGGTTTATTTTTACCCAACAAAATCATAGCTATTCTGCTAGCTAGGCGGCCGACAACTTGGCCGGAAGCGTCAATGGAGATTTTTTTTCTTTTAGTAACAGTTGACATATTTTTTAGATTAAACTAATTCAATAAGAACTTCTTCCGCTCCATCGCCTTTTCTGTTTTTAACCATAATAATACGGGTAAAACCGCCCTGTCTGTCTTTGTATCTTGGAGCAATATTTTCCATTAATTTTTTAATGGCATTTTCGGTATACAAAGTTTTCATTAAATCTCGGCGAGCAGTCAAAGTTTGCTGCTTGGCTCGAGTAATCAATCTTTCTACAAATGGAGACAAAGCTTTGGCTTTGGCTCTGGTAGTTCTGATTTTTTCATATAAAACCAAACTTTCGGCCAAGTTTGCCAAAAGAGATCGGCGCGCTGCGGTCTTTCTGTCTAAAGTAACTTTGTTTTTCTGATGTCTCATACAACACTAACTAAAAATTTTAATGATTATTTCTTTTTGGCAGCTTTCTTAGCTTTTTTTGGTTTTTCTTCCTCTTCAGAATCTTTATCGGCTGATTTTTTGGCAACCGGCATCGGCATATCTAACACCATATCATTGGCAGCGGAAGCGATGATAGAAAAATGATCCATGATAATTTGGGTTGTCTGTTTAATCGCTTCACTTGGAGAAATAGTGCCGTTAGTTTCGATATTTAAAGTTAATTTTTCATAGTTGGTAACATCACCCACGCGAGCGTATTCAACATTATAACCGACATCTTTTATTGGAGTATAAATAGAATCAATTACAATAGTGCCTAGGTCGTACTGTTTTTTATCTTTTTCTTCTACTGGTCTAAAACCGCGGCCGCGGCCAACGATTAAGTCCATTTCAAAAGTTTTATTGGCAGTCAAAGTTGCTAAAACCAATTCCGGATTCATTATTTCGGCATTAGCATTAGGCTCAATGTCTGCGCCGGTAACAACTCCCGGACCTTTTTTACTGATATGCAAAGTAACTGGTTCATCAACATGAACTCTGACAGCTAATTGTTTTAAACTTAAAATAATATCAACCACATCTTCCTTTAAGCCTTCAGCGGAACTAAATTCATGCTGAACACCTTTGATCTTTACAGCTTCAACCGCAGCACCTGGCAGAGAAGATAATAATACACGGCGCAAAGTATTGCCTAAAGTTGTACCATAACCAAAATAACAAGGAGTCACAACTAGTGATCCTTTATTTGGGGTATCACCAGGGATGAATTCTACTTTTGATGGCAGTAATAGATTTTCCATAAAAAAATATTTAATGGGGAAATTCCCCTCCTTAATTATTAGCGTGAGTAAAACTCAATGATTGATTTGGCATCATAACCTGGCTCATCAACAGTTGGAGCATTCAAAACTTTGGCGGAAACTTTTTTGGCGTCAAGTCCAAGCCAGCCTGGAGCTTCTATCTTGCTTAATTTTTCGGTAATTTTTGCAAAAAGCGGACTAGCTTTACTTTTTTCTGATAAAGCTACTTCTTCGGAAACACGAACTCGGTAAGATGGAATGTCTACTTTCTTGCCATTGATTAAAACATGACCATGACTAACAAGCTGTCTGCCGGCGCGGCGAGAAGATGCCAAGCCCATTCGGTAAACAACATTGTCTAATCTGGATTCCAAATAATTTACTAAAAATTTAGCGGTATCACCGGTTTTGTTGGAAGCTTCAGCTACATAGTTGGAAAATTGCTTTTCTAATAAACCATAAAGCTGTTTGGCTTTCTGTTTTTCAAACAACTGCTTTCCGTATACGGATTGTTTGGTATGTTTCTTGCTTGGACCGTGCACACCAGCCGGATAACTGCGTTTAGTTACCGGACATTTTGGAGAATCACAAAGCTTCTCTCCGTATTTTCTGCATAATTTATGTTTTGGTCTTAAATCTCTTGCCATAGTACAATTTTTAGAAGTGGGAAATTATTAATTAATATTAAACACGGCGTTTTCTTGGAGCGCGGCAACCATTGTGCGGGATTGGAGTGACATCATTGATAGACAAAACATTTAAACCATTTAAATGCAAAGCTCTGATAGCGCCTTCTCTACCGCCGCCGATTCCTTTGACAAAAACATGAATATCTTTCAGGCCAACAGCGCCAAGTTTATCTACCACATCTTTTACTACCATACTGGAAGCGTAAGGAGTAGCTTTTTTTGGTCCTTTAAAACCAACTTTACCGGAAGATGACCAGCCCAAAACATCACCGTTTGGATCGGTAATACTTACGATAGTGTTGTTGTAGGAAGCTTGAATAAAAGCATTACCACGGACAACTTGCTTAACAACTTTCTTTTTCTTTCCTTTTACTAAAGGTTTTTCGGAAGTTGCGGCTGCAGCTGGAGCGGTAGCTTTTACATCGGTAGATTGTACTGGTGAAACATCTGACATATTTAGAATATATTTTTAAAAATCAGCAAGAATATTATTTAAGCTTTAAGTCTTGGTTTCAACTTTTCGGCCGCTGCCCATAGTTTTGCGAGTATTGCCGCGAACAGTGCGGGAATTGGTTTTGGTGCGCTGACCGCGTACCGGCAAGTGTTTCATGTGGCGAATGCCTCGGTGAGCTTTAATATCTTTTAAGCGTTTGATATTAGCCATGATTTCGCGGCGCAAATCACCTTCAGTCTTATATTCTTTTTCAATGATAGTGCGCAACTTGTCTTCTTGTTCCGGAGTCAAATTTTTAGTTCTGGTATTTTCATCAATTTTTGCCTGAGCCAAAATCTTTTTGGATAAAGTTGGACCAACGCCAAAAATATAGTTTAAGGAAACTACGATTCTTTTTTCTTTAGGAATGGTGATGCCGGCTACTCTCATAAGTTAAAAATTTTAATTAATATTTCTTAAGGCTAGATTATCCTTGGCGCTGTTTATGCTTTGGAGTTTCACAGATAACACAAACTCGTCCTTTGCGGCGAACGATTTTACATTTCATACAAACTTTTCTGACAGATACTCTAACTTTCATACAAACGATGAATTAGGAAATTATTTGTTTAAAAAATACCAACCACTGCCGCGATATCAGCACCAGATGGTTAAGTTATACGGACATTTAGACGTTGTATAACTCCAATCCAGCTACACCGCAATGGTTGATATTCTTATTTATTGAATTGTCTACTTCTAGAATCTATAGGTTATTATACCTTTTGTCAAGTCGTAAGGCGTCATGGCTACTTTGACGGCGTCGCCAATACTCATTCTGATCTTGTTCATTCTGATCTTTCCAGATAAATGAGCAATTATAACCGGACCATTCTCTACTCTTACTTTAAAAGTCGCAGCTGGCAACAACTCCTCTATTATGCCTTTTGCTTCAATTTTTTCTTCCTTAGCCATTGTTTAAAGATTAATAACGTTATATATACTAATACAAAATCAAAATTTAGTCAAGTGGGCGAAATACTGGTTTATACACATTTTTTTTAGCTTTAGTTAGCCAAAGATACAGCTTGGTCAGTTTTATAGACCCAATGCCTATATAATAAGAAGTTCCAAGCCACAGACAAAGCGATATTGGCCACTCTTACCCAAAGATAATTAAAGCCAAGCTGATGGTTAAAAATATACATCCAAGTTATTGAGATCAAATAATTTATTCCCGCCAAAATTAAAAACCGAATAACCTGTTTGTGCGTAATGCCGGTAGATTTAAACGCCCAATACTTATTTAGAAAGAAAACATAGTTAAATAAAAATAGGCCGTTGATAATAACAGCTACTACCGGACGCAAATGCAAATATTCTTTTAATAAGTAGAGGCTGCCGACATCCAAAATTACGGCGCCAATGCCAATGACAAAATAACGGATAAATTGGTCGCGCATGGACCAAAAATGTAAAAAAGTTTTCTTAAACATGTAATAATTTTAACTTATCCACCGTTTTTTGGCAAATAATATTTACAATTGATTTTATATGATATATAATTTGCGCTATTAAGGAGGAATACTACCAATGGGAACTGTCTCGGTCAAAATCTTTAAGGCTCCAAATCCACCAGGAACAATCAAGGGGAATCTAATTCTCTTCAGTTGGGAGGGGGAGGAAAAAGTAGCTTACTTTGATTTTGGTGCACTGGACGAAGCTCAAAGAGCATGGCTGGCGGTGCAAGAGACGTTCTATTCAGGCGACAGGAACAGCGCCATACTGCGTCTTACAGAACAGCCTGGATATCAACAGTCCGGAGGTGGTCCAAAACCCGAATGGATCAATGAGGGATCCTAGACCACCATTCCCAGGAGGAGACAAGAGCAAGTCTTTAAAATAGCTCCTTTTGTTTTTTTACTCCAAAATCGCTTTTATTCTTCTGATTCCGGAACTGACTGCTTCTTCTTTAACTATTCTAAATTTACCAAGTATATTGGTATGTTCCACATGAGGACCGCCGCAGATTTCGCGGCTAAATGTGAGAGAATTTATATGCGCATCTGCCAGTTCGTTGGTATCACCGATAGTATAAACCTTTACTCTGGCTTCATATTTATCTTCAAATAAACCCATCGCCTGTTTGGCTTTGGCTTCGTCTATAGACATTTCGGCAAACGAAACATGATAATCCTGGCCAATAGCATAATTTATCAGGTCTTCCACCTGTTTTTTTTGTTCATCAGTCATTTTTTCCGGATGAGAAAAATCAAAACGCAAACGCTCGGCAGTTATGTTACTTCCCCGCTGCTGAGCATGATCACCCAAAACTTTGCGCAGAGCTGCATGCAACAAATGGGTGGCAGTATGGTATTTGGTTGACATCTCACTGTGATCAGCCAAGCCGCCTTTAAATTTTTTCTCTGAACCGACACGGGATAAATCTTGATGTTTTTTCATTTCTTCCCAGAACAAATTTTCATCACGCAAAAGCTGATTTAAAATTTCTTTTGTCAGTTCTAGTGGGAAACCATAAGATTGATACAAATTAAAAGCATCTTCACCGGTAATAACCTGTTTTTTTAACATTAACTTTTCCAGCTCTTTTAACCCCTGTTCAATTGTATTTCTGAATTTACTTTCTTCTTGAGCGATTTCTGTCAGCACGAACTCTTTATTTTTTAATAATTCCGGGTAAACATCCTTAAAAATTTTAATTACTTCTTCGGAAATTAAACTGCAGAAATTTTCTTTAATACCAAGTTGTCGCCCTTGACGCACGGCACGGCGAATTAAACGGCGGACAATATAACCTTGATCCACATTGCTTGGCGCAATTCCCCTATCATCACCCATAATCATGGTGGCCGTACGCAGGTGGTCGGCAATGATTCTCATTGATTTAGTAACTTCTTGATTTTCTATATATTCACGGCCGGAAATTTCTTGGATTTTTTGAATAAGTGGCCAAAGCGTATCAATCTGAAAAACATCGGCATTGCCATTTAAAACTACCAAGGTTCTTTCCAGCCCCATGCCAGTATCAACATTTTGCTGTTTTAAGGGTTCAAAAGTTCCATCTATTTTTTTGTTATATTGCATGAAAACATCATTCCAAATTTCCAGCCAATTATCTTCATCTGTTGCTGGATTGCTATTTTCCGGAGGAAATTCTGTGTTTCCACGCCAAAAAAACATTTCCGTGTCTGGACCACACGGACCAGTCTGTCCGGCTGGACCCCACCAATTATTTTTCTTTGGCAGATAACCGATTCTATTTTCCGGCACGCCTAAAGATTTCCAAAACCCGGCAGATTCTTCGTCTTTTGGAGCATCAGCATCGCCGGCAAAAACAGATACCGCCAACAAGCGCGGGTCTAAGCCTAAATAACTGCTGGAAGTTAAAAATTCCCAACTCCAGGCAATAGCTTCTTTTTTAAAATAATCCCCAAAAGACCAGTTACCCATCATTTCAAAAAAAGTTAAGTGGCGATTATCGCCGACTTCGTCTATATCACCCGTGCGCACGCATTTTTGCACATTTGATACTCGCTTGCCGCCCGGATGTTTTTCTCCTAATAAATATGGCACCAGCGGATGCATGCCGGCTGTGGTAAACAAAACAGTCGGATCATTTTCGGGAATTAAAGAAGCCGAAGAAATAAGTGAGTGTTCTTTGGAAGCGAAAAATTCCAGGTATTTTTGACGGAGTTGCTGTGAGCTAAGCATAACGATATTTAATAATTTAAACTGTGAATAATTTAACATTATTCTTGACAAAATTCAAGAGAAGTACTACTATCTGAATGCGTAATCGGTGGCCTAAGTAAAGCCCCATACGCCGGTTGAGGTCGGCACCGAATGGAAGCCGACAATCACAAAGGGTCCAAAGCGGAAAAAGGCGCCAGAGAGCGCACCGGAAACATGGGCCCGAAAACCAGCTAAACAAAAAATAATAAGGAGAAAAAACTAGTGCAAGGTGGCTGGAAAAATGATGGCAATTGGCAAGAAGGAGCGAGTCATTCCAGACACATGGGGTTAGTGAACCCCATCTAGCTGTCCTCTAGGCTAGAAAGCTCAATGTGCTGTGCAGCACAAAGAGCCTACCAAGCACAAGAAAACAAAACCGGGGCGCAGAGCCGCCCACCCGACCTACGACCTGCCAACAGACAGACCGTTCGCGCTTATGTGAGGCGTACAAGAGCGGTAGAGCTGTTAGGCGGGTCTTTTTAATTTTATTTAACGATTCCCCCACCTAAGCATTCATTTTTTGCATAGAGTACTGCAAATTGCCCAGGGGTTACAGCACGCTGTGCTTTAGAAAATTTTAAAAATACTTTACCATTTTTTTCTTCCACTTTTACTTTCTGCAACGGCTGTCTATGGCGTAAACGAACTTCACAAGTTAAAGGCAGCTTTGGCTTTTGTCCGTTTATCCAATTTACATCTGTAATTTCTGTCTCTTTTTTATATAACAAAGGATCATCTTCATAACCAACAACTAATTCATTTTTGACAAAACTCTTATCAAGCACATATAGAGGTTTATTTTGATCTGTTTTTACACCCAAATTTCTTTGACCAATAGTATAAAAAGATAAACCATCATGCTCGCCAATGATTTGGCCGGTACTTAGAACTATTTTTCCTTTTTGGGATTTAATTTTTTTTAACAAAAAATCTTTCATCGGCACTTCACCGATAAAACAGATACCCATACTTTCTTCTTTGTCCGCGTTTGGCAAACCAAACTTTTTAGCCAGTTTTCTCACTTCCGGCTTTGTATAACCGCCAATGGGAAATAAAATATCTTTTAGCTGGTCTTGACTAAGCTGATGCAAAAAATATGTTTGGTCTTTATTATCATCTTTAGCTTTTATTAATTTTGTGGAATTTTTTATTTTTTTAGTTTGCGCATAATGGCCCGTAGCCAGTTTGGTAAAACCTAACTCTCTGGCTTTGTCTAACCAAGAGCCAAACTTCACAAACTTATTGCACAAAACATCCGGATTGGGCGTTCTGCCTTTTTCATATTCGGCATACATGTAATCCAAAACGGTTTTTTTGTACTCTTTAACAAAATCCCAACGCAATAGCGGTATGTTTAATTTAGCAGCTACACGTAGCGCGTCTTGGTAATCTCCGGCCCAGCAAGATTCTCCGCTTGGGCCAATTTCGTCATAATTTACCATAAAAGCGCCGGTAACATCGTGGCCTTGAGCAACTAAAAGAGCAGCAGCAACTGAAGAATCTACTCCGCCGCTCATGGCAACTAAAATTTTTTCCTTGGAATTTTTCTTAAGACTATTTTTCATAAACCTAAACTACTCTATTTTTTAGATTTTTTCAAGTAAAGTACTACTAACTTTTCCTAACCCAAACCTAACATCCACCTTTTGTAACCATCCCCCGTTACTTCTTCAAAGAAGTAACCAAGAATCGCTCGCGGTGGAAACTTTCGGATAATTTAGGATTCATTGTCATTCTGGTTGTGAACTCGCTCGACCGTTTCTAACGGTCGGCTCAAACAGCACAACCAGTCCTATTATTCCATCTACAGATGGAATAATAGCGACCATTCCAATTCACCTATAAATTAAACCTCAAGATTTCCAATGCTCGCCCGAACTGACAACGACGGACAATGGACGGTCGATCCGAGCTTTGCGATTCACCGTGTACTTGCCACGGTGAAATGTCAGGCTATTGGCTGGCATGCGACTATGCTCTTTGCCAGCCAAAGCGACATGAGCCGATGGAAGTACCGGTGGAGAGCACTGGCTCGGCGAGTTTTTCTTACGCTTTTTGCTCGGTCAAAAAGCGTAAATAGAAATTAAAATTATTTTATTTTAAAAAAATTCTTTAAAAAACAAAACACCTTCCGATTAAGGAAGGTGTTTTGTTTTTGAAAATTAATTTTGAGAATTTCTGCGATCCTGCATACATGCTCGGCAATAAACCGGCTTGTCTCCAGATGGTTGGAAAGGTAATTCTGTAATCTGAGTTCCACACTGAGCGCAAGTTACGTTTACGCTATACATCTGTCTTGGGGCGCGAGCTCCTCTATCGTTACCTGGTCGGTCTTGACGATAGGCTTTATTGCAATCAAAGCAATAAACTGGACGATCACCCTTTGGTTCGAAAGGCAATTGAGAAATGTGGTTACCGCATTTAGCGCAAGTAAGATCCACATTGTACATTTGCCGTGTTCCTGCGAATGCCATAGAATTTGTACTTCTGCTAGTTCCCAAAATGGTTTTTGAGAATTTATTAAATTCGACCCCCTGTCTTCGCCGTTTTGGACGAAGGTCGGGTAAAATTTTGGGAACTTAGTTGGTACTTCTGTACCCCAAATTATTAGTTAAGATGATATCACAAATTTATGTTTTTGTCAACTCTACCGAGGAACAATCATGTATCAACCTGTTTTATTTATCGTCTAATTTTACAATTCTATTTGGCATAATCTTTCCGCCAACTATGGCACCCTGCTGATTTGGCAAACTAGCTGCCACTACTGGTTTTTCTAATTCTTTAACAGCTGGCGGTAATGAATCCTGCGGAGCAGCTGGCTGATTAGAAGCAGTTGAAACTGGAATTGGCGTAGTATCACTATTTAGTTCTTTTTTATCAGAAAGGGCTGGTTGCGGAATATTTTTTGGTTGAACTGAAGCTACCGCAGACTGCGCTGATATTGACGATGGAGATGGAGATGGAGATGGAGATGGAGATGGAGTTGGTTTTGCTTGGTTAAAATTAGAAGCTGCCGGTTTAAGTTCCTGTTTTTTTTCTATAACCGGTGGAGACTGTTTGGTAATCTGAGGCGGTTTTTGTTGATTTTTATTTGCATGCACAGCCTGTGATAAACTTATGCCTTTTTGGTTAGTATCAACTAATAAAACCGGCTTGCCTCCTTTAATATCTGCTGGCGGCCTTTTGGCAGTTGAATTAATAGCCGGTGAAGATGAACGGTTATTATTTGTCACCGGCATTTTATTTTTAACGGGCGCCGGAGCTGGTTTTGGAGCTATGGGCGCGGGTGCAACCGGTTTCTTTTCTGTTACTTTAGGAGTATCAGAAATTTTAACAGGCATACCTTCTTCATCTTCAGTGTAGTTTTCATCTGGATCCAAATCTTCATCATCTTCATCAGTTTCACCGGTTCCGCCGCTTTCCATACCGGTCCAGCGCATAATTTTATCTTCAATATTATCTCGGCTAGTGGCATAACGCTCGCGGGAAACTTTAATAACTTTTTCAGCGCTATTGGTTGATAAATTTATCGGCGATAAAGTGTTGGCGGAAAATGGCTGCGAGGCGACGCCATCGATCATTAATTTTAAATAGATTTGAAATTTAGTTAAGTTTACTAAATCAGTTTCCACAAAAGTCGGGGCAAATTCTTTGGCTAAAATTTCGGCATCAGTTGAGCCAACTCTAAAAGTTACTAGCGTACCGACGTTACCAATTACCGCCGACAAAACTGTTTCGTCTAGCTGCTCCATATATTGATGAGCCATGGTCAGGTCTAAGCGATATTTACGGGCTTCGGACAAAATGTTAGAAAAGCTTTCAGTGGCAAAGTTTTGAAACTCATCTACATAAAGAAAAAAGTCTTTGCGTTCTTTTTCCGGAGTGTCTACTCTTTCCATAGCTGCCAGCTGAATTTTGGTAATTAACATACCACCAAGCAAACGGGAGTTGTCTTCACCGATTCTACCTTTGGATAAGTTCATGATGAAAATTTTACGTGTATCCATGATTTCGCGGATATTGATACGTGATTTTACTTGCGCCACAATATTGCGAATAACCGAAGCGGACAAAAACTGACCGATTTTATTTTGCACCGGCGCTACCGCTTCTTGCTTATACCGATCGTTATAGCCCGCAAATTCCGATTCCCAAAAAGACCTGATGACCGGATCTTTAAGATTTTTAATGACTCGTTTGCGATAAGCGTCATCGGCGAGCAAACGATTGATACCCAAAAGAGTTGTATTAGGAAATTCCAGCAAAGCCAAAAGAGTATTATTCAAAATGTATTCCATGCGCGCACTCCAAACATCAGGCCAGATTTTTTTGAAAACACCCATCAGGCCCGAGGCTACCAAATGGCGATAGCGCGGATCAATACTTTCTAAAATATTAAAACCGATCGGATAATCGATGTCAGCCGGATTAAAATAGACAACGTCGTTGATACGATTTGGCGGAATGTAGTCAATTATTTTTTCGGCAAAATCCCCGTGCGGATCCACTACGCCGACACCATGACCGGCATAGATATCATTAAGAACCATGTTTTCCAACATGGTTGTTTTACCCATTCCGGTTTTGCCTACCACATACAAATGCCGGCGACGGTCATCCAACTTTATGCCAAATTTCGCATTTTTATTGCGAAAATTAGTCATGGCAAAGTAGTTTATTTCCGGATTGCCAGCAATATTTTTTTCTTTTTCTTCTGAAGCCATATACTAAAATAATAACACAATTTAGAAGAATGAGCAAAGAAGAAAATTTAATTTTTACTCCGCCGACTGAGAAAATTTATTTTTCACCAGATCTCGCACCAAAGCCCAAGCAGCCAAAACTTGGCCATCCCAAATCTCACCATGTTTAATCATATTTTCAAATTCATCCACTCGCCGGACAATTACTTCCGTTTTCTCAAATTTATCCGATTTTGCTTCTTGAGCTAAAAATAAATCATTGGTAATAAAAACATGAGACAGATCTTTTATTACGCCTACCGAAGGTTCAAAAATACCGATGTTAGTTAAAGTATCGGCGCTGTAACCGGTTTCTTCTAACAATTCTCTCTGTGCCGCATCTTCGGCAGATTCATTTTTAGCAATTCCTCCGCCCGGGAATTCAACGCTGTTTTTGTCCGCCAAATATCTATACTGCCTAACCAAAACCAAACGGCCATCAGGCAAAACTGGCACAATAATTACATTGCCAAGCGTTTCGGTATAGCAATACTCACCTTCTGTGCCATCTAAACGAACTATTTTATCGCATTTATATTCCCACCACGGATTTTTATGAACAACTTGCGAAGAAATTTTTTTGATAGACATAATTAAATAAATAATTTAGCCACTTCTTTTACGTCTTCCAGATCGGTTTTACGGATTATGGAGTGCATACTGCCGCCGCCATCGCCTTGCCAGCGCGGAATAATATGCCAATGAACATGACCAACAGCTTGACCGGCAGCTTTATCATTATTTATCCCAATATTCATGCCATCTGGTTTTAAACGAGCTTGCACTCGTCCGGCTGCAGCGCGCAGGCTATGCGCCATTAAATCAAACTCTTCGGTGCGCATGTCCCAAAGTGTGGCCGCATGTTTTTTTGGCACCACCACCGTATGACCTTTGGCGCAAGGATGAATATCTAAAAATGCTAAAACGTTTTCATCTTCCCATACAGTGTAATTAGGAATTTCTTTGTTGATTATTTTACAGAACAAACAATCCATATAATTTAATATTTTCGATTGTCATCCCGAGCGAGCCATAGCGACGAGGGATCTATACTTTAATGAATAGATTCCTCATCCCACAAATGGATTCGGAATGACAGTTAAAATTAATATTTTGTATTATATCGTACCGCAGCGACATCACCAAATATTTTATAATCTCCATAATTTAAAACGCCTTGTCGGTAAAAATTTCCGGTTTCTCCGACCAACCAGCAATGATCAGTTTTTGTTAAAGTCGCTGTGGTTCTTAATAAATTATCATTGATAGTCAATTTCATCTGTTCATACAACTTTACTCTTTCGGGTTGAGCAAAATTAGCGTCTATGGGAAACCCGCCGCCGACAATTTCTTTTTTAGAAACAGCTTCTAAAGCCAGTAATGGATATACATCAGCTAAAACACAGTGGGTATTATAAATCTCCTCTTTGGACCAAACATAATTCATAGCCTCCAACTCATTTGATTTTACAGTAAAAGTATCTGGACCAAGAGTATAGGAAGCGGTAATAGCCAGTGATAAAACTATTACAGTCAAGCCAGCAATATATTTTTTATCAAAAAAATTACTTAATCCGTAAAAAAGTAAAATTAAAAACAGACAAGCCAAAACCGTATCAAGCCGGCGAGAAAACAGATGCTCTCCGGTTAGTAAATAAAAAGATAAAAAATAACCGACAAACAAAACTGTCGCAAAAGCCAAAATAAATTGATAGTTTAAATCTTTTAAATTTTTCTTTACTCCTAAGATAACAATAATAAAAGTTGCTAAAACCAAAACTGGCAGCCACCATCTAAATTGCGTCAGAAAATTTGGCGTAAAAATTGATAAAGTTACTTGATTAAATAAAATATTACCGCCAGCAATATCGTGCGGCCTAGGTCCGCTGGCTAAATAAACAGCAAAAATATTACCGACAAACTGTTTTATTTGCGTTAAAATATTTATTTTACGATCAATAAAACTAAATTTTCCTGCTAATTCTAAAATTGGCAGGGCTGCGGACGCAAAAATTAAACCGGGAATAATAATTATTTTTTTACCGTTCTTTAATATAGCTGTTATCCCCCAGCCTAACCAATAGAGAATAAAAAATAATAGATAACCAAATGCTGAACCAAAACCTAATGCTAATAAAATATTTTTCTGTTTAATGTTAGGCTGGCGAAACTTTTTTAAAAATAAAAGGACAAATAAAATAAAAATCAAAAAACCAAAATTAACGGGCAGAGAAAAAGATCCGCCTGCTTGCAACGCAAACGGCCACATACCGCCCCAAGCTAAAAGCAAAGAATTTTTTGCAGACCAACCTAGAGCCAAGCCAATTTCGTACAGCAAAATTGTAAAAATTATAGACCAGAGTATTGGTAAAAACCATTTGGTTAAGGAAATCAAATTAACTTGCAATATTTTTCCTATAATTACATTTGTACCCCAAAAATTGGCATAAGACAAAACACCGACCTTTGCTTGTAAATTAGAAATCAATGACTGACGACTGGCCCGATTATTTGAACCTGCAAGCTCGACTTGTAAAAATTGTTTGCCATCCATTAATCTTTGTTCCGTGGCCATGTGCCGCCAACCATCGGCGCCATAAAATAATTCATGAGTCAAAGGCAGATAGCTATGCAGCAAAAATGAATTAGCTATGACAAAAAACAATAAAATTTTTAACGAAAATTTAGAAAACAAAATCAGCATTCCAGATAAAAAAATAACTAACAAAAAAACCCAAACATAACTTGAGTCAATCGCTTGCCAGGGAGAATAAATAGCGCCGCCGGTTTTGGATTTTATTAAAAGATAAAATCCGTAAATAATTAACAAAAAATAAAACAAAACACCAACTTTTTCATACCAAGATAGGGGCGAAATTTCATCTTTATCCTCTATTTTATTTTCCAAGCTGGTAATATTATTGGCTTTAACCAAAGACCAAACTAAAGCGTTAAGAAAAAAGGCTAAAAATACGGATAAGCCATTAAAATAATTTAAAAAAATAAAGAATCCCAAAAACCAACCAAAGGTAACTAAACTAAAAAAAATAGCTAAAACTCTGGTTTGGAAAGATTTTACAAAATCAAAATAATTTATAAGTACTTTTTGAGTTCCGGCAGAAACAAACAAGAAATATAAAACTAAAACTATTGATCCAAAAATCCAGCTATGCCAAACACTAAAAAATAAATACCCTAAAGCTGATAGAGCTACAGTTGGTGCTATTTTACTGTAAAAAAACTGATAAAACATAACGTTTATAATTATAACTTTACTTCTTTTAAATATCAACTCTTTGCCCACATTTCGTCCCCTTACTTTTCTTGCCAAAAATAAACCCTTAGATTAAGATATACGAACTATCTGTGAACTTAGAAAATATTCAAATTTTTGCTTAATTTGTGCCTCAAGATATAAAAGAACTAGAAAAAATTCCACCGCAAAGCATAGAAGCTGAGATGTCACTTTTGGGCTCTATTTTGCTGGATAAAGACGCGATGTTAAAAATTGCCGATATTGTGCAGCCGGAAGATTTTTATAAAAACGCGCATGCCCAAATTTTTGAAGTAATTTTGGAACTTTACCAAAAAAATGAACCGATCGACTTACTCACTCTCAGCAACCGCCTAACAGAAAAAGGACACTTAGACCAAGCTGGCGGTTATAGCTATCTAGTTTCTCTTACCAACACCGTTCCAACCGCTTCGCATGTAGTTAATTATGCCAACATTGTCCATAAAAAAGCGACTCGGCGCCGACTACTTTCGGCAGCTCATGAAATTTCTAAAATGGGCTATGAAGAAACCGAAGAGCTTGATTCTTTACTTGATAACGCGCAAAGACAACTATTTGGTGTATCTCAAAACTTCATGCGCCAAACTTTTACTCCTATTCGTGGAGTATTAAACGAAGCTTTTGATAGAATTGACGAACTGCATAATAACAAAGGACAATTACGCGGAGTTCCTACCGGTTATCCAGATCTAGATAAATCACTAGCTGGCTTACAAAGATCTGATTTAATAATTTTAGCTGCCCGCCCCAGTGTAGGAAAAACTTCTTTAGCTTTAGATATCGTGCGTCATATCGGCGGTAAACAAAAAATACCAGTGGGTATGTTTTCTCTGGAAATGAGTAAAGAACAACTCGTTGATCGTTTACTTTGTTCTGAAGCCAATGTGGATTTATGGAAAATGCGCACGGGTAATCTGGGTGAAGAAGATTTTCCTAAAATTGGACATGCTTTAGGGGTACTTTCGGAAGCGCCAATTTTTATTGATGACGCCTCGAATAATAATATAATGCAGATCCGCACCAAAGCGCGGCGTTTGCAAATGGAACATGGCTTGGGGCTGATAGTTATAGACTACTTGCAGCTGATGGAATCACGTGGCAGCATAGAAAACCGTGTGCAAGAAGTTGCCGAAATAACTCGTGGCCTAAAAAGTATCGCTCGCGAATTAAATATCCCGGTTTTGGCTCTTTCTCAGCTTTCTCGTACCGTGGAAGCAAGCACGCCAGCCATACCTAAACTTTCTCACTTGCGTGAATCCGGATCTATTGAGCAAGATGCGGATGTGGTATTATTTATTTACAGAAAATCAGCCGACCGTAATTATCGCCCCGAAGATATTTCTCCCGATGAAAAAAATATTGCTGAAATCCATATCGCTAAACATCGTAACGGTCCAACCGGCATGGCTCGCATGATTTTTGATGCCGAACGAGCATCTTTCCGGAATTTAACGACTCAGTACATAGAACGTTCTGCAGCTGCTCCGGCTCTTAAACCAAAATCAGCGTTTATGCAAAAAAATAACTCAAACTTACCACCAATGTAATTATAAATTATTAATTAATAAACTATATGTCCGTATTTTCAAAGCTAAAACAATTTAAAGATTTAAGAGATCAGGGGAAAAAACTACAGGGGGCTTTGGCCGGAGAATCTGTTACTAGTCACAACAATGGTGTGGCTTTGACTATGGATGGAAATTTGCAATTAACTGGTGTAGCCATTGATGAAGAAATGCTAAGCCCGACAAAAAAAGAAAAGTTACAAAATGCTATTAAAGACGCCCACAGCGACGCTACCAAAAAAATGCAAAAAATAATGGCCAGCAAAATGCAGGAGATGGGCGGATTCCCGGGAATGAATTAATTTAAAAATGTACTCCAAATCAATTCAAAATCTCATTCAAGCTTTTCGTAAACTGCCAACTGTCGGTCAAAGAACAGCTGAACGGTTTGTTTTTTATCTGCTAAAATCAGGAAAAAAAGAAGTTGGAGAGATTACTTTGGCTTTAAAAGAACTGATTGATAATGTCAAAAGCTGTGAAAACTGCTGGGATTTTAGCGACCAAAACCCTTGCACTATTTGCGGTAATAAAAGCAGAGATCAATCTTTATTATGCATAATCAGTGAACCGCAAGATATACCGGTTTTGGAACGAACCGGTATATATAATGGCTTATACCACGTGTTGCGCGGTACAATTGAACCAGGTGCGGAAGAAGATCTGGAAAAAATAAAACTTAAAGAATTATTTCTTAAAATAAAAAAAGAAACAAAAATAAAAGAGATAGTTTTGGCTCTCAACCCCGACTTGGCCGGCGAAACTACTATGTTATTTTTGGAAAGAAAAATTAAACAAGAAAAACCGGATTTAAAAATTACTCGTCTGGCTCGCGGCTTGCCTATGGGCAGTGACTTGCAATACGCTGATGAAATAACTTTGGGCAGCGCTTTAAAGAATAGAACTGAGAGATAACAAAAACACCTCGTACAAATGTACAAGGTGTTTTTAGTTTTGGATTTCTCCAGAGCGCTTCTGGGGCCAAATGATTTGGCGCAAGAAGCGCAGACTCTGGAGAAATATTCCTGAGGGCGCCTGTACCGCGAACTGACGCTCAGTTCACGGTAGTGAGACTCCTTCTAGTTGGCGGTCAGGATGACCGCCAAAATCGGCTTGAAACGTTCGTCACCGAGATTGCCGTGCTGCCATCCCTTGGCCTTGAGCTCAGCGTCGGTGTACTTCTGAGCACGCGAGGTCTTGTGGGTGGTGACAACACTCCCGTTGATCTCGAAGATCTCGGCACGCTTCCGATCACCATTGGAGATGACGAGAACGATCGTTTTCTGATCGCCGAATCGTTTGAACACAACAGGGGTCGCGGCATACATCTTCTTGGTCGCATTCTCCGAGTCGGTGTCATGGTTTGGTTCGTTGTCCGAACCATCACCATCTCCATCTCCGTAGAAGCCACCGTCTCCATCATGGCCATAGTCATCGTCATCAGGATCACGGAAGGCTCTATCATATGCACGCTGATCGGGAAAGTCATCATCGTAATCCATCGACAGGGACGAGGTCGTCACTGGTGCTTTCTCCACCGCGACACGAGATCGCTTGGCAGCAATGAGCACACGGACTCCCGGCTCGTAGTACCGGCCGTACTCCTTACGGTCCTGGCGCTGCTGCTGTCGTGGCCATCCTCCACACCAATTGGACGACGCAACGGTCCTGGGGAACTTACGCTGGAGCAAGTCCACCGCTTCGCTGCACATTGGTGCGACAATCCGGCTCTGACCATCATGCAACCAGGGGCGCCTGACGTTACCACCCTCGGCGAGGAAGAAGTTGTACTGCTCGATCGCCTGGCGGACCGTCTCCTCGGTCACTCCGGGGAGTCGCCGATGGAATTCGGCAACTTGCTTCTTGGTCATCCTGAAATGATCCAGGACAATAAACGGGCCATTGGCACTGGTCGACTGCAAGGAATTCCGATAGTTCATCATGTTCAACTCTCCTCTTGAAACGGTGGTTAGCAGTCCTGAAACAGGACTGCCGATAAGAAGCGGGATTTCTCCCTGTTTTTGAGACCCAAATTAAAGACCTCTAAAACAGAGAGAAACCGCCTGTAATTGAATTGTAAAGAAATTGTTACTCTAATTAAGTAACAGAATAATATACCACAAAAATCACCATTTGTCAATCCCCTTACAATAAACCAAAACCCCGCCTTTCGTGAAAGGCGGGGTTAGTTTTGAAGTTTTAATTTTATTTAATCTTTACTTGGCTGAATCTCTGTCTTTGACCATGAACTTTGTGGTAACGAACTTTATTTTTGAACTTTTCTACACGTAAAGTGCGTTCTTTTCCTTGCTTTTCCAGAGTGGCTTCGACAGTAGCGCCAGCCAAATAAGGTTTACCAATTTTTACATCAGTACCATCTTCGTTAGCAGTGAGTAATACTTTATCAAAAACAACTTTACCGCCTTCGGCTACAGGTAATTTTTCTATTTTTAAAACATCGCCGCTCTTAACTAGATACTGTTTTCCGCCGGTAGCTATGACTGAATACATAAAAAACTTAAAATTAAATAATTTGTACGGGGTGCGATTAGTATATACTAAGGCTTAAAATATGTCAATGGCCGCTATATTTTATCCTTGCACCTGGATTGTATCCCCTATTTTTAAGCCATTTTTCTCCATAAACCCAGCTGGCAGTTCTAGAACCATAGTAGAAGCCGCTCGGCTCCGATATATAGTTAATTTGTCTTCGGCAATCCCCGCTTCTGCAGGCAAGTTTGGCGCAAAATCGATAATTTTATTGCCATCTAGCCAAACAATATCTAAGGGAAATTGCATATCGCGCATAACCATAGCATGCTGACCGTGATCGGCAAAAATAAATAACATGCCGCCATACTGGCCCATATCTTTTCGGCCGCTCCAGCCTTTTACTTGATGTTTATAATTATCAGCTACCAAAACACGCACTTCCTGACCGCCAATTTTTACAACTGCTTTTTTCCACCAAGAACTATAAATGGCGTTGCCAATAAAAAATATAAAGACTACTAATAAAAAAATTAAATGCCAAAATTTAAATGGTTTTGGTTGTGTCATATGCGAAAATTGCTACCTTTTTTTCCCAAACGATAATTAATAAAAGCTAACAAAATTACCAAGACTAAAAGCGCATATAATTTTTGCGTGCTTTGTAAAAATAAAGTGGTAATACCAAATAAAAAAGCCAAAAAATATAGAAATAAAACTGTGCGCCTATGGCTTAACCCTGAATCTAGCAAACGAAAATGAAGATGTTCTCTATCACCTTTAAACACGGACTGATTATTTTTGATTCTAATATAGACCACTCGTGCTAAGTCCAAAATCGGAATGGCCATGACCAGTAGAGCTGTGGCCACTTTCCCACCAGAAATTATAGCCAAAACCCCTAATATCAAACCAATAAACAGGCTGCCACCTTCGCCCAAAAAAATTTTGGCAGGATAAAAATTAAATAACAGAAAACCCAAACAGCTGGCGGCGAAAATAAGCGCTAAAATAGCTACGTTAGGCTGGAAATATTTGGCGGAAGTAGATAAAAAAAATATTATAACTCCGCCGATAAAAGCAGTGCCAACAGATAATCCGTCTAACCCATCTAAAACTTTGGTGGTATACATCATGCCCATTAGCCAAATAAAAACCAAAATTTCCGCCAGTAAATAAAAGGTTCCGCCACCGACTTTTATCGGCCAAAAACTTAAATTTAAAATTCCACCCAAAGGATTGGTAATTTTTTCTAAACCTAACCCCCAGCCCATAGCCACTAAAGCTGCCAAAATAGTAACCACCAAGCGTAATTTTGGAGATAACTGTTTTTTATCGTCAATCACTCCCATTACCACCAAAATTAAACTGGCCAGAAAAACGCCGATCATTTTTTTGGCTAATAATTCCAAGCCATATATTTGGTAAGAAAATAAAAGATACCCAGCTACCAACCAAAAGGTAACAAAAATTGCTACTCCTCCCAAAAGAGGCATTGGTCTGGAATGAGTTTTTCTGTTTCCATCCGGGAAATCAAAAACCTGAAAATATATGGCTATACTTTTGATAATCAAAGTAAAAACTACAGCCAGAGCCAAAGTTATAATGAATATTTTTAAAAAAATAATCGGCATAATTACTCCACGCTTATCTCTCCACCGGCTCCGATAGTAATAACACTACCTCTCTTTAATTTGCCCTGCAAGAATAATTCGGCTAATTTGTTTTCTACTTTGTCCTGTAAAACCCGGCGCATTGGCCGCGCTCCGAACTCCGGATCAAAACCAACATCAGCCAAAAATTCCAAAGCTTCATCAGTTACTTGCAATTCTACCCCTTTTTGTTCAATGTCTTTAACAATTTGCTGACACATAATACCAGCAATTTTTTTGATATCGGCATGGGTTAAAGGATTAAACAAAATAACGCCATCAAAACGATTTAAAAATTCCGGATGGAAATACTGTTTAAGTTCGCCATGCAAAAGCTGATTTAGCAAAGCTTCGTGAGAAATGCCATTTTTGTTTTGTTCCTGTACATAAGCCGTGCCAGCATTGGAAGTAGCTATCAAAATAACATTAGTAAAGTCATATACCCGGCCAGAAGAATCCGTTAAACGGCCGTCATCCATAACTTGTAAGAATAAATTAAGAATATCTTGATCAGCTTTTTCGATTTCATCCAAAAGTACCAATGAAAACGGATTTTGCCGCACTGCTTCGGTTAAGATACCAGTACCTTTTTCTCCGGGCATACCGATCAAGCGATAAATACTATTTTTATCTTGATATTCACTCATATCCAATCGAATCATCCTATTTTCACCGCCAAAATAAACTTCGGCGATTGTTTTAGTTAGTTCGGTTTTACCAACACCGGTAGGCCCAAGAAATAAAAAATTGGCAATCGGCCGTTTGGCGGAACGCATTTGCGCGCGAGCCCGGCGCAAAGCATTAGCCACGGCAGTTACGGCTTCATCTTGGCCAACAACGCGCTTATGCATCTCTTCTTCTAGGAGCAATAGCTTACTTGATTCATCGCTAGAAATTGTGGCTAAAGGAATTTTAGTTTTTTCGGTCACCACTGCCGCCACTTCTTCTTTGCTTACGATAGAATTGATTCCTTTTTTATTACGGGTAAACGCGGCCGCTTCAGTCATTATTTCTATAGCATTTACCGGCAGATATGATTCGTGGATAAACTTTTGCGCGAACTCAACAGATTTTTCTAAAGCATCATAAGAAAAAAATATTTTTTGCTTGTACTCCAACATACCCACTTTAGATTCCAAAACTTGAATGGCCTGGTCTTCATTCATCTCCGCGATAGCTACTTTGGTAAATACATCTTTAACAGAAGAATTTAATATATGCTGAGAATAATCTTCGGGGGTAGTGGTGGCAATGGTTAAAAACCGATCACTACTAAGAAACTCCGCCAAAGTACCGGCTATATCTAGACTACCATTTTCTCCGGCCGAAACACCGACCAGTTCATGCAGATTATTAATAAATAAAATAACATTACGCGCTCGGGACATTTCTTGCATTATGCCGCGCAATCTTTCTACCGCTCCGGTTGGACTGGTGCCAGCCAGTAGCGCTGATACACTTAACCGCACCAAACGCTTATCTTTTAATCTTTCCGGCACATCATCTTCAACCATACTCTGGGCAATGCCTTCAACAATAGTTCGCTTGCCTACTCCAGGCTCTCCGACCAGCAACACATTATGTTCACCACCATTAATTATTTGGTAAATTTCTTCTAGTTCTTGATTTCTAGCTACGCACTGCGTTAACTGGCCATAATGCGCCAACATAGTTAGGTCAGAACTAAAGCTGTTTAAATAAGGAGTGGCTAGCGCTGTCATGGCTTTATCCATACCATATTTGGAATGGTGACTGGCTGCGCGTCTGAATTTAACATACTGGCGATGCAATTTCTCACGCATCCTGGCCCACTCAACCACATTTTCCAACTGGCGCTGGCTAACATTAAAATTAAATAAAACTTCGGCAATAGCCGGCGTTTCCCGCAGAGTAGCTACTAACAAATCGGTAACGCTGACATAATCTTGGTGAGCTTTATAGGCTTCTTCATAAGCTTGAAAGATTATCTGCTGCAGATCTTTTGCTATTAGTGGCGGTAAATTTTTATTTTCTTTAATACCGCTAGTAAACATTGGCAATAATTCTTTTTGCAAAGCAGTAGCTGGGATACCAAGTCTGATAAAAATATTGCCGATTCTGTTAAATGATAGCAAGGTATAAAACAGATGCTCTGGCCGGACTTCTTTGGATTTATTTTTGTCGGCAAAATGATAAGTTTTAGCAAGTGCGGACAAAGCTTCCTCTACAAAAGCATGAGCAATATTATGTTTTTTTCTTCTAGATATTTTTTTCACGGCTATCCAAGAGTCAACCACCGCATTATTATTTTTCTTTGCTGCAACTTCTTGATAGTTAAATGATTCCACAGCGCCAACTAATTCTTTTTGTTTAATAATTCTATACCACAAATACAAAAAACCGATCGCGCCCAGCCAAAATAAAACTAAAGTTCTATGATTGAGAGCAGTCAAAAATGTTTGCCAATGTTTTGGATCTATTAAAATTTTATAAACTCCTTGTTTATAAACCAGAAATCCAACCCAGATCCAACAATTGAGCCAAAAAACTAGCGCTGTGATTAAACGAATACGGTTTAAAATACGACGACCGGACTGCAAGTTTAAATGGTAACGAGTCAGCGGATAATCCCAATACATCCACCTGTCTCGCTGCATCGTTCCCATAGCCATACCTTTGCATTGCGGGCATTTTCTAAAGCCAATAAAACCGGTTGCTTGACAACGGTCGCAAGAAAGGATGTTTAAAGGCGTGTTTTTTTCAAATTCCATGTGAACAAACTTAGATAATAGATTTAGCTACTAAAACCGGCAATGCCAACCAAACCAAAAATAAAACCAGGCATAAAGTAAGCCAGACAGCTAAAGCCACAGTGCGCGCCAAAATTTGTACCAGACGCATAAAAAAACTAACGATTCGGCCTTGGATATCAAATTGCCCAAACATCGGCACAAACAGATTGGCTAACCAGAGACCGGGCGCCAAATTTTCATTGCCGGTTTTTAATAAATTAAAACACCAGCGCAGGGCATGCGCCGCGCCTTTGGTGTACCACCAAATCGGAAAGTAGATAACATCTAAGACGGTCTCTATTAGCAAACGTTGTAAAACTAAAATATTCATATATTAATTATAGCACAAAAAATCCCCTTTGAGGGGACTTTCCCGAATCAGCCTTAATTTTTGGCCACTGCCATATTTTTAATCGCTAAATACTTCACACCGCTTACCTCAACCATATTTAATTTTGCCACTCGAGAAGAAATATTATTTATTGAACTATTGTCGGCAATCTCTACTTGTATTTTTTGCACTTCGGTTTCCAGTGACGCAGTCTGTTTTTCTAATTCATGCACCTGATAGCCGCTGGTAGCGGAAGCGGTTGTTTTGACAACATAGGCAATGCCGAAGAAAAAGATAATTACCAACAGGCCAAATCTGGTAGTGCCGGAATTTAACCAGCGAGGCAAACTGAGTGTTTGTAAAGAATCGATCAGTCCTAAATATTTGAATTTAATTTGACGTTTGATTGACATACGATTAAATTTTTTCTATTACCCTCAGCTTAGCGCTCCGAGCGCGGGGGTTATTTTTTATTTCTTCCTCACTAGCTATTAACGGTTTTTTATTAATTAATTTTATTGTTTTACCCGCAATTGATTTAAAATATTGTTTTACGATTCTATCTTCCAAAGAATGAAACGAGATTACCGCCAATCTGCCGCCGCCGGCCAAAATTTCTACGGCTTGCGGCAAAACTTTTTTTAAATTATCCAACTCATGATTTACTTCCATGCGCAGTGCTTGAAAAACTTTTGTGGCCGGATGTAAACCGCCGATCCAGGGAATTTCTTTATTTGTACGCAGTTTTTCTCTATACACTTGCAAAATTATTTCTGCTAACTCTCCTGTTTTGGCTATTTTTTTGTTCTTCCTATAACTTGCAACGGCTTTGGCTATTTCTTTGCTTAAACTTTCTTCACCAAAATTTTTGAATATACCTGCCAACTCGCTTTCGCTATAACTATTTATAATGTCTGCGGCGGTTTGTAGTTCGATGGTTGAATAACGCATGTCTAGGGGTTCATCTTTTAAAAAACTGAATCCCCTGCCTCGTTCTTCAAATTGCGGCGTGGACCAGCCCAAATCCATTAAAATGGCGTTAACCGGTTTAAAATTATTTTTCTCAGCAATCGCTTTTAAATTGGCAAAATTATCTCGTGCGATTACAGTTCTGGATTCAAAATTATATAAAAATCTTTTTGAACGCAAAACTGCTTCCGCATCCAGATCTATGCCTAACAATTTTCCTTTGGGCGCGATTTTTTGCAAAATAATTTCACTATGCCCGGCATCGCCCAAAGTGCAATCAACGACATTTTGATTTGGCTTAAGTTGTAAAGAATCTATCGCTTCGGAAAGTAAAACAGGTATATGTTTCATAATCGAAATGAGTGAAAGAAATAAATTAATATTTTTAATTTATTTCTGAGCGAATGAGTTTATATCCGCAGATATAATTTTATTAAACTCCTAATTCTGACATTTTTTCGGCAATCGCGCCGCTCTCGGCTTCAGTTTGGCCTTTATATTTATTCCAAACTTCTTCATCCCAAATTTCTAACCGGCTATATAGACCAGCGATAACTACATTTTTTTTCACATTGGCAAATTGGCGCAAATACTCCGGCAAAATAATTCTGCCTTGCTTATCAAGCTCAACATCCATAGCGCCAGCCAGCATTAAACGGGAAAAAGCTCGGCTATTGGCTTGAGCAATTGGCAAATTAGCATATTTTTCTGCCACCTTTGCCCATTCGCTTTTGGTGTAAATAAAAAGACAGTTATCTAAACCTCTGGTTACCACCGCACCTTTATTTAATTCCTGACGAAATTTGGCCGGTATAGCCATTCTGCCTTTTTCATCTATGCTGTGGCTGTATTCACCAATGAACATAATAAAATGGGAAAATTTATTTAAGTTAGAGAGACAAGCATATTCCCCACTTAATTCCACTACAATCCATTTTATACCACTTTAAAACATAAGTCAACATTTTCATCCATTTTTTATACTAATTTTTTTGGCTAATATAAAATAAAAAACCGCTTACAAGCGGAGGGTGTGGATAAAAATTGTAAAAATAAAAGGTAAAAAATAATCTATCTAATCTGTATTTAATACGATTGACATTTTGCTTATTTTGTGGTATAAGTAAATTATCACCAATCACGGTTATAGGAGGCTCAGATGAAAGTACTACTTACTCTAGTGGTCGGGGTGCTATTTCTTGGCCTCTCAACCTTCAACCAAACCGCAAAGGCTGATGGGTTCGATTTCAACCTTCCCGGAAGGTTTGAGATTCAGGCTGGTGCAAGTGTTGGCACATCAATCCTACAGCCAGAGTGGCGTACAATAACCACGAATCTGGTTGCTAAGATCCGCAATGAACATACGCCCTTCGGATTGAGTACCTCTCTAAACCACCACGGCTGGCTGGGAGAGCTAACAATTGACATTGCTCATGGTGCACGGTGGCGAGTGCCAGTTAGTCTCGGGTACTTCAGATATTTCGGTTCTAAGTATCTGAGCAACCAAGACACGCCTCGTTCCTGGGATCTTGCTCTGGGAATAGGGGCAGAAGTCGCAGTTGGCAAATGGACTGGGATGGCGAGCTGGAAGGTTTTCCTTCCTAACCCAGAAATGATCAAACAACTCGGATACCTTTACCGCCCCCTTATTGAGGGAGCAGAAAAACAAGGTCAGCTATGGCTAGGGCTATGTCGACGTTGGTAATTCGTCTGGTGATATTCTTTGGTGCTATTACTGGCACCACTGGATGTCTCACAGAGATGTTTGACGCAGCAGACCCGCCACCATCTTTACCGATCCATGTGTATGCTCAGGATAGCTGGAATGGAGATCCAGCTTACGATAGCAACGGTATGCGGGTAGAAAACCCTCGTGAGCTTATTCAGAGAGCTGTCGAGCAGTGGAACACTGCTATGGCTCCGTATATTAGGAACGGGAAGAAAGTATTTATCTTCGAAGGCTTCATCAACATCGAAGACTTTGACCCGTCCAAAACTAATTCCTTCACTGACGGACGAGTGGTAGTCTACAAGATACCGCAAACAACTCGTGAGATGATAGAATTCGAAAGAGACAATAGTACCGGAGATGGTAACAATACAGGATTCGCCATACCGGGTGGGGACGTGCTAATGCATGTTGACATATTTCCATCTTATATCAAAAATCATCCGGTAAAGATGATGCCAGATGATGCTCAGAACAAGATGTATCACCTCCTGCTACAAACCGTAATTCATGAGATGGGACACGTCACAGGACTACCTCATATATATGAAGACGGAATGAGTATCATGAACGACAAAAAGATGTGGTACACCACGGACGAAAACGGATTATACATCGGTCCGCCCGATATCAAAGCTTTCTGCACTGTGCACCATGTGTGCCTTTAATCTAGAAAGCTCGGAAGAAGTATGGCCTCCCCCAAAGGAGGTCTGTTGTTTTTTTAATTTATATTTCAACTTTCATTCCAAAACTAGTTGGTAATGCTTCTACCCCCAAATCCCCTGCCAATCTTTTGGCCAAAGCTTCGGCAGCCGGTAATTCACCATGAGTTAATAAAACTTTTTTAGGAATAGAAGTTCCACCGCCAACCCAATCTAATAATTTATTTTGATCACCATGAGCCGAAAGCGCACCAATGGCTTTGACATGACAGCGCACGGGAATTTTTTCTCCCATTATTTCAACCGGTGACTGGCCGTTTAAAATTTTTCTGCCCAAAGTATTTTCGGCTTGATAACCGACTATCAATAAAGTATTTCTTTCATCTGATAAATAACGCAAAGCATGATGGATAATGCGTCCGCCATTCATCATGCCGGCGCCGGCAATAATTATTTTGGCTGTTGGTATCTGATTTATTCTTTTTGATTCTTCTTTTGTTTCGGTCAAAACTAATCCGGGAAAATCAAATAATTTATCACCGCTTTTAAATAAACGCTCGGCTTCATTATCGTAATACTGAGGATATTTTAAATAAACTCTTATGGCTCTGATGGCCAAAGGACTGTCTAAAAAAATTGGCACGCGCGGCAACAAATGTTTGCGATCCACCAAATCGTTTAAATCGTAAATTAATTCCTGTGTTCTCTCTAAAGAAAAGGATGGGATCATTAAAGTACCGCCACGACTAATGGCACTGGCAATTAAATTTTCCAAAATTTCCTGCCGGCGAAAAGTTGTTTCATGCAAACGATCGCCATAAGTTGATTCACATACCAAAAGATCTACTTCGCCGGGCAAAGTATCCGTATCGCGCAGAATTGGTACATTTATATTTCCAATATCTCCGGAAAAAACTACTTTCTTTCCTTCGGCTTGTACTTCCACAAAAGCTGAACCAAAAATATGGCCAGCATCGTGGAAAGTAAAATTAACGTCCGAAGACAGCTTAAATTTTTCGTAATAATCTACCGGCTTAAACCGCTCCATCACTTTGGCGATATCTGTACTATCATATAAAGGTTCGCGGCCAAAATGACGCTGATTATAAAGCATGATATGCAAAGCATCGTCCAAAATTAATTCAGCCAGTTCTACCGTAGGCGGCGTAGCATAAAAATGCCCTTCATAACCGTTTTTTACCAGTAATGGCAACCGACCAATGTGGTCTAAATGAGCATGAGTAACAATTACTCCGGAAAGTTCGGCCGGGTTAAAAAGCAATGGATCTCGGTTTTTATCTTCATTAAACTGATTGCCTTGAAACATACCGCAGTCAACCAAAAATTTCTTACCGCCGGTAATAAACATATTGCATGAACCAGTCACCTCTCCCGCTGCTCCATAAAAAATAATCTGCATAAAATTTTTAACACCGGTTTAATATTGAATATAGGCTTTGTTGTATATTTGCTTCGCTCGCTCGAAAAAGAACATAAAAACGTCCTTTTCTCTCATTCTACTTGCAAATAAGTATAACAATAATTATAGAAAAATAAAACAGCCTTTGGAAAAAGCTGCTTTATAACAGGTAGCTGCCTGTTGGTTTGGCTGTTGCGTTTAGCTACCAGTATACGCAACAGATTGAAAAATCTAATAAACAAACTAGCCATCATAGGCTATTAAGACGCCTATTGCGCTTACAGCCAGCTAGCCATATCAGCACTCCACCTACACATATTAGACCAATTGTAATGGCAGGTATAACTACGTGACCTATCCATTCAAGTTTTTCTCGGGAAAATCGAGAAACAAACGGATCAAAGATAAAGCTTCCATAGAGGAAACCACCCACTAGGGCAAGAACGCCTAAAAAAACTAATATATGGCCAGCCCTGGCTAACCCGCCTTCAGTTTTTGTGTATTTCTTTTGATCTATCCTTTGCTCCACTGCAGGCCTAGCCTTTACTGCAAAATTAGAACTGATCTGCTCGTTTCCCATTTTGTATTCCTCCATTTTATCGTTATTCCCAACCGTCATGGCTAGGCAATAAGATAACTATATCTATACTATAATTTTTCAAAAAGGTCAACGACTTATCCCTACCCAAATTTAACTTTTCCTGATACAATAATCCCACTATGCGACGCAATATAAATGATGTTGAGATAGTTGAGCCGCCACTGGGTGAAATGACCCGAAAATATTCCACTTTTTCCAATATTAAACGCACCTGTTTTGCTGGGTGCGGCTGTTTAATCGTAGTTATAATTGGCATAATAATTTTCTTGCGAGTAGCCTTAGGCAATGGTCCGCAAACATTAAAACAGCTGCCTGATAATTTTCCGTCCGCAATCCCTATATACGATAATGACAATATTGATAAAATAACTTTTGTATCCGGAAAATACAAAAACCGAGGCATAGAAATCGCCGCTTTTTTTCCAAAAATAATCCTCTCGCCTCTTCTTCTGACCATGAATAAAAACGCGCAAAGCGCCAATGATACCGACCGGCTTACTTCCGTAAAAAATCTATGGAAAATAATCAGTGAACCAGTCAGCGACCACCGAGATACTGTGCAGATAGAATGGAAAAATCTCAGCGCCTCGCCGTCATTTATAATAAATTATTACAAAACTGAATTAAGCAAAAATAATTACAAAATTGATGTGGAAAGCGAAGGCAATGGAGTCAAACAATTTTCTTTCAGCCAAGATTCAATGACCGGTTCTATTTATGCCGAAGGCAATGAAGAAGTAAAATCCGGAACAGACTATTTGGTTTTAACGATAAATTTAAACGCAACTTCAACAACCGAGTAACTATGTTAAAAATTCTTAACGGCCAATCTAAATCCATAACCGGAGCTGCCATTATAATTTCGGCAGCCACATTAGTTAGCCGTTTAGTCGGATTACTACGCGATCAGATTTTTGCCAACTACTTTGGCGCCGGTCCAATTACCGATGCCTATTACGCCGCCTTTAAAATTCCTGACTTGATTTATAACTTGCTCATTGTCGGCGCTCTAAGCACAGCCTTTATTCCAACTTTTACAAAATTATTCAACTCCGGCGAAGACAAATCCCCTGCCTGGAAACTAGCCAATAATGTTTTAAATATAATTGCTATTTTGTTAGCTTTTTTAAGTGTTTTAGGAATAATTTTTACTCCAGTTCTGGCTCCGATTATCGCCCCCGGATTTAGCCTAGCTTCTAAACAGATGGTAATTAATTTTACTAGAATAATGTTTGGTTCAACTATTTTACTGGGTATATCAATGGTAATTGGCGGCATATTGCAATCTTTGCGCGCTTTTTTTCTCTATTCCCTGGCGCCAATATTTTATAATGTTGGGATTATTATCGGAGCCGTTGTCTTAGTTCCGCTTTGGGGCGTAAACGGCTTGGCTTGGGGTGTAGTTCTGGGAGCATTTTTGCATTTTAGCTTGCAAACATACAGCGCTTATGCCAATGGCTACCGCTGGCGCTGGCAGTTAAACTTTAAAGACAAAGAAACCAGATTGATTGGCAAACTAATGATTCCACGGACTCTTGGTTTAGCTATCAGCCAATTAAATTTAATAATTTTCACAATTTTTGCTTCGTTATTGCCTGTTGGCAGCGTAGCTGTTTTAAATTTTGCTAATAACTTACAGGCCGTACCGGTTGGTATAATCGGCATCCCCTTTGCGCTAGCAGTTTTTCCAATACTATCTATGGCTGCAGCCAAAAATGATACCGAAGAATTTATAAAAAATTTATCTTCAACTATCAGACAAATTTTATTTTTAATTATTCCTCTATCGGCAATTTTAATGCTGCTGCGGGCGCAAATTGTACGCGTAATATTAGGTCGAGGAGAATTCACTTGGACAGCAACAATAAATACCGCTGATGCTTTAGCTCTATTTGCTTTAAGCCTATTTGCCCAAGCTTTAATTCCGGTAATTGCCCGCGCTTTTTATGCTTTAGCAGATACCAAAACTCCATTTATTATCGGCGTTATTTCTGAGGTTGGCAGCATTATTGCCGCTTTATTTTTAATGAAGCCGTTGGGTGTAGCCGGATTAGCACTAGCCTTTTCAGTTGGATCTATTTTAAATTTTATAATTTTGTCTGTAGTGCTTAGACAGACTCTTAAAAAAATCGATGGCCAAAAAATACTTTCGTCTTTTTTTCGCATTATTGCCGCAGCTATACCGATGGCTTTAGTTATCCAATTTTTCAAATATCCTTTGGCTAAAATATTTGACCAAACTCATTATGCCGGCATTTTTGGACAAGGGTTGGTAGCCGGTATGGCTGGTCTGGTAATTTATCTGCTAATATGTTACTTTTTGAGGGTGCCGGAAATGATGCAGTTAAAAGACAGCTTGGCTCGGCGCTGGCTAAAAACCAAAAACCTGCCAACTATTGAATCTATTAGTAACAATGAATAAAAACATCCGTAATTTCTGTATTATCGCTCATATCGACCATGGTAAATCAACCATGGCCGATCGTCTTTTAGAATTTACGGGCACAGTGGCTCGCCGAGATATGAAAGCCCAGCTTTTGGATTCTATGGATTTGGAACGGGAGCGAGGTATTACCATCAAGCTGACGCCGGTACGCATGAATTATAAAGAATATATTTTGAATTTAATTGATACTCCCGGTCATGTAGATTTTAATTATGAAGTTTCCCGCTCTTTGGCAGCTGTCGAAGGCGCCATTTTGCTGGTAGATGCCAGCCAAGGCGTACAAGCGCAAACTATTGGCAATTTATATTTAGCCATTGAACAAAACCTAACGATTATTCCGGTTATAAACAAAATAGACATGCCAAATGCCAATGTGGAAAAAACAAAGGCAGAAATCTTGCATCTGCTCGGCTGCAAACCGGAAGAAATAATTCTGGCTTCCGGCAAAACTGGCCAGGGCGTGGAAGAAATTGTCAAAGCTCTAATTGAACGCCTGTCTCCTCCGCCAGATACCACTAACCAACCGACTCGCGCCCTGATTTTTGATTCTGTTTATAATGACTACAAAGGCGTAATTGCTTCGGTAAGAGTTGTGGATGGCGAACTAAAAAAAGGCGATAAAATATTTCTTTTGGGAACAAGAACCCCGGCCGAAATTCTGGAAGTTGGTTACTACAAACCAAAATTTCAACCAACCGAAAAATTGTATAATGGCGAGATTGGTTACTGTATTACCGGTTTAAAAGATCTTAAGGATTGTCGAGTTGGTGATACTATTACTACTTTTACCAAAGATGAGGAAGAAAAAGATATTCACACTCTTCCCCTGCCTGGTTATAAAGAAGTAAAACCAATGGTTTATGCCGGCATATTCCCTAAAGAAGGCGACGATTATCAAGTTCTGCGTGACGCTATTGATAAACTAAAACTAAATGATGCTTCTCTGTTTTATGAGCCAGAACATTCTTTGGCTCTTGGTTTTGGTTTTCGCTGCGGATTTTTGGGATTATTGCATCTGGATATTTTTCAAGAAAGATTACAGCGAGAATATAATCTGGAAATTATTATTACCGTACCAAGCGTGGCCTATAGAGTTATAAACACCGCTCATCAAGAAAAAACCATTCATAGCCCGCAAGAAATGCCTGATCCAAATCATTTGGAACAGATTCTTGAGCCATGGATGAAAATGGACGTCATTGCTCCCAAAAGTTTTGTCGGCAATGTGATGGGACTCGTTTCCGAACGCAAAGGAAAATATATAAATACTGAATATTTAAGCACTGATACAGACCAGAGAGCCATGCTGCACTACGAAATTCCGCTTGCCTCGCTTGTTACCGATTTCTATGATAAACTAAAAACCGTTACTTCCGGCTACGCATCCATGAACTATGAATTTATGGACTACCAGCCAACCCAAGTTGTGCGTTTGGATATTATAGTGGCCGAAGAAAAAGTGGAGGCTTTATCAACTCTAGTTTGGGAAGATCATGCTTACAAAACCGGCAAAAAAATAGTTGAATCATTAAAAGAATCCTTGCCCAGACAGCAATTTGTCTTAAAGATTCAAGCGGCCGTAGGCGGAAAAATAATTGCTTCAGACAGGTTGTCTGCTCTACGCAAAGACGTCATTGAAACTATGAGCGGCGGTGACTATACTCGTAAACGAAAACTACTGGAAAAGCAGAAAAAAGGTAAGAAACGCATGTTATCACACGGAAAAATAGATATTCCTTCGGAAACTTATTTGGCAGTATTAAAGCGATAATAATTAATAAATTCTGTGAAACAGAAGACCATAAAAAAACTTTGGATAGTAATTTCTTTTATTGGCATTATTGCCATGCTGGCGTTTACTTTTTTGCCGGCTTTGCAATAAATTATTAGCGTAAATTATGCTTGTCTTACGCAAATACCAACTGGATATTATTTTTCTTTTCTTTGCTTTGATCCTGATACTGGCTTTAATTTTTTATACGTTATCTCATTTTGGCAAAGATCCGCATGATTTTGAATGGTATACAGCGGCCCCTTTAATACTTTTGTATTTTGCCTATCTTTGGAATATACGAAGCAAAATAAATATCTCCGAAAGAAGAAGGCTGACCAGCAAAACTTTAATCTACTGGATTGCTCTGGGCATAATTCTATTTAATAGATTTAACTCCCCTATTTCTTTAAACCAGTATTTAACAATTAAAATAATGTTCATTGTTTTTACCCTGCTCTTGGCCGATTCATATTGGGATTTCAAAAAAATTACTATCACTAGTTTTAGAGATAAAAAAGAAATATATATGGATTAAAAAATCCATATATACTCATTCACTCGTCCCGCTTAGCGGGATCTCACTCATCTTACTAAGTATGAAAAAATGGAATGTTCTGCCAGCGCCGCCAATAGAATTTATCAATTCTCACCCGGAATTACCAACTGCCGTGGCTCAATTGCTTTGGAACAGAAATCTGCGCACCCAAACTCAAATTGATGAATTTTTGAACCCTGATTATTCTCAAGATATCCATGATCCGTTTCTTTTTCAAGACATGGAAAAAGCCACTGATATTATTTTTAAAGCCATAGCCAAACAGGAAAACATCGTTGTCCACGGAGATTATGACGCCGACGGTGTCTGCTCTTCGGCCATTATTATTACTGGACTACGAAAATTAGGCGCAAAAAATGTAAATGTATTTATCCCTCACCGGGAAACTGATGGCTATGGGATTAATTTGCGTACGATTGAACTTTTACACAGTCAAAAAACAGATTTAATAATTACTTGCGATTGCGGCGTCAGCAATGTGGCTGAAATTGATCTGGCAAAAAAATATAAAATAAAAGTAATTGTTACCGATCATCACACTGTGCCGCCCAAACTTCCTAAGGCTGATGCTATCATTCACCCGCTAGTAGCTGGCGAACCATACCCGGACAAAGGCCTTTGCGGCGGCGGCGTAGCTTTTAAATTGGTTCAGGGATTATTAAAAAAATATTCTCAGTCACATACCGTTTTACCGGACGGACAAACGTTTGAAGGGTTTGAAAAGTGGCTCTTAGATTTGGCAGCGATTGCTTCTATTGGCGATATGGTGCCGCTCTTGGGCGAATCGAGAACGATAACCAAATATGGACTAACTGTGATTAATAAAACCAGAAATATTGGTTTAAAAAAACTTTTTATAGTAGCGGGCATGGCTGATGAAAATGGCCAATCCAAACGCGGTACTTATGATTCCTACACGATGAGTTTTCAAGTTGTGCCCAGACTTAACGCTGCCGGACGTATGGATCATGCCAATACTGCCTTTGCACTACTTATGGCGCAAGATGAGAAAGAAGCGGAAAGTTTGGCTTTGCAGTTGAATAAAAATAATATTGACCGCCAAAAACTTACCGAACAATACGTCAGTGAAGCCCGCAAACAGATAAAAGAAACTAAGCAGCAAGATAACCCGATTTTATTTGTCTTAGGAAAAAGTTGGCCGACCGGAATTTTAGGTTTAATTTCCGGAAAAATAAAAGATGATCATTACAAGCCGGCGATCGTAATGGGAGAAACTGAGACAGAAATAAACGGCTCGGGCAGAAGTATAAAAGAATTTAATTTAATCGCCGCTCTCCAAAGCATGCCGGAAATGTTTCTTAAATTTGGCGGACATCCTCAAGCTTGCGGTTTTACTTTAAAAGAAAAAGATAAATTGGAAGAATTCAAAAGAACACTTATCGAAAAAACCGCTTTGCAAACTGCGGCCGTGGATTTAACGCCGCAAATCACTATTGATGCCGAAGTTGAGTTGGACCAAGTTAACTGGAAGCTTTATGATTTGTTGGAAAAGTTTGAACCTTTTGGCCAAGCCAACGAAGAACCAAAATACGTTTCCCGAGATCTGACAGTTACAGCCATCGAACCGGTCGGTCAAGATGGCAAACATTTACGCTTAATGGTCAAACATAAATCTCAGGTAATTAAAAAAACCATCGGCTTTGGCTTGGGCGATGTGAACCGTTGCACTGAAAACTGGAAAGAAAATCTTAAACCAGGAGACAAGATAGATATAGTTTTTTCTCTCAGCGTAAACGAATGGAACGGTAATCGAGAATTACAACTGACAATTGATGATATCAAAAAAATAAAATAAAAAGCAGCCCTGAAAAAACTGCTTTTTAACAATGATGATTTTTATTTATTTTTGATCTCTTCTTCCAAATCTTTCCATCTCTTTTTTAATTCTTTGATTAATTGGTTCTTCATTTCCATAGCCATTTCTACTCTGGCGGCATATTCTTCTACCGCTCTTTCTACCAAGGCATCATACATTTCTTTGGTTGGGCCTTCTAACTGCTTCATGCTTTCTTTAAGCTGGCCATACAGGTCATTGGCTTGGCCCATTAGCTTGGCTCGCATCTCCTTGCCTTTAGGAGTGGTATTTAACCACATTGCCGCAGCCCCTAACAATCCTCCTAAAAAAAGTCCTTTTTTAAACATTCCCATATTTTCTAAATTCAAATAAATAAATCCCCGCTTAGCGGGGTGAAGCCTGACGAAAATGACAAGCTTTGCTTATAGTATTAAATTAGCTAGTTAGCTGTATAAAAGCTATTATACACTGATAATGTTTCCGCCGCAATAGACTCTGTTGATTGTTCTCTATTAAAACGATAGGAGGCGTCTGCTAAGTTAAAGATCTTTGGTAAAAAATAAGCGTTATAGAGCCTGATAATAAGACTGAAAGTATCTTCTAATTTTATTTCGCGGTAATAAGTAATAACTAATGGAGAGTTTGGATTAAGTTTTTTCCAGCGCAAAATTTTGCCAGCTGCGCCAAAAAATGGACAATGCAGATGCACTATATCAAAATCAGAAAAACTTTCGATAACGTTCTTAGCATTAAAATCCCCTATGTGACTATGAACCGATGGTGCAGCTTCTTTAATACTTGCTTTTTCCTCTCTATTTGGCGACCCGTACTGCAGAGTAAAAGCTTCAGTTTCTACTCCTAACTTATTTAATTCTTCTAGTAACTTAAAAGCTTGCGATCTAATATCGTCAAAATATTCAAAAGCGGATGGAATTACATGGATGACGCGCATAAGTCTAAACCTCAGTTATAATAATTTTTTTACGCCCAAATTCCCTACGGTCTCCCACCTGGGGGTGCGATGGTCGTTGCAAAAATTATTATAACTGAGGTTATTTTATTATTTTTTAACCACTGTTAAATGCACATTCGGAGATGGAACTTTAGAAAAAATAATTGACTCCAAGGCAACCAAACTATTTACAATATTTTTTATTACTTTTAAAACTCCTCCGCCTTTTTGATCTAAGCCATAAAAATACTGCTCATTATTAACTTGGCTTAAATGATTTTTCTTTGCAAAATGATCCATAGAAAAAAATGCAAATAGCCCCAATAACTGCCCTAGGATCTGCTCGCTATATCTAACTGATTTTACAGCGAAACCATGAGATTGAACTATATCTACCAAACTCTTGCGAGAAAATTTATTTATGTGACCGGCATACATTCTAGTAAGTTCTTTTTTTAAACCAAGTTTGTACAATAAATTCCAAAAAGATAGCGAGTCAGCTTCGCAGGGCACAAAAGAATAAAATACTCCCCCGCTTTTTAATACTCGATTTACTTCAGATAAAATTAAGCTTGGATTTTCCACATGCTCTAAAACATCAAAAATCAGAACCGCATCAAAAAAATTATCGGCATAGGTAGAGTTGTTTTCTGTACTTAAATCATAACTAACACCATCATCAGCTTGTTTGGCCAAAGCAATTGCATGTTGACTAATATCACAGCCATAACAATCCAGATCCGGTCTGATTTTCTTGATTTCACGAATAAACTGGCCAGCTCCGCAGCCTAATTCCAAAACCTTTGCTCCACTTTTTAATTCGGCAATTGACTTTAAACTTTGGCGCAAACGAAAGCTCGTTGGCGATTTCAAACTCAAACTGGCATTACCATACCCCCAAATAGATTTTTCATAATCGAAACTAGCGAGCGAAACCTCTGACTTGTCAGAAGGTTTCCGAGCGGTTGAGTTTATATCTGGGATATAGTCAAAGTTAGAAATCAAATTCATATTAAGACAAAATATTATTATATAAGTTCAACAACTTTTCCATATGATTTTTCCAAGAATAATTGTTTTTTATTTCCGACACTTCTTTTTCGCCCATGATCTGTTTTTCTTCTTTACTCATTGCCAAAACTTTTTTAAGCTCTTTTACCAAACTTTCTACTGAACCTTTTGCAAATAAAAACCCGTTTTCTCCAGGTTTAACTCTACTTGCTAATCCGGCAATATTACTGGCAATTACCGGGATCCCACAAGCCATAGCTTCAATTGTTACCAAAGAGAAAGATTCATAATCTGACGGCACAACCACGCAACTAGCCATATTGTAATAATCAGATAACTTTTGTCGATCATCGCATTGCCCAACAAAAGATACGTTTTTCTCAATATGTAAATCTTTGGCCATCTGTTTATATTTTTCTAGTTGATAACCTCCGCCAATGACCATTAAAGCCAAACTATTGTCATTTAATAACTTTAATGAATTTAAAAGAATATCCAATCGCTTTACTGGCATCGGGTTGCCGACAAAAAGAATAATTTTTTTATCTTTTAAATGAGATAAACCAACACTCTCTAAACTAACAGAATGTGGCCGAAAAATTTCTGTATCAACTCCATTTTGAATTTCAACTGTTTTATTAATAAAATACTGACCGAATTTTGTATTTTGAAAATGATTTGTATCAACTGTAATTATTTTTTTAGCTTTAGAGAATAAAATTTTAGACCAAAATAGATCATATGCTTTGGCGATAATTTCTTTTAACCCACCCGATTGAGCATCCATGTGGTAAGTAATTACTAGTGGAATATTAAAAAAACTTAACCATTCGGCTCCACCATAAAAAGGATAGTGCAGATGAACTAGATCAAAGCCTTTGAGCTGATTTAATATTTGCGGCACCAGCCCGGCATCTCCCAATTTAATTATCGGTTTTAAACGAACAATTTTAAAAGGAAATTTAACATCATTATAAACTTCGTTTGGGTATTTTAAAGTAAAAACTGTTACATCATGTCCGCTCTCTGCCAAACTTTTAGCTTCGTTGTAGCAAACCGAACCCATTCCGCCCACATGAGGATAAAAAGTAGAAACAACATGGGCTACCCGCATATAATTTACTTATCTAAATTTTTATTTTTATCCTGCAAAGCAATTTTTCTGGTAAGCTTAGTGATATCTTTATTTAATAATTCAATTTTTATCAGCAAACGAAATATAATAAAGAATATCGCAGCCAAAGATACATATACCACCAGATCCGCGCCGCGACCAATACCAGCCAGCTTTGCCAGATAAGCAGTAGAATTTGGCAATAAAACTACTCCAGCAGCTGCCAGCCAAAATAATGACCACAAAATTAAACCGAGCTTACTTAAATCACCGTCTCGAAAGCGGCTGATGACTTTTATCAGTGCAAACAAGAAAAAAACTACTAGTAAAATTTGAGTTACAATCATATAAACTATCTAGTTAAACGTCCATGTAAAATCTCCCAAATTATCTTTAGCCCCCCGCCTACTCCCTGGCCATATTCATTATAAGTAACCTCAACCGGATATTCAAGATAGGAAAGGTTTTTTTGCTTTATCTGCCTAACAATTTCAGAGTTATGAGCCATTCTGTCTTGAGATATATTTATATTTTCGAGCGCTCGGCGCGATAAAATTCTAAAGCCGTTATGAACATCTGTTAATTCTATCCCTGTCAAAAAATTATTGATTAGCCTAGCCATCGGCAACACCAGATGTTTTTTTGTCCAAGGAATTTGCGAACGATTATCTAAAAAACGTGACCCGAGCAGTACGTCTATATTTTTTTCTTGCATCACAGCTAAAGCCTTGTTTATGTCAGCCGGGTTAAATTGGCCATCGGCGTCAAAATGAACTACAAAACTAGCTCCGCTGGCCATAGCATACTCATTGCCTGTTTGCAGAGCGGCACCTTGGCCTCTATTTACTTCGTGCTTTAAAACAGCTGCGCCAGCTTTTTTTGCCTCTTCGTATGTATTATCAGCTGAAGCGTCGTCAATCACCACAATATTTTTAAACCCCTGACTAAAAAGGCCGCTAATAACGCGACCGATATTTTTTGATTCATTATAAGCGGGAACAATCACAAACAGCATATACTCTATCTTAATACCCATGATCAAACAGCAAAGCTTCTTTGTTAGCAATAGTGTAGTCTATAGTTTTTTCTAAGCCGTCTTGTAATCTTACCAGCGGCAGCCAACCCAAAGCTTCTTTTACATAAGCCAAATCTGGCGCTCCTTTGCGGGTTAAAAACAACAGCGGTTTTTCAAAAACAATTTTTGATGAAGAATTTGTCAATTTAATTATCGTTTCGGCAACATCAGACATTTTTACAATTTTATCATCACCAAAATTAACAATTTCTACTTCCGGGGCGCTGGCCATTAGGCGTGTTAAGCCGTCAACCAGATCAGTAACATAACAAAGTGAAGTAGAAAAAGATTCATCACCATTGATAGTTAAATTTTTTCCTTCCAAAGCGTTAATTATAAAATCCGGTATCATTTGACCTTCAAATAATTTCATGTTTGGGCCGTAAGTGGTGAATATTCGGGCAATTTTAGCATCAATACCATAAACTTGGCGATAAGTGGCCACGCAAGTTTCGGCAAAACGCTTGCCTTCGTCGTAGCAAGCGCGCGGAGACAGATGATCTACCGCACCTTGATCGGTTTCTTTAAAAATAGATTTTTCTTCAGTAGCATTTCCATAGACAACTGAACTGGAAGTAAAAACATATTTAGCTTTGTATTTTACTGCTAAATCTAATGTGTTAATCATTGATGAAGAATTAGCCCACAAAGATTTCATTTTTAACTTCTCAAAATCATGCGGGCTGGTCGGGCAAGCCAGGTGGTAAATTTCTTGGATACCTTGAAATTTTATTCTAAATTTGTCTAACTCTTCAAATTTATCCAGATCAATTGGCTGATTGACGTCGTATTTTATAAATTCAAAATCCGGATATTGCAATAAATGTTTTATATTAGCCGGAGAAGAATTGGAAAAATCATCCAAACAGATTACCTTGGCTTCTTTTAATAAACGCTCACAGAGATGGGAACCGATAAAACCGGCTCCACCTGTAACCAAGACGTTTTTTTTCTCAAAAATAGGCGTATCCATAGGTCTTTTTAAGTCCTAAATTATGCTTAAATTATACCACTTGCCATGCTAATTTACAATTGCTCAATCTTCCAGCTCTGACTTGGTAAATCGATAATAACTTTCTGGTTTTCTCCAGTACGTTTAATAAATAAAATTGGATTAGGATTATCACCCCACACTTTATCAATCTTTAAATCAGATAAGCTATCTACTCCGCCCAAAACAAAATTTGTTAATTTTTGCTTACCTTCCCAATCCCAAGCATTTACAGTTATTTTTTTCCGGCTCAGATTGACAGATACCAATAAATTCTCAGTTACGGCCCATTTACTAGATTTTTCTGTATAACCCGGCAAAGACAATTCATGCAAAATCTTTTCATCAGAAATAATGCGGACAAAATATTTTTTCTGTTTTTTAATTAATTTTGCATCAAAAATAAATGTAGGAATAATTTTTGATTTTGATTCCACGGCTCTAGCCACAGCTCGACCGACATTCAAACGGCCATAGCCAATTTGTCCTGCATAACCCGGATTTAAACTATCGATATCATCGGTAGTAGCCAGCAGATCAGACACTATTTCTTTTGCTCCCCAGTCTGGGCGGACTGATTTTACCAAAGCAGCAGCGCCGGTAACTAAAGGAACAGAAAAAGAAGACCCAAACCAAGGGCCAGCAAAATTTTTATCATACCCGTACTGCGGAGAATATTTTTGAGTGCTGTAAATGTATTCGCCCGGAGCCGTAATATCCACACAAGCGCCATAATTGGCGAACTCGCTTAACTTATTATTTTTATCAACCGAAGTTACGCCCAAAATCCAATTTTCTGAATTTTCAAAATCTACACAAATTGGGTACTGTTTTACTTTTGCCGAATCCTCATCGCCAATGCCGTCATTTCTGTTATTACCGGCTGCTGCTACCACTAGCACCCCGTGCTTTCTGGCATTAAACAAACTTCCTTCTAAACTAAAATTAGTAGCTCCACCCACAAAGCTTAGACTGATAATATCAGCTCCATTATTTACGGCATAATTTACAGCTTTAGCCACGTCTTCCAAAGAGCCATTGCCATCGTTGCGCACAGCGCGCAGCGGCATAATTTTTATATGCCAATTTAATCCGGCTCCTAAAAAATTATTATCCCCTACCGCTCCGATAAGTCCGGCTAAAATAGTTCCATGACTGACAGCTCCGCGATCATCTAAGTTATTATTCAGATTAGAAACAGTTATATCATTATTTTTTTCCACAAAATTCCAACCATGAATATCATCTATATAGCCATTTTTGTCATCGTCAATACCATTGCCTGGCAATTCTTTTTGATTTTGCCAAATATTGGCTTTTAAATCTTCATTAGAAATATCTACACCCACATCAATTATTGCTACCACCGCGCTGCTTGTGCCATTAGTGAAATCCCAGGCAGTTGGAGCGCTAATTTGATTATAAAAAGTTTGTTGCAGATTGTATTCCGGATCATTTGGCTCTTTGGACCAGGCAGGAATGTTTGCCAAAAACAAAATTACTCCTGCTAAAAAAAGGATGATTAAGCTTGCTTTTCGCTTAAATTTGAGATATAATCGAAACATTGTAATATTATACCATAATAAGTTATATACCGACTTATGCTGCGTTTAAAACAGCTTACCTTGCTTCTTGGCGACCTGATTATGCTATATTTGGGCTTATATTTTGCCCTTTATTTTAGATATTTAAAAATTCCCGCGCAAAATTGGCAAGATCTGCTTTCTCCGATGACTCAACTATTTTTCTTGGCAATAATCGTTCTTTTTATCGCCGGTCTTTATGATGTCAGTAAAACCAAAAACTCCTGGTCTTTTTACCAAAAAATTATCATCAGCACTCTAACCTGGACGGTTTTCGGCATCATTTATTTTTATATCAACCCCAAAACGGCCATTACCCCTAAAACGATTCTGCTGCTTACCGCCCTGATCGGTTTTGGATTAATCTCTTTATGGCGTTTTTTTTATAATAAATTTATCTCTACTACTTTAAAATATAACGTGATTTTTGCCGGAATAACCGACGAGGTTAAAGAACTGATAATTAATATTCAAAAAGAGCCTCGTCTAGGCTATTTTATTAGTGGCATAATTGAGGAAAATAAAAATTTAGAAAATCAGTTTGCTAATATAGTTTTTGGCAAAACTATTACTGAAATAAACAATAAAAATAAAAATCCGGCCACTATCATCGTACTCTCACCGCAGATGACAGCTGAAAAAACCTTGCTCAAAGAGCTTTATCTTAGCTTGTTTCAACAAGTAAGCATTATTAACCTAGCTGATTTTTATGAATCAGTCATGCGCCGCATTCCCCCGTTTACCTTTTCGGAAGGCTGGTTTATCGCCAATCTGCATGAACAGCAGAAAAAAATTTATGACCGCTTTCGCATCTTAACGGATTATGTTTTAGCAGTTTTAATCGGCCTATTTTTTGGAATTACTTTTCCGTTCTTAGCTTTAGCCATTAAAATAAACTCCAAAGGCAAAATATTTTTTACTCAAAACCGAGTTGGCAGACAAGGCCAAATTTTTAAAGTTTATAAATACCGTACCATGCAATCACTGGCAGCTGACGGCAGCGCCGAAACTAGCGGTCCGCAGTTTGCCGCTACTCAAGATAGCCGTATTACTTCCGTGGGAAAAATTTTACGATTAACCCGTCTGGACGAAGTGCCACAGTTTATAAATATTTTAAAAGGCGAAATGTCAGTTATTGGTCCGCGCCCCGAACGTCCGGAATTTGTACAGCAACTAACGGAAAAAATGCCTTACTATTCTCTGCGTCATTTAATCAAACCAGGATTAACCGGTTGGGCGCAAATTAATAAAGCTTATTACGGCACCATAGAAGAAAATCTGCAGAAACTGGAATATGATTTATATTATATAAAAAACCGGGGTTTAACTTTGGATATTTCGATAATACTGCGGACCATCAATACCATTTTGCGATTGGCTGGAAGATAAAAATTTAACTTTTACAGGTAAGGAAACGAATAAAATCCGTACTCCTTACCTGTCCCTACTCCTCCAATACAATAACACAGCTCTACCGAGCTTGAACCTCTAGACTACTACAACATGACTTCTTGGTTTACCTGTTCCATCTGGCGGAAGCTGACAAACAGGAGTCCGGCATATTGGACAACCTCTTGGCTTTTCAGCATCTTGCGCTGGGAAACCATGACCTCCGACAAACCCCGTACCCGCCAAAGTGTTTTCCGGCACTTGACCTGTAGCATTGGAAGCATCGTCGGAATCATTATCGGCAATCATACTTAAGAGTCCTCCTTAGAGTGTATCTTATACTATCAGAAAAAATAGTCAAACTTATTTAGTTTTTCCAAGCGCCGCTTTTATCAGCCCCACAAACAATGGGTGCGGCTGCAAAAACCTGGATTTAAATTCCGGATGAAATTGGACACCGACAAAAAATGGATGATTTTTTAATTCAATAATTTCTACCAAATCCGATTGCGGATTTACTCCCGTTACCAGCATACCATGCTTTTCTATCTCTTCTCTATATTTATTAGCAAATTCATAGCGATGCCGGTGGCGTTCACTAATTTTATCAGCGCCATAGCATTTACGAGCCAAACTGCCAGCAGTTAAAACACAATCATATGCCCCCAAACGCATTGTGCCGCCATAACGTTCTTTTTTAATATTCTCGGCTTGAGTGGTGTTGATATTTATTATTAAATTCTTGCTTTTTGCGTCGCATTCTACCGTATGCGCATCTTTATATCCCAAAACATTGCGTGCAAATTCTATCGTTGCAAGTTGCATGCCATAACACAAACCAAAATATGGCAAATTATTTTCTCTGGCGTATTTAATAGTTTTTAAAATACCTTCGATACCTCTGGTGCCAAATCCGCCCGGAACAATCAAAGCGTTGTAATTGCCGAGTTCTTTTACTTTTTCCGGATTTTTTTCATAGTCCTCAGCATCGATCCAAGTCATTTCGGCATTAACCCCGCTATGCCAAGCTGCATGCTTGACCGCATTAATCACAGAAATGTATGAATCAGCCAGAGTATAATCACCGGTGGAGAAATATTTTCCAACCACCGCGATCTTTAATACTTTATTAATTTTATTTATTTTATCGACAAAATTATCCCATTCTTTATCAGCCGGTTTTCTGGATTTAATTTTTAACCTTTTCATTAATAATTCGGCAAATTTTTGTCTTTCCAAAATCAAAGGAATTTCGTAGATACTATTTACATCCGGAGCCGCAATCACATCTTCTTCGTTGCGCAAACCGCACAAAAGCGCCAATTTTTCTCGTCTTGGTTTATCTAGTTCGTCCGGTCCGCGCGCCACAATAAAGTCTGCCTGAATGCCGCTAGCATTTAAGGTGCGCGAAGCGTACTGAGTCGGTTTGGTTTTCATTTCTCCCAAATGGCCCGGTACCGGCAAATAACTTACCAAAATAAAAGCGACGTCTTCCGGAGTTTCTAACTTCATCATGCGCGCAGCTTCCAAAAACAGAATATTTTGATACTCTCCGGCTGTGCCGCCAATTTCTACCACCATCACTTCGGCTTGAGTTTTAGCGGCGGCATTTTTTATTCGGCCAATAATTTCCATTGGGATATGGGGCACCACTTCAACACATTTTCCTTTGTAATACATACTGCGTTCTTTTTCAATCACACTCAGATAAACCCGGCCAGTGGTCATGTAATTAAAAGAAAATATATCTGTTTCCAAAAATCTTTCATAATTACCCAGATCCTGATCAGTTTCATCTCCATCTTCGGTTACAAACACTTCGCCGTGTTCAATCGGATTCATTGTGCCAGCATCCACATTTATATATGGATCAATTTTGATGGCTGAAACTTTAAAACCTCTATTTTTAAAAATACGGCCAATGGATGCCGTGGTTACTCCCTTTCCTACCCCGCTAAGTACGCCGCCGATTACGAAAATATATTTGGTTTTTTTCATGCTAGCTTATTTAAATTTTAGAAACGATTATTGATATTGCGGATTCTAGTCCATGGGAAAACTTGATTTTTGCCGAAAACTGACCGATTTCTTTGATCGGTTTTAATAAAATTTGATCTTTGCTTATTTTAAACCCGGATTTTACCAAGGCTTCGGCAACTTTTTGCTGCCCAACAGCAGCATATAAATTTCCAGCCGTACCAGCTCTTTCTTTTAAAGACAGCTCATAGCCTTCCAATTTGTCGGCCAAGCTTTGCTGTTCTCGCAGCTCCATTTCATGGTCTTTGGTTTTTTTATTTTTACGTGATTTTAGATCGGACAAAACTTTTGTGGTAGCCGGCACAGCCAAATTTTTGGCAAACAAAAAATTACGCGCATAGCCTTCACTAACTTCTTTTACATCATCTATTCTGCCGATTCCGGCCACATTTTGTATAAAAACAACTTGCATACCCGCATCTTGCTTTAGTTTGTATTTTGATATATTATACTATCGTTTAACCGCTAAATGCAAATAAAATATGCCTAAGGCCAAACAGCCAGCCGCAGAACAATTTAAAGCCGGTTTTGTGACTTTGATCGGACGCTCTAACGCCGGCAAGTCTGCTTTGTTAAACACACTCATTGGCACTAAAATTGCCGCTGTCACCGATAAACCGCAAACCACCAGGAACATTATACACGGAGTGCTAAACACCACGCAAGGGCAGGCTGTTTTTATTGATACTCCGGGAATTTTTAAAGACAAAGGCAATCCACTATCCGGCAAACTGACTCAGCGTGCCCAAGAAGCTCTGCAAGGCATTGATATAATTTTATACGTGGTTGATCCAAGCAAATCTTTGGGGGTAGAAGAACGAGCCACTCTGGCGATGATCCGAAACTTAGAAACACCAAAATTGCTAGTTATAAATAAATCTGATTTGCCGACTAAAGAAAAAGTTTTTTTGGATGACTACAAAGCCTTGGCTGATCAGTTTACCCAAGTGTTTGAATTATCCGCTCAAGAAAATAGAGATGTCCAACCGCTGCGCGATAAAGTTTTTGAACTATTGCCGGTCGGCGAGCCAACGTACCCGCCAACCCAGCTAACGAACATGGATGAGAAGTTTTGGATAGCGGAACTGATCAGAGAAAAAATTTTTAAAGCCCTCAGACAAGAAGTCCCTTATACCACTCATGTAGAGGTAACCGGTATCGAAGAAAAACCAGATGTCTTTGTAATTGATGCTACTGTTTATACCTACGATAGCCGCTACAAAAAAATGATTATCGGCAAAAATGGCCGATCCATAAAAGAAATCGGCATTGCCGCCCGCAAAGAATTAGAAGCAGCTTTAAATAAAAAAATATTTTTGCAACTGGAAGTTGAGACTGATCGGCGCTGGGAAGAACGGATTTAATTTAAAATTTTTACACAAAACTAAAAAAACACCGCAATCGGTGTTTTTTAGTCTTATATTTTATTTTTTAGGCAAAGAGAAAAAAGCAATTGTTTCGATTATTTCTCCGTTATTGCCATACCTAGCAAAACTATGACCTGGCGCAATAACCATCTCGCCAACACACATATTCCACTGTGCTAAACTGATACTATGATGCTCTTGATAGGCAACAAGATTAAGACTAACACCTGGCACAATTTTCTGTGTTTGTTCTATGTAGCTGTTAATTGCATCATATCCAATCAGGGTTTCTTCTGTCACCGGATCAATGTAAGTCGCTTTTTCACTTAAAACTTTTTTGAGTATCATTAGTCTTTTTTCATTACTAGTTTCTGACCATACTTGCATATACTGCTGCCAATTATTTTGGTATTTTTCCATAAATACATTATTAAAAAAATAAATAAACTATTTTAATGCACTTTTTAATGGGTATAAGGCGTTACTAACATATTTTTTTAATTGGGCAGTATCATTTTGCAATCGCACCAAAACAAAAAATCCTTCCATGGCTACTAATAAATACCCCGCTAGCTTCCTGCGTTCTAACAAAGTTTTGGTTTTTAAAACCGAGACACGATTTATCTGCTTTAAAAAACCACTTTCAAATAAATCAAAAATCGTTTGAATCTTTTTCTTTATCTTTGGTATTTCTTGTACTTCAACTGACGTATTAGTCATTAAACAACCTATCCATCGATACTCACTTGGTATCTCAACTACAGAATCAAACACTCTTTGTATATTATTTAAACCATTCCCTTTAGTAGTGAATAAAAACTCTTTTAAGCGAGGTTCAACAACCGTTGATACATAGTGTTCAAGAACTTTTTCAAATATAACTTCCTTATTTTTAAAATAATAATAAAGACTGCCTGGATTAAGTCCGGTTGCTTTTTCTATATCTTTAATTGAAGTTTGAGCATAACCTTTATTCCAAAAAAGCATGCAAGAATTATGTAAAATTTCTTTGATATCTTTTTTATTGCTTCTTCCCATAATATTTGTTTCTTGCATTAAGATGGTAAGTTAAAGCCATTGCAATAAAATTACGTAATTTTACCAAAGGAACATCTTCATAATAGTTAAAATGAATCGCTCGATTCTTTTCATAAGTAAAAGCGCTGCCATACATACTTCTAAGTTTAGCTATCAGCGGTGTCTGGCAATGCACATACAAAGCATATACTCCACGCTCAGATTTTACTCGATCCAACCTAATAGTTGTTCCGCTTTTAGATTGCGCGGTAATATAACTGGGCTGACCCCATTTTAGAGTTTCTTTAATTTTACCTACTACTTTAGTCTTTGAAGCAACATCAAAAACTAATTCTCGTAACTGCATGAGTTTTGTACGGATATTTTCTGGATATGAATCAAAAATGCCTTTTATTTTTTCATTTTTAAATGGTCTAAATTTTTTAGTACTATTTTTAATTTTCATAAAAATATATTTAAGTGATTACTTAAATATTATCATACTACCAATTTATGCACAAGTGGATAAATAAAATACCTGCTAATTTAGCAGGTATTTTATAGCCGACGAAAAAGATTTATAAATAATTTATTTTACAGTCGAGGAAGCAATTAATTCCAAGGCTTTACTCAAAACTACATCTTCGCCAATTTTTTCTTTATCCCAATCTTCTTTTACTTCTATATCTGGCTTAATCCCCTCTTTATTAATATTTTTGCCATTTGGAGTAAACCATTCGGCCACAGTTAATTTAAGCGCCGAGCCATCTGGGAAAGTTTCAAAGTCCTGCACCGAACCTTTGCCAAAAGTCTGCTCACCTATCAAAATTGCATTTTTAGTATCTTGTAAAGCTCCGGCCACAATTTCGGAGGCGGAAGCCGAACCTTTATTGACTAAAACTATAGTTTTAATTCCTGATAAAGGATGAGAACCTTGGGTTTCATGTTCATTGCTCTGACCATCTCTGCCTTTTTCACTTACAACCACGCCGCTAGTCACCCAATCACTAGCCATTTCAATGGCCGCATCTAAATAACCGCCGGGGTTGTTGCGCAGATCAAGAATTATCGCTTTATTACCTTTGGCTTTTATCTGCTTTATATACTTATTAAGCTGATTCGTCGTATCGCCACTAAATTGCATTATTCTCAGATAAGCGATATTGCCCGGTTTAACGGAAAATAACACAGATGGCACATTTATCTTTGATCGTACAATAGTAACTTCGGAGGATTTAGTCAGACCGTCTCTGGTAATGGTTAAAACTACTTTTGTGCTTGCTTTACCGCGAATTTTGGTCACAGCGGTATTTACATCCATGCCAAAAGTGCTTTCTTTATCTATTTCTAAAATTTTATCTCCAGGTTTTAAGCCAACTTTTTCGGCCGGAGAATCCGGCAATGGTGATACCACTACCAATTGATTATTTTTAACACCGATTTCCGCGCCAATACCTTCTAATTCTCCGGACAGATCTTTGGCAAATTCTTCAGCGGCTTTAGGAGGGAAATACAAAGAATATGGATCTCCCAAAGATGCGACCAAACCCTGGATCGCTCCATAAAACATGTCTGTATCTTTGGATGGCTTTTTTACATATTTAGCCTGTATCTTATCCCAAACATCCCAAAACTGGCTAAAGTCCAAATTGGAATGATTAATAGAACGATTTAAATTTAAAACTTTTTCTATCTGCACATTACCGTTCTCATCGGTAATCTGTTTTTTTACATACCAGGTTTTGCCAACGATAACACCGCCGCCAAAAGATATGATAAATAAGATTATTGCCAAATAAACTCCGGCATATTTTTTGGCTCTAATTTTTACAGGCGATATGTCTGACATAAAATTTATTCGCTAATTATTTTAATATCCGCACCGGCTTTATTAAATATATCATACAATTTTTCGTAGCCGCGATCAATTACATAAGTATTACGTAAAATTGATTTGCCTTTGGCAGCCAGCATTACCAGCAAAATATTTACGGCCGGACGCAAAGCTGGCGGCGCGACTACTTCATTGGCTTTAAATTTAGTCGGGCCTTCTACCCAAGTTCTATGCAAATCAACTAAAGTAATATTTGCTCCCAATTTTTGTAATTCCAAATTATATACCGCTCTGTTTTCATAAGCCCAGTCATGGACCAAAGTTCTGCCTTTGGCTTTGGCCAAAATAGGGACAAACAATGGCAGATTGTCTATATTTAAACCGGGGAAAGGCCGTCCGTAAATTTTATCAGGCAAAGCTTTTAAAGCAGACGGCCAGATTTCTATATCAGCCATGCGAAAATTACCGCGCAAATGTTTGTTTTTTACCTGTAATTTTTGCCCCATTTTTTCTAGCTTGCACAATTCCAAATCCAAAAAATCCAATGGACAATTTTTAACAGTTAAGTGAGAACCGGTAACTATAGCGGCTGATACAAAAGTCATGGCGGCGATTGGGTCTGGCATTATGGAATAATTTTTTACTGGCTTCAACTCTTTTACTCCTTCTATAACAAGTGTAGTGGTGCCAATGCCTTCAATTTTAGCGCCAGCTTGGCATAAAAAATAACATAGATCTTGCACCATATAATTTGCCGAGGCCATTCTGATAATACTTTTGCCCGGAGCAAGTACTGCCGCCATAATTGCATTTTCAGTTGGAGTATCTCCGGATTCATACATTACTATTTCTGAGGAACGGAGCTGACTATTTTTAACTTCATAAAAATGCTGTTTGGAAACTACGCTAACACCAAAACTTTCCAAAGCGTATAAATGAGGCCGGACAGTTCTTTCTCCCAAACGGCAGCCGCCGGATTTATAAAGTTTATAAGTAGTCTTGTGAGAAGCCAGAGCTCCTAGTAAAAGCAAAGATGATCTGGTCACTTCGGAAGCGTGTTTGTCGATATTATCAAATTTTAAACCAGCAGAACTATCCAAGCTTATTTTTCCAGGACCTAATTTTTCTATTTTTACTCCCAAGCTCGTTAGCAACTCCAAAATACGACTCACTTCTTCAATTTGCGGCACATCGGATAAAATTGTTTTGCCTTTGATCATCAAAGAAGCGCACAAAATTGAGACAGCCGAATTCTTGGCTGACTGATTAGTTATTTCGCCGTGTAATTTTTTGCCTCCATTGATTATTAGATATGACATAAATCGGTCTTCATGCTTTGACTAAAGCCAATTTTTTAGCTAGTATATTAGGATATAATTACAATAAGTATATTACAAAATTAACTCTAAGTCAAAGGCCGGTACTTTGCTCTAATTCCTCGTAAACTTAACATGGAATACCCAAACACCAAGCTGACTCACAAAGTTCGCCTGATAATACTAACTACATTTATTGTCGCTTTTTTTATAATTGCGCCGCTGGTAATAATGTACACTGCCGGCTACCATTTGGACTGGAAAAATTTAAAAAACGGACCTTTAAAAAAAACCGGAGCTATCAGTATTGATGTCCAGCCAAAAAATGCTACCGTTTTTTTAAATGGCATAAAGCTAAAAGACAAGATGCCTATCCGTTTAAATAATATCGCACAGAACAAATACAGTTTACGCATTACCGCTCCAAATTATTTTGATTGGTCAAAAGAGATTGACGTAAAAGAAAATCAGACTAATTACATAAAAGAAATCAGTCTAATACAAAAAAATAAACCGGAAAATTTGATCAATGCAAAAATAGATAACTTGGCTATATCTTACGACGGCCGTTTTATAATTTATAGCGTTCAAAACAAAGGACAATCCACTGAAATCTGGCTTTGGGATAATACTACTCAACAAACTAAAAAGGTTTACAACTTGAATAAAACAGAACCAGTAAAAATACTTTGGGCTGAAAAAAATGATTACGCGATAGTTTCTGATTTAACCCCGCCATACTCTAACTTAATAATTATTAACCCCGCTAGTACAGAACAGATAAACATTGCCAAAAATAATCCATTTATAAATAAATTTGAGTGGGAAAATTCTACCGAACCGCAACTGTATTATAGCGACAAAGAAAATATCAACCTATACTCCCCTATTACTAATAACGACTCATCGGTAAGTAAAAATACCTACCTTGATTGGTATATGGAAAACGGACAGCTATGGACTATGCAGATGGACAGTTCTACCAAACAATATTCTGTGATCAGAAATACTCTTGGTTTTAGTTCGGTATTTAACCAGCTAGATTCCACCGATATAAACTTAGCAACCGGCCAAACCGAAAAAGAAAATCTGCGCATTGTAGCGGCGCGTCAAAACACTCTGCTTTTACAAAACAGTAAAAATTCGCAAATAATTTTACTGACAAATTCTGCTAAATATAAAATAGCGGCTGATAAATTTTTGATTTCCCGTTATAATAACTGGTGGCTAATTTGGTCGCCCCTAGAAATATGGACTTACAGTGAAGGCTCGGAACCAAACCTGCTCAATCGCTCCGGTGAACATTTACAGGAAGTTTTGCCTTTAGACCAATACAACACTCTGGCTTTAGTTTGGGCGGAAAAAACCAATGTGCTTTTCCCTTATTATCTGGTAACGCATGATTTGCTGACTGAAAAAATTACTAATGTGGCGGCTGACACGATAAATAAAATACTATACTTTACTGATAAAAATAAAGACGGGATCTGGAAGCTAAATTATTAATTATTTATCATGAAACTCACTACTTATACTGATGGTGGCGCGCGCGGCAACCCAGGCCCAGCGGCCGCGGGCATAATTATAAAAGACGCAACCGGTAAAACAATAGCCGGCTACGGAGAATATCTTGGCGAACAAACTAATAATTATGCTGAATATTCAGCTTTGATTTCTGCGTTAAAAAAAGCCAAAGAATTAGGAGCTACCGAAGTCGAATGTATCTTAGACAGCGAACTGGTAACCAAACAGATGAACAGACAGTACAAGGTAAAAGAACCAACTCTGCAAAAACTTTTCATCCAAGCTTTTAATTTAACCAGTGCTTTTAAAAAAGTTTCTTTCCGCCATGTGCTGCGCGCCAAAAATCAAGAAGCGGATCATTGGGTAAATAAAATACTTGACAATAGAAGATAAACGCTAAAATAAATAACATAAATTTATTACGACCATCGCACCTCCGCAGAGGCCGACTGCAAGGAGAGTTTGGGCGTAAAAAATTTATGTTATTTATTTTTTATAAACTATAAATCTTTCTTTAAATCTTCTAATTTTTTCCTGGTTTCTTTATTTATTTTTTTAGGTACTCTTATTCTTATCTTAAAATAATGATCACCTCGGCTGCTTCTGCCCAGATGTTGAATTCCTTTGCCTTTAATTCTGATCAACTGGCCGGATTCCGTACCTTCCGGCACAGAAATCTTAACTGCTCCGTCCAAAGTTTCTACATCAATATGATCACCCAAAACTGCCTGAGGGAAACTAATCTCTTTTTCGGAGTAAACATCAAAACCATCGCGCTCAAAACCTTTTAAGGTTTTAACACGAACCCGCACATACAGATCTCCTTTGCCTCCGCCATGAGCAGCAGCTTCACCATAGCCTTCTAAGCGAATTGATTGCCCGTCGTCTATACCGGCTGGGATTTTTACTTTTATATTGGAAGTTTTGGATAAAACACCATCACCACCACAATGCTTGCATTTCTTGCTCGGTTTTTCTTTGCGTCCATGACAATCCGGGCAAGTTGTTACTGATTGCATATTACCCAAAAATGTCCGCTGGGTTTGGACTATCTGCCCTTGCCCTTTACAGGTTGAACATTTTTCCATTTTACTGCCTGGTTCACCGCCAGTGCCATGACAAACATCGCATTGATCTTGTTTACGCAGTGACAAATCACGCTCTACCCCAAATGCAGCTTCCTTAAAATCAATCTCCACATCTACCTGAATATCTCTGCCTCTGGCCGGACCACGACTCTGCCGGCCACCGCCGAACATATCGCCAAAAACATCTCCCAGATCGCCAAAATCAAAACCAAAACCTTGGCTCTGACCACCTTGGCCTCTGGCTTGACGCATAACATCTTCCCAATTCATTCCACCGCTGAATCCGCCTTGCTGTTCAAAATCAGAGCCAAACTGGTCATAGCGTTGGCGCTTTTCTTTATCGTTTAAAACTTGGTAAGCTTCATTTACTTCTTTGAATTTAGCCTCATCTCCACCCGGACGATCCGGATGATGCTGCATAGCAGCTTTTTTAAAAGCCTTTTTAATATCATCGACAGAAGCATTTTTATCTACGCCAAGAATTTTATAATAGTCTTTGGACATTTTATAATTTATGAAATTAACCTTTAGCTTCTCCAAACACATCAATTTTTTCTTTATCCAATAGTCCCTTTAGCTGGTACATTAAAGGCATAATATGATTATTCAACCAACCGTAAAACTGGGCGATTTCATTGCTCAATGTACCATTATTTGCTCCATCTAGAATTTTTTAATATTTTTAACTAAGGGATTAACATTTTGCTCTTGCACGTTTTTCCAGGCATCACTAGTATCATCAAAACTACTATACACCTTGGCAAAAACATCTTTATACTCTTGCCAGATCTTCATTTCTGTTTCTCCCAACTTATCGACGTCAACTTCAGCCAAAGTAGCATCATACTCGTCATTTCCAGCTTTTCTTTTATCATCAACCAATCTGGCTTTAATTTTCCTAATTTCTCGGCGAAAATTTTCTAACTCGCCTATTTTTTCAGCTTCGATAGCAAATTTTTCCATAGTAAATTTTTATTAAATAAAATCATCATCCAAATAAATCCGGACAATTATTTATTTTGCTCATCAACAACTTCACCCTCTATCGGACCTTCGTTTCCTTTTTCATCTTTTTTTTCTGCTCCTGGCTGACCGGCTGTCTGCTGTTGTTGATACATCTTGGTACCGACAACTTGAGCGACTTTAGATAATTCTTCCGAAGCTTTTTTAATCGCCTCAACATCATCTTTATCTTTTACTTCTTTCAAAACTTTTAGAGCTTCATTTACTTTATTTTTTTCATCTTCGCTAACATCAACTTTCTTTTCTTCAACTTCTTTCATCATTTTTTCGGTAGTATAAACCATGGTATCAGCCAAATTTTTTGTTTCAATCAGTTCTTGTTTTTTCTTATCTTCTTCAGCGTGAGACTCCGCGTCTTTTTTCATTTTTTCCACTTCTTCTTTGGATAAACCGGTTGAAGCTTCAATGCGAATCGACTGTTCTTTGTTAGTAGCCTTGTCTTTGGCTTTAACATTTAAAATACCGTTGGCATCAATATCAAAAGTAACTTCTACTTGAGGCACACCGCGCGGAGCTGGCGGAATGCCATCCAAAATAAATCTGCCCAAATTTTTATTGTCGGCAGCCATTGGACGCTCACCTTGCAAAACATTAATTTCTACAGCCGGTTGATTGTCAGCGGCAGTAGAAAATACTTGACTCTTGGAAGTTGGAATAGTAGTGTTGCGTTCAATCAGTTTGGTCATCACACCCCCCATAGTTTCCAAACCAAAAGATAGCGGGATAACATCGAGTAATAATACATCATGTACTTCACCTTTTAAGACACCAGCTTGTACGGCTGCGCCAACAGCTACAACTTCATCCGGATTAACACTGATATTTGGTTTTTTACCAAAGAATTTTTCTACAGTCTGCAATACCAGCGGCATACGAGTCATACCGCCGACCATTACTACTTCGTTTAAGTCACTAGCCGAAAGCTTGGCGTCTTCCAAGGCTTTGCGTACCGGAATCATACTTTTATCAACTAAATCGCCCACTAATTCTTCCAATTTAGCTCTAGTTAATTTCATTACCAAATGTTTTGGCCCGGTAGAATCGGAAGTAATAAACGGCTGATTGATTTCGGTTTCTTGAGCAGTAGATAATTCTATTTTGGCTTTTTCTGCCGCTTCTTTTATGCGCTGCAGAGCCAAAGGATCTTTGCTCAAATCCAAACCTTGGTCGCGTTTAAACTCTTCTAAGATCCAAGAAATTATAACCTGATCAAAATCATCACCGCCAAGATGAGTATCGCCGTTGGTGGATAAAACTTGCACAGTATCGGCGCTGACTTCCAAAATAGAGATATCAAAAGTTCCGCCGCCCAAATCGTAAACTGCAATTTTTTGATCCTTCTTTTTATCAAAACCATAGGCCAAAGCAGCGGCAGTTGGTTCGTTAATAATACGCAAAACATTTAAACCAGCAATTGTTCCAGCATCTTTGGTGGCTTGGCGCTGCGCGTCATCAAAATAAGCCGGCACGGTAATGACCGCTTCCGTAATTTTTTCGCCTAATTTTTCTTCAGCGTCGGTTTTCATTTTCTGCAATACCATGGCCGAAATTTCTTGCGGAGTATATTCTTTGCCTTGCATCTCTATTTTTACGGCATCACCGCTCTTAACTATTTTGTATGGTAAAAGAGACAAATCACGCTTAACTTCGGCGTCTTCAAAACGGCGACCAATTAAACGCTTAACCGAGTATAAAGTATTTTGTGGATTAGTGATTGATTGACGCTTGGCTAATTGACCGACCAGACGTTCACCGGTTTTGGAAACAGCCACAATAGAAGGAGTGGTGCGGGCGCCTTCTTTGTTTTCAATTACTTTTGGCTGGCCGCCTTCAATGATGGCCATGCAGGAATTGGTTGTACCTAAGTCGATTCCAAGAACTTTAGACATATGATTTATTTAATTAAAATTTTATATTTAAAATTATTCACCTTGTTTGGTTCCATCCAATTCAGCTAAAGCGTCTCTTACTTTTATATAATTATCTTCAGCGGTCTTTTTTTCTATTATATATTTTTCTAATAAACGACGTAAAACTGTAGGATGAACTACCAAACGCTGCATGATATGAACAAGCATTTTACTCGAATCACTTTTAGCCACTATCTTCTCAGCAGCTCTCAAAACCTTTTCATATTTTGGATTTCTATTATCTACTTCAAACAAAGGAAGTGATAAACCTAATTTATTTTTTAAAGCTCTTGTTCTAAGAAACTTTTCCATGTCAAAACTATCGCCCTCATCTACTGTTCTTAACTTTCTTAAATTTTCCATGCCAAATTTGTTTATCTCAACATCATCCTCTGGGTCTCTAAAATTCTGATCATCGTCTGTATCATTTCCAGTTGGAAAATTAACTTCTTCAGCTTCTTCAATAATGCCAGCAGCCTCTGTTACACTACCTAACGTACTACTATCCTCGTTATGTTGAGTAGCAAGAATAACAGGCGGCTCAACAGCATCATTAGCAAAATGATCCTCAGTTTTAGCCCGATCATCAAGCAAAGAGTCCGTGGCAGCACGATCTAGTTTTTTTTCATTAGGTTTAGGAAAATCTCCTGTTTCTCCTCTTCTCATAAATAAACTTATTTACTAATAATAACTCGCGCTGGTTTTATTATTTTATCACCCATTTTATATCCACCTTCAACTTCTCTTAAAATAATTCCGGCTTCTTTACCATCCACCTGTTCTTCGCTAATCGCTTCATGCATCCGCGGATCAAACTTTTCGTCAGTAGTTTTAATTTCTTGAACATTATAAGACTTCAACACATCGCCAAATTGCTTCATGATATATTCTATTCCCTGCTTCCAGTTTTGCCACTGTTTTTCGCTATCACCGCCGGTTGCGGACAAATTGGCGCTAAATGCTTTTTTAAAATTTTCGTAAACCGGAATAAAATTCTGCAAAATCTGTTCTTCACTCATCTGCGCCCATTGCGAACGCATAGCAGCGGTTTCTTTTTGCAAATTACGATAATCAGCCAAAGCTCGCTGCCAATTAGTTTTATATTCTTCAGCTTGCGCTTGAGCTAAATCTAATTCACTTGGAATGCCACCTGCTTCATTTGGCAAATCTTCTTTATTTTTTTCTTCATCTGTCATATAAATAATTTAAGTAAATATTATTATTTTTGCAGCGAAGCCGCTTGCGTGCTTGCAGCCTTTGCGGGCGTGCGCACCTGCAGCAAAAAAATAATAATATTTACTAATAATTCTAAATCAATTCTAACAATTTTTTCATTAAACCAAAATTGTATTTATAATCCATTCGCTGCGGACCCAAAATAGCCACCAAACCTTCTTTGCCAAAGCGCATGGATAGGACACTGACCATTTCACCAAACGGATGTTCATTGCCAAAAAAATATTTCGGATTATCTTCTACTTTAGCAAAAAAATCTTCCATTGAGTCTTCACAATTATCAAAAACTTCAAAAATTTCCGCCGCCACACTGCGCTCATCAAACTCTGGTTTATTAAAAAGATTGGTCAGACCGGTATAATATATATTTTCTGGAGAAAAAGCAATAATTACTGTTTCATTAGATAGTTCCACCATTGTTTTGGCTAAGCTTTTTATATCTAAGTCATGGTCACTAGTTTTATCCAAAGAATTCACCAAGACTTTGCTGTCATTTTTGGAAATATTACTCTTGGCTAAATTTAAATTTTTAATATAGTGCTTATAACCTTTTTCGGTGGGAATTCGTCCTGCCGAAGTATGCGGATGAGTAAGATAACCTTCCTCTTCCAAAGCACGCAGTTCATTACGGACTGTAGCTTCGCTAAGATCCAAACCAGCTGCGGAAACCAAAAATTTAGAGCCTACCGGTTCGGCATTGGCTATATAGTTTTCAATAACTAAATTTAAAATTTTTTCTCCGCGAATATTCATATAAGTTAGAAGCAAAGCTTTGTAATTGCGTCAGGCCTCACAGATATATGCAAGCATATATCTGACTCGACCTTAGCAATTATCACTCAAACCTTATGAGTGATAATATATCATGTCTTAAAAACCAAGTCAAGAACCTTATAAAATACAACAGGACCCCGGGTGGAGTCCTTGACTTCTCTTCGAGCCGCGGGCCGACGATTGTCGGCCACGACATCTTGCTGGGCCGCCTAGTGGCAGCCGTTCGGGTTGTAGCAGCTCAGCTGTGGGCCGCCGCCAGGCGTTTCTGTGTAGGTATGCTGGAATTCGTACCGTATTACCGCAGTCGTATCGAAACGGCGCTCGGGAAAGTGGAGCAACGAACCTATCTCATCCCGCACACAGCTCTCGATCTTCTTCTCGGTTGTAGCTGATAGCCCGGGAGCAACTACATTAATTGAAACAGGATAACCGTTCCAACCTACCACGATTGCCAGATCCATATATGTGGCGCGACGAACATCGCGAACATACTTGAGATAGCAACCATTGGTCGTCGCCGTGTATGACCCGAGTTCAGCCTGGACTTCCTTGATCGTCAAATTCTTGGGAGTTTTTGGAAACTCCAACTCCATGTCCATTACCTCTTGGCCAGCCCTGGGAGCTGCTCCGGTTACTGGCTGAACGACCTGAGCATTCGCACCCATGACCATCGGAACTGTGTTGTTCTTCATCGCAGGTTGCTGTACTGTGGAAGCACAGCCGAAGGCAATGAAAGCGATCGCAACAATAATGTAATACTTCATTGGAAACTCTCCTTGTCTGGAATTGGCGAAGCTTCAGTTGTTGACGACTGTAACTGTTGTTTCTTCTGTAAGAATGACTTCCCAGTGGTCCAGAACCTGGACTGTCTGCATTCCTTCCTGTGGATCTGGCCAAGTGAAACAATCTGGGCCAAAATGGCACGGGCCTCTGACCACAGTCACCGGATCAGTGAACCGACGACCGATCAGATGAACGAGCTGACCACTCTCGTTTGGACGCTTGATCTCGAAAGCGACCACGCCGGGTGTCTCGATAAAATCCCTCTTGACCTTTGGCGTCTGAATAGCAGCGCCACAGCCAACACAGCTGATGAGCCAGAGAGCGATAAGAATCGCGATACTTTGCATTGGAAAACCTCCGAAAACAAGTTATGAAGCCTCTTGGAACAACTCCTAGGCCTCAAGTCGCCATACTACCACGTTTTGAGGTATTTGTCAAGGCAAGGTTAAAAACAAAAATCGACCCTACCTGTCTGGTTTGGGTCGATTTTTTAGTTTATTAAGTAGTTTGGCTTAAATCTTGGCTATTTCGCTAAGTAGAACATTTTCTACATAGATTCCTCGAGCATAAAATATCCTTTCCAGTTCGTTTTTTAGCTCCATTTCTACGGAATCTCTTTTGGCGCCAACTATGTCTTGGTAATCAAATTTGCTAAATACCATGCGTACCCGGCTCCGGATAGTTGGACGCACAATTTTGGCTACAAAGTCTTCTCCGACTGTCTGCCAGATAGATGGCACCTGATGAACATCTAAACGCAATAAAATTGTGCCTTCTACCCCCACGCGCTGGCCATCTTTGGTACCGGCAGCAATCGGTATATCACCCAAAGCCTTTTCGTGCTCCGGATTAAACTGGCGGGAAACGCTATATTCTAAGGTTTGAGTATTAAACAACTTGGCTTTTTGCCAAAAAGGAATTTTTAAATGTAATCCGGGAGTTAAAACTTTTTTCAGCACTCCTCTGCCCAGATCATACACGCAAGCCACATACCCCGGAGGAACACTAATGAAAAGCCCTTTTAAGACGTCATCCATTACAAAGGAATACATTAACTTATCCAATGAATCGTCCGACATACTTTAAAAGTTAAATTTAATTTAAACTCTGCGCTTGAAGCCTATTTTTTAGCAGGAACTGCCTCAGCGATTTGTTTTTCTTTCTCTTTATCTTTATCAGCAAAAATTAGATTTTTTATAAAAGAAATTATATCAGAAAATATCATTGTTGTCAAAATAAAAAGTGATTTGACCATTGGCAAATACCATAACAGAGCAAGAGTAATTAAAGGAAATAAAAATAAAAAGGTATTTTTTGAGCTGTCTTTTTTTCGACTTACGCCTTCTTTTAAGAATATAGAAACAAACAGATATAAAGCAGCGGCTCCGGCCCAAATAATTTCATGCCTATTACCGATATTAAATCCATAAAAATCGGTATTGATTTTGCCCGGAAAATCTATCCACGGATAGAGAATCTTTACCACTCTTTCGCCGGTTATGCCTCGGATAAAAACTTGATAAAGAAGTATTAAAACTAATAATTGCAGGCCGAGAGACATTACTTTGGCCCACGGAGAGACTCTGTTTTTGCGCATTATTTTTCTGATCTCTTCTTTTTGAGCAACTGTATCATTTTTATAGGCCTTGGCTGCTAAACGAGCTTCTTCTTCCACTTTTTTTTGTTTAATGGCGTCATGTTCGGAGATAATAGTCAGTGGCAAAAGAAAAATACGCAATAAAATTGTGAGCCAAACTACGGCCCAGCCCAGATTGCGGCCGGCAATATTAAGATAAATCCAAATGAGAGCGTTAAATAACGGCTGGTACAGAAAGTTTGACCAAATATAGCTTAGCATATGAGATAGATTATACCACAAGTAGCAGCTAAAAACTACCTCTGTCTTTAATTGCTTGAGCGATTCGTTCTATGGCCAAAGCATATGCGCCCATACGCATATCACTATTATATTTTTCTTTTCTATTCCAGACTTCGGCAAAAGACGAAATCATTATTTTTTCTAATTTTTCCAAAACATCTGCTTCTTCCCAATAATATCCATACGCATTTTGCACTTGTTCAAAATAACTAACAGCCACTCCTCCGGCATTGGCCAAAATATCTGGCACCACGACCACGCCGGCTTTAGTTAAAACCTCATCACCTTCCTGAGTTATAGGGCCATTAGCTAACTCAATGATTAATTTAGCTTTTATTTTATTGGCATTATCTGCGGTAATACTATTTTCCAGAGCTGCCAAAACCAAAACATCAACATCCTGAGACAAAATATCTTCACCAATATTTGTTGAGCCAGCAAAATTCACTACTGACCCTGAACTTTCTTTATGAGCAAATAATTTTTCTATTTCTAAACCATCGGCTTGATATATTCCACCTTTGGAATCGGAAACAGCTACAACTTTATAGCCATTTTCGGCAACAATTTTGGCCATAGTGGCACCAGCATTGCCAAAACCTTGTACGGCTACTCGTAAATTTGCCAAATTAATTTTTTTCACCGCTTCTTGCAAAGCATAAAAACCGCCTTGAGCAGTAGAATAACCGCGGGCTTTGGAACCGCCGATGCTCAGCGGTTTGCCGGTGATAACTCCCGGATTGCCGCCACCAGTTAATTTTTCATATTCATCAAGCATCCAGCCCATTATTTTTGGATCAGTATAAACATCCGGCGCTGGCACATCTACTGTTGGTCCGATTAATTTATAAATAGCCGCGATATAACCGCGAGATAATTTTTCTAATTCTGCGGCAGATAATTCTTTTGGGTTAACTATTACACCGCCCTTGCCGCCCCCTAGCGGAATACCAACCACAGCTGTTTTGAGTGCCATCCACATACTCAAAGCTTTTACTTCTGATTCATTTACTTGCGGGTGGAAACGAATACCGCCTTTGTATGGGCCGCGAGCGTTATTAAACTGGGAACGAAAACCTTTAAAAACTTTAATTTTGCCATTATCCATTTTTACCGGAATAGACACTTCCAAAAATTTCTGCGGAGATTTTAATTGTTCGTAAATATTATCTTCCAAATTGACTAGATTTTTTAATTTTTCCAGCTGTTTTAAAGCGCCAAGAAACGGGTCGTTATTAATCATAAGTAAGTTAAATAAATAAATTAGATGATTATTAAATACTACCACCTGCTCCAAAAATGTCCAGCACTAACTAAACATAATCACGTAATTTGTTCATCCACCAATCTTTAAATCTGCGATACCAACCGGTTCTATTGCCAAAGCCAAAATCAGCCAACGGTACAGTTTCTTTTTTCCACTCATCCAAAATATTATTCAGATCTTCTACCATCCGTTCTTGGGCAAAAGTTACTCCGGCTTCATGATTGATATAAAAACTGCGCGGAGTTAAGTTGGCACTGCCCACCATTCCCAATTTATTATCCACACTCACCGCCTTGCCATGATTCATTTTTTTTAAAAAATAAAAAACTGCTCCGGCTTTGGCCGAAACTCCATAAAGCATAGAAGCAAAATAACGCATGATGCGTTCATCGCTTCTCCAAGGCATAATGATATTGATATTCACACCGCGATTTTTGGCGCGGGATACCAAATCCAAAAAATGTTTATCCGGTACATAATACGGAGTGAGAAGGTTAAACTTTTCTTTGGCAGTGCTTAAGGCTGTTTTATAAAAATTTTTAAATGGTGAGCGGTTGGTGGTACGCAAAGGAGAATTAATAATTAAACTTATTTTTTCCCTCACATCACTAAAGCTTGGTAAAAAATTTGGCCGTAATAAATTTTGCACATCTTTTTTATCTCCGCCGGCCATAATATACGACCTCGCAAAATTAAACAAAATAGGCAAGGCTATTTTGCCTGTCAAACGCAAATGCAGATCTTGCCAGCTGGCAGAATGATCAGACACATTAACACCACCGATAAAAATAATTTCTTTATCAATAATCATAACTTTGCGGTGCGTACGATGCCAAACTCGGCGCCACCAATTTTGCAAAGCGATCTCCGGGCGAAAGTTATGAAAAACTAAAAATTTAACGCCGGAATTTTTTAAGCGACTGGTAGCCTCTTTGGATAAATAAAAACTGCCAAACGCGTCGACGATCAGTTTAACATCCAGACCGCCACGAGCTTTGGCGCATAACAAATCTATAAAGGGCTTGCCGGATATGTCGTCGGCCAGAGTAAAAATTTCCCAATAAATTGATTCTTTGGCAACCGAAATTGCCTGGCGCATCCCCTCCCAGGCTAAAGCTGTAGTATTATAAAACTTATAACTGAATTCCATACATTATATATTAGCCTTAACAAGTAAAAAAAACAATAAGTTGGTATTATTTTCTTGCGACCAAACGACCTTGCAGGCCGCCCTCTTGAGGGTGGGATGGTCGCTGTAAAAATAATACCAACTTATTGAGATATTTTTAATTTCTCTAAAAAAATTGTGACAATATTTTCTACATCACCTGCAGTTTTAGCTCCTTCCATCAACTGAATACGAAGTTCTTTGGCGCCGTCAAAGCCATTAACATAGGCTTTGTAGTGTTTTTTCATGATATCAAAACTTTTGTGCTCTACCAGAAGTTTTTCAAACAAATAAGTATGCTCAACCATCACTTTTAATTTTTCTTCAATTGGAATTTTGGCATAATCAACGGCAGGATTAAACAGCCAAGGATTACCAAAAATACCCCGTCCGATCATTACCCCGTCGGCGCCGCTAATTTTTATTTTTTCTGCCGCATCAGCCAAATCTTTTACGTCCCCATTTCCTAAAATCAAAGTTTTATTTTCCGAACTATCATAACTATCACGAATACGCACCGCATCGGCAACTGTTTCCCATTTGGCCGGAACTAAAGATAACTCTTTGCGTGTGCGTGCATGGATGGTAATGGCTGCGGGTTCGGTTTCCAGCAATGCCGGCAACCATTCACTAAGAGAATTTTTATTATAACCAATTCTGGTTTTAACTGAAACCGGCAGTTTACCGGCTCCACGTTTTGTTTCCCGAATAATTTCTTGAGCTAGCTGAGGATTTTTTATTAGACAGGCTCCGGCGCCCTGTTTTTCTACATTCTTATCCGGACAGCCCATATTTATATCAATGCCGTCAAAACCTAACTCTTGGATAAGCAAAGCAGTTTTATAAAAATTTTCCGGCTTGGAACCAAAAATCTGCGCCACGATCGGACGCTCGGCTTCGGTATACATAAAATCTACCAATAACTTTTTTTGACCCGGCGACATTAAGCCGTCACAAGACACAAATTCAGTCCACATTACATCTGGCCCGCCTTCGCTAAGGCTTCGGACGGGTAAACTTTCCTTAGACCAGTCGCCCATATCTTGCCCGCCATATTTTGAGTATTTCGCAATGATACGCCGAAAAGCGGCGTCGGTGACATTAGCCATTGGCGCCAGAACCATTATCGGTTTTTTTAATTTTTTCCAAAATCCATTTACCATAATCGAAATGAGTGAGCAAAATATTTAGTTTACTAAAATATTTTCGAACGAATGAGAATATATCCGTAGATATATATATATATATATTATCAATACACCATTGTATATGAAAAAAGCTTTACGGTCAATTGGCAGAACAAAAAAACCGCCCGACTCGCCAAACTTCTAAATTTAGAAATCTAACGAATCAGCGGGCGGTCTTTGTTTGTACCAACCTAACCACCGACTCAGGTGTTACGACCAGTAAGCCTGTCCCATACTTCCGGGTTATCATAAACACCATTCATACCAATAGCCAGGGAACCGGCCTTGCATAGCGGACAAACTACTCCGGCATGAACATTATAAGTAACGAGCTGGTTTCTGACCAAAGATACAATATCGGTGGCAGTATAAAAACCTTCATCCTCCAGCCTTCTTCTGTCAAATACTGCTGCTACTAACGGCTTCAAAGCTCCATCAGGCTGCGGTGCCAAAAACGGATCAAAGTCCGCACATGCAGGAATCAAGCTCCTGACATAGATCACTCTTTGTTTTTTTCCTGCAATAATAGGCTCTGAGATATCGCTCCTAAACGGCCTCTGTACAACTGAACCAGAAGCAGACAACTCTCTTTGTAAACGAAACGCAACTTGAGGCGCCAGCATCTCTCCGGCTCTATCTAGAGCAGCTACAACATAGCTCGTAGCATACTGATCAGGGTTAGAGTTCAGATTTTGAATAATCTTTCTAACCAGCAGCATGGAAAAAAAATCATTGATATGCGGATGCTGTATGGCGCGAGCCATATGGATAAAATCAGAAAAGTGAATCCCGTTTATTTGAGGATGGTTCCCTCCGCTTTTTGCATCAAAGGCCCACCACCCACCACAAACCTTAATGACATGAACTGCTTCTGCAGCACCAACACCTTTGATGCGATCCGGAAACGCACCGATGGCATCAAAAACCTGAGAAACTGTTTCCGCTGCGAGCAACCTAGAAGTCATCATGATACACTCCTCCCTTAATGGTTGTTTTTTCCTGGCTCTAGCTAATCATTAAATTACTGTCCTGTCAATATTATTATTTTCCAAATTTTTATTTTATTTAAAAAAACAACACCCGCGCAGCGCTAAAGCATACGCGGGGACGATATTGAAATGTTTTGCCAAAATATACTAGCGCAATAAGCGCGGCAAAACCGAGGTTTTTATTTTCTCTAACACAAAACCAAACAGAAACCAAAGTGCGAAGAAGTTAGGGTTATTATAGCGTAAGACACTGAACTCTGAGTCGCTATATACCCAAACCTCAATCCCAAAAACTGCCCTGATTAGCACTGCCCAGACATATTCTATACAGTATATGCCCAGCATATAAACTAGACCACGAACCCGCCAGGGTAGTCTGAAAAAGTTTGGAAACAAGGCGCCCAGTACACTGAAGCCCACTGTCGCAGACAAAGCATAGACCGGTACGACCCAAAGATTTGTCCGACAAGGAAGTGTGGGATCAAACTTCCCGGCGATCATAGCGCCAATGGAATCTCGAATTCCGGTTGATAATGCTTCGGCAGTGAAACCAACCGCAACATAAAGAACGAAAAGAACCCCTACCTCCTCCATTACTTTCTTCCTTGAACTCATCAGAGGCATGGCTCTCTCCTGTTGTTAGTTTGTTTCGTCCAATCATCTAACCACCAAATTGCATTTTAGTCAATCCTAAATGAAGAGTTAAAATAAACTAGTAACAAAGCTGGTAATGCCAAAAAAATCAAGAAGTAATTTGGTATTTAAAATTATTATTACAATGCCAACAATCCAAGCTAAAGATTTTATCCACCAAGAATTGGCAAACTCACCCATTTTATTTTTATCACTAGTAAACAAAATAAGAGGCACAACCGCAAAAGATAATTGCAGACTAAGCACAACCTGACTCAAGATAAGCAGTTTAGCAGTGCCGCTTGAACCATACAGCGCCACTACAATTACTGCCGGGACAATGGCCATCAACCGAGTAATCAAACGGCGCAACCAAGGCTTTAGGCGAATCTGTAAAAAACCTTCCATCACAATTTGACCAGCAAGAGTGCCGGTAAATGTGGAATTTAACCCAGAAGCAAGCAAGGCTACCGCAAATAAAATACTGGCCACGCCGACACCGAGTGTTGGTGATAACAAACGATAAGCATCGCCAATTTCAGCAACTTCATGCTGTCCGGTAGTAAAAAAGGTGGCGGCCGAAACAATTAAAATAGCAGCATTAACAAATAAGGCAAAAGTAAGCGCTACAGTTGAATCGATAGTGGCAAATTTAATTGCTTCTCTCTTACCTTCGGAATCAGTTTCAAACTGGCGAGTCTGCACAATTGAAGAATGCAAATATAAATTATGCGGCATCACTGTTGCGCCCAAAATACCAATGGCGATAAACAGCATCTCTTTATTTTTGATAATTTCAAAACTCGGTATAAATCCAGACATGACTCCGGCCAAATTGGCATGAGAAAAAATAATTTCCGCACCAAAAGCGACGGCAATCGTGGCAATTAGAGCAATTACCAAAGCTTCAATGTACCTAAAGCCTTTATTTTGCAAAAATAAAATAAGCAAAACATCAAGCGCCGTTATGCAGACTCCCAAAATCAAAGGGATTTTAAAAAGTAAATTAAGCGCGATGGCTGAACCGATAACTTCTGCTAAATCACAAGCAATAATAGCAATCTCGCATAAAACCCAAAGACAAAAGGCAATCGGTTTAGAATAGTGATCTCGGCATGCTTGCGCTAAATCTCTGCCGGTCACAATTCCTAATTTAGCTGCCAAAGATTGCAATAAAATCGCCATTAAATTGGAAATAAGAATAACACTTAGCAAAGTATAGCCAAAGTGAGATCCGCCGGCCAAATCCGTTGCCCAATTCCCCGGATCCATATAACCAACCGCAACCAGATAACCTGGCCCGGCAAAAGCCAACATTTTCTGCCAAAACTTTATTCCCTTGGGAATAGAAATACTGCGATGAACTTCGGAAAGACTGGGAGTATTATTTTTTAATCTCCAACCTTGAGTAGTTAAATCTATTTTTTCTTCTGCTTGATTCATAAATTAAGCTTTAATAATTTTTTCTCCATGTGGATCTTGAGTTGGGTTTCCCAAAAATTTTGCCAGCCTGCCAATTACCTCATCGGAAAAAGCATGCTCCAGTTTGTGCGCTTCGGCATGGACTTTTTTAGCATCAATACCTAAAGTTTTATTAAGAAAAACTTCAATAAGCCGATGCTTATAAGTAAGCTGCCGTCCTAGCAAATCGCCTTTTGGAGTAAGCACAATCCCCTCATTTTGATTTGGCTTAACAAGTTTTGCCAATTGTAAATCTTTTATTCTTTCCGAAACAGTTGAACGAGCTAAGCCAAGATTGTTAGCAATATCAATAATACGAACATGGACACCTTGTTCCGAAAAACGATATATAGCTCGCAGATAATCTTCCCGCGTTTGAGTAATTTTAGACATACAAATTTGTTCGTATATACGAACAAAAGTATAACACATGCAATATTTACTGTCAACCGCAAAATAAAAAACACTCCGGATAAACCGAAGTGTTTTTATTTGTAGCCCCAACGGGAATCGCACCCGTCTTTCGACCTTGAGAAGGTCACGTCCTAACTGATAGACGATGGGGCCGCCAATTACATTCCTCTAGCTTTGCGGCGAGCATCATTTTCATCTAAAACCACTTTTCTTATTCTAACATTTTTTGGAGTTATTTCCACTAATTCATCATCGCCAATATATTCCAAAGCTTCTTCTAAGCCCATTGTTTTTGGAGTATTAAAATGTTCAGCGCTGCCATCACCTTTAGAACGCATATTAGATAACTGTTTTTCTTTACAAACATTCACACTAATATCTTCGCTGCGAGCATTTTGACCAACTACTTGGCCTTTATAAACCTGCACACCCGGACCAATAAACATGACGCCTCTGTCTTGCACGTTAAGCAAACCATATAGACTACTGGCACCAGTTTCGTGGGCGACCAAAGAACCCTGCTCACGTTCGCGCCAATTGCCTGGGTCTGGTAAATATTGATGAAAAATTGTATTGATAATTCCCAATCCTCTAGAATCTGTTAAAAATTCAGTACGGTAACCAAACAACCCGCGAGTCGGAATAATAAATTCTAAGAAAACAATGCCGTTTTCAGTTCTCATTTCTCGCATTTCACCATGCCGGCTGCCTAATTTTTGAATTACCGATCCGGAATGAGCTTCCGGAACTTCAATAAATACCTGTTCATAAGGAGTCATTTTTTGGCCATCAATTTCTTTAACTATAACTTGTGGACGAGAAACTTGCAATTCATAACCTTCACGACGCAAACGTTCAATTAAAATTGCCAAATGCAACTCACCACGACCGGAAACGATCCAACCACCTTCGTCGCTATCTTCCACTCTTAGAGCCATATCGGTCTCTAATTCTTTCATTAATCTTTCTCTAATTTGTCTGGAAGTTGTAAACTGGCCTTCTTTACCGGCAAATGGCGAATCATTAACGGAAAAAGTCATTTTTACAGTCGGTTCTTCAACTTTTAACAACGGTAAAGCAATTGGATTATTTAAATCAGCAATTGTTTCACCAATATTTATTTCCGGAATACCGGCAATAGCCACCACATCTCCGGCCACAGCTTCTTTAACTTCGATTCTCTCTAAACCGGAAAATGTCATCAGCGCCATTACGCGGCATTTGTTCATCTGTCCGGCGCGGTTGATATGCATAATATCTTGGCCAGTTTTGATTGTACCGTTATAAATTCTGCCCGTTGCGATTCTGCCTTTGAAGTCATCACCGGTAATAGTGGTAATCAAAACTTGCAGAGGCGCGTTTGGATCTACCTTTGGTTCAGGAATAAATTTTAAAATCGTATCAAAAATCGGAGTGATGTCAGTCATTTTTTCTAAGTCTGGTTGCAAATCTGCTTTACCATGTTTGGCCGCAGCATAAATAACCGGAAACTCAGCCGTTTCGTCATCAGCGCCTAATTCCACAAATAAATCAAAAGTTTTATCCAAAACCCAATTTGGTCTGGCACCTGGTTTATCTATTTTATTTATTACCACAATAATTTTATGGCCCATCTGCAAAGCTTTTTTGAGCACAAACCTAGTTTGCGGCATCGGGCCTTCTTTGGCATCTACCAAAAGCAGACAGCCGTCGGCTAACTTTAAAACTCTTTCCACTTCCCCGCCAAAATCAGCGTGGCCAGGAGTATCAATAATATTTATTTTTGTGTCTTGCCATTCAATGGAAGCATTTTTGGAAAAAATAGTAATACCGCGTTCGCGTTCCAAATCATTGCTATCCATAATTGTTACTTGATCAACAAATTCTTTTCCCAGTTTAGTTTTTGATTGACGCAATAAAGCATCCACTAAAGTGGTTTTTCCATGGTCTACGTGAGCTATAATGGCAACGTTACGGATATTCATATAAAACAGCTTTTTCTTTTAAACTGATAATTTAAAAATCTGCCTAACTGCGGCAGAAAGTGTTGAAACTATACTATAAAATATTGAATTTGTCAAGTTAAACTACAAAACCGCTCTGCCCTTTTCCACCCAATCCTAATCTACCTTTTGTAACTCTCCCCCGTTACTTCTTCAAAGAAGTAACCAAGAACTGCGAGCGGTGGAAACTCTCGGATAATTTATGTTCTGCCCTAAACTCGCCCCCGCCCCTCGCGAGGGGCGGGGACTCAAACATAGGGCAGATTCCGCGAGGAATCGCTCCAATTCACCTATAAATTAAACCTCAAGATTTCCAATGCTCGCCCGAACCAACGACGGACAATTGGCGGTCGATACCCGAGCCTATGGACTTTGGCCGAACTGGCCACGGTGAAATGTCATGCTATTGGCTGGCATGCGACTATGGTCTTTGCCAGCCAAAGCGACATAAGCCGATGGAAGTACCGGTGGAGAGCACTGGCTCGGCGAGTTTTTCTTACGCTTTTTGCTCGGTCAAAAAGCGTAGAGATAGATTAAAAATATTAAAAAAAATTACATAAAAACAAAACCCGCCCCTTGCGGGGCGGGAGTTGCTCTAGGACGCTTAGCGTCCCTCTATAAACTTTTTATAGATTCAGCTGAACTTACTTATTACAGGGTGTAACTCATTGTTTCACCTTGGATATCGTAGGAGTCAGAGAATGAGAACGGAACTACGTTTTCAGTACCATTTACTGAAGTGTAGTAGTAGAACAAGTTACCTGTGTTCCAAGCAGTTCCACTCCAACCGGTTGAACCAGAGATCTTGGCAGATACTACGACACTGCCGGTAGTCTTGGTGCTCAACATGTTAGATGTGTCAGCAGTAACAATCAATGTTCTGCTTGCGCCTGGAGCAATGACAAAGTTGTCAAGTAGAGAACTTACATCATTGGTTGGGTCAAAGGTAACGTTCTGGGTAGCAGCAGATGAAGTGCTGAATACAACATCAGCAGAATCATTTGTAGTACCACCAGCAAGACGTGTTCCGAGACCTCCGGAACCGTTGTCTTCATACAATCTGAAGCCTCTTACAGTACCAGAAGCAGCAGTAATAACTGTGCCGCCAGTTAAACCAGAAACACTAATAGCAACTGTAGATGAACCAAATCTTAAGTCACGAGTACCAGAGTTGGTAATAGTGAATTTAAGGATCTTAACAGTTGAACCAAGAGGTAGTGTAGTTCCTAAGGAACTTACTGCTACTGTTGGGTAAGCGTCGTGGAAAATGTAAGCGGTAGATGTGGAGAATCTAGCTTCGGCTACGCTTGAGTTAGTGGAGGATGTTGCAGAAATATCTCCAGTGCCCAATAATGCGCCGGCAGCTGATCTAGCTTCCATATCTGTGTTGCTGTCGCTCTTTAAAGCAAAAGCAGTAGTGGTGTTAGTAGTAACTACACCAGAACCGTTTGTGCTTCCTTTTAAGGTAAGAACTTTGTAACTATCCTTTGGAATAGAAGCGCTAAAGCCGGTGAATACAACGTTACCAGTTACATAACTAGCATCAGCTAATTTAGTTGCACCATCGTATAAGGATAGAGTACCAAATGTGCCTAAGGTTGTAGCATCACCACTAGCATTTGAATAGCCAGAAGTAAAGGTTACTTTACTCAAGGTTATATCATCATTAGCAGCAGCAAATTTCCATTTACCTAACTGTACTGAAGCAAGTTCAGGACCGTAGATTCTGGAGATAGTTGTAGCATCAGATACAGCGGTAATGTATAAGTTACCAGCTCCAACAGTGATTTGCTGACCAGCTACTGGGTTACCAGTGCCGGAAGTACCACTGTCTTTACCGTTAAAGTTATAAGTACCGAAGGAAGAGGTTACGATTCCAGAAGCTCCGGAAACGACCAATGCCTTTAATTGTAATGTTACAGTTCCGTTCTTAGGAACAGTCAAGTCAAAGCTATAAGCATTAGATGTACTTGCAACTGTGCTGATAGTTGTACCTAACTGAGTAGATCCGTTCCAAAGAGATAAGTTCTGGAACATGTTAGCAGCCATACCTGTGGTTAAACCAAAGTTGATGTTAACACTACTCAAACGAACATCTTCAGATGTACCAGCTGTACAAATGTACTGACCGATTACTGAAGTAGATCCAGCAGCGCGGGTAGAGTTACCCATAGCTGTGTCTCTGTTACAAGTCAATGAGGTTGCGTTAACTGTCAATTGGTTAGCCTGTGTACTAGTATTAGTACTATTTGGTAAGGCATCAGCGAAGTCTAAAGTTGAAGCTCTCTTTGCATAGAAGTTACCAACTCCAACGATATAACTTACGCCTGAAGTTGCAGTTGAGTCAACGTTACCAACTACTTCCAAAGTCTTAGTTTGGTTAGCGGTAAGATTGATGTAACTTGATAAGTTGTTTTGAGCTCCACCAGCATACAAAGAAGCGGTAGAAGCAGCAACAGTCAAGTATACAGTTCCGTCTGCAGCATCGCGAACAGTTACATTACCTGTCAATTTTGTCTTAGAACCTGAACCTTGGTTAATACCAAGACCCATTTTGCGTAATTCCATGTTTTCACCAACGGCTTTAACATCGAATCTAGCTAAAACAAGGTTTGATGCACCAGCAGAAATATTTCCAGCTGGAGAAGAAGGAGTCTTGTTTACTGTCAAACTACCAGAACCCATATTGAACCAACCACTTGTGGAGGTTGTATCAACAAAGCTGGTAGGTAAGACGTAGAATCCAGTTGTCAAACCTTTTACTAACATGTCGTAATCATTTTGAACATGAACATTGAAATTGCGGGTTGAACCGTTAACAACGTCAACTTTCAAAGAAAGATCGCGGTTAGTACTCTTTGGTACGGTATAAAGGTTAGCAAATTTAACCGTTACATAACGATTAACCATTGAACCACCGTTACCAAGCAAAGAACCATCTGGTGCGTAAACACTGAAGTTAGCTAAGTCGCTATCTTGAACAGTGCCAGCAATATAGAAGGTTAATCTAGAGATTTGAACATCTTCATTACCACTTGTTTCAGCAAATCTAAATTTAGCAACTTCTTTTTGCATGTCGCCAATATTTAGGTTGCCAGAAGCGGTGCTAGCAGGTTGAGTGGCAGATCCTCCTACTGACTGACCAGTAACACTGAAAGCAGCCAAAGAGGAGTTTCCATCAACGATAGACATTTGATTGCCTACGATTGGGAATGAACCACCAACTGTGCCGTTACTCATAATATCGGTAGCAGCGGCTACGTTAAAGCCAACTAAACCGGAATTAGCAGTAGTAGCAACGTTTACTTTAATCAATAAAGATTCAGAGCTGCCAGCCAATACTGAAACTGGATAAGCGCCGAAACTTACAGTGATTTTATTGTCTGATGTTAAGGAAGTCATAACATCGCCATGGCGATTGCCTTGAGAATCCCAAACACTAACACCACTAATATTGGTATTAGCAATCAAACCAGTCTTTGTTAAAGTAATTCCTGTAATGTTAGTAGCTGCGGAAGCTGTTAAGCTCAACTTTAACACATTGTTGTAAGCTGAACCGTCAGCAATGTTTCCAGCAGCTGGGCTGTCTGAAGCCAAGGAAGCTGTTACGCTGCCTCCAACTACTGGAGTGCCGCCTGTAATAGCTCCGTCTTGAGTTCTGTTAGCAATAGTAGCATCTACAGAATCAATCCAATTGCTACTTACTGATGTACCAGCTAAGTAAGAAGCAGGAACAGCGTGAACCCAACCAGCTTTGAATCTGTTTGCAGTCATGCCGTTAGCTGTTACTTCGCGTAACATCATTCCATTGTCTACATACCAAGTTTTGCCGGCATTACTTACCAACATACCTGGGTGAACTGTACCCATAACATCAGCTCCTCTATTTACATAGTGAGGCCAGAATGCGTCTTGTACAGTCATTGTTTTGAAGCTGGCACCATATAAAGCTTTAGCATCAGTCATGCTGATTTTTGCCAAAGTGTTACCTGGTTCAACAACGTATAATTGATCTGAAGATGGTCTCTTAACAACATAAGAACCAGCGCGGAAATTTACTGCGCCAGGGTATGTGCTAGGAACGGACAAAGAATCAAAACAGTCTTGTGTTACTGTTGTGTAACCAGCGTACTGGTTAGGAGCAGTAGCGGAAAGACCAGTCCAACTCTTGAATTCATCACCAGAAGGGAAATATAAAACTTTTCCAGCAGCATTAACAGAGTAAATAGCAGCGTGGCCAGATACTTTGATCATGTCGCCTGGACTTAATGTTGGGCAAACTGCTGCGTTAGCAACAGCTGCTGGCAACAAGGCGGCTACGCCGAGAGACCACAATATTGTGGAACCTACAACGCTTGCGGTAAAAACTTTTTTACCGAATTTTAATACATCACTCATAATTTAAATTATTATTCTCCAGTCTCAGTATGCTTCACTTAATATGAAGTCATCCAGACCGGAGTTTCTCCCCGTGAGGGGAATACAATGGTTTTGCGAGTTCTTATGAACCCTCGACCTGTTGCAAAAACCTCTATTAACTTTTTTCCTTCCCTGATATCAACGCTAAAGCGCTAATAAAAGGGTAAATCTCTCCCTCGTACCTAATATGAAATAACTTCATATCAAGCACCAAAGAAAGAAAGGAATAATTTATTTTTTAATAGTACTTGTTATGTTGATAGTGCCGGAAACTGTTGTTGTTGGATTTGGGGTTGGAGTAGCAATTTTTATCAGACTAGTTCCGCTAAATATGACACTTAAACTGCTACTAGGTGTGGTGGTGAGAATTATAATCGGAGTGGAGCTAGCCGGAATTTCGGCAGTAACTGCCACAACTGGTAAAACATTCTGAACTGATTTTAAGGTATCATCACTAACTTTTTCTGATTGCGATGTAGCTGTATTAGCTTCTTTTATTTTACCAACGGCTGAAGCCAGATTGTCTTGTGATAATAATATTTGACCTTCGCTTACGGTCTTACTTGCTTCTACATTAAGCTGTTGAGTACTGCTAGCTGCAGCTTGAGTCTGTTTGGAAGTTTCGTCGATCTTGTCTGATAAAGCTTGGGTAGTGCTTACTGAAGCGGCATCTTTATTATCTCGAGCCAAGCCATTAACTTCTGTTTTTACTACGCCGATAGCTTTATTTACTTCTTCAACACTCTGCTTTGATTCAGCGGCGTCTTTAACTGCTGATTGCAACTGATCGCTAATAGCTTGTTTAATATCATCTTTAGAAACAGACACATCTCCCTGCAAATGCTTTTCAACCATAATTTCTACGGCTCTGACAGCAGTATCTTTGGCCAAATTCTTTACCTCAGAAACTTGAGCGGATAAATCATTAGTACTGGTAGAAGCTTCGTTGTTAGCCAACAAGCTAACCTTAACTTCTTTTAGAACATCTTTTATTTCCTGAGCGTTTTGATTTATGTTTTGCACTACTTCGGCGGAAGAATCTTGAGTTGATTTGATTTCTTCTAATTTACTGCTGACTGTTTGCATTTCATCTTTTAGATCGCTGATGGCCTGAGAAGCAATCTGGATTTTAGCCGGATCATTTTGAGCAATGATAGTTCTGGTTTCAATAGCTCGGCGTTTGGCAAATTCAACATGCAGTTTAGTTGATCCATTTTTGTCGCCGATAGCATCAGCCATTGTTACTTGAGTTTTTTCGGCTACTCTCTTGGCAGGATATAACCATTCACCCGGTAAAGCATCGGATGATGCGCTGGCCGCTACTACCCAACTACCAACACCCATACCTATAATAAGCATAACTACCACTACCGGACGAACAATTTGATGCACAAATGAAGATGGCAAGAAAATAGACATGGCTTGCCAAATAGATTCAAAACTAAATTTGTGATTTTCTTCTTTTGGAGAAATTGTGTTTTTAATTTGAGACAACAAAAGCTCGCGGTTGTTTTGCAACCACTTTTCGCTAGGCTTTACTTCCGCCTGCTTCAGAGATTTTAATTGTTTAATTAAATCACGATTCATAATTTATTTACTGCTGAGTCATTATTTCTTTTAATTTTTTTAGACCGCGGTGTAAAATCACTCTAATCGCTATCTGGCCTTTGCCAGTAATTTCGGCAATCTCGCTTATTTCTAGTTCATCCACATATCTTAGCGTTACTATTTCTTTATACTCTTCTTTCATTTTCTGCAGCGCGCTGATTATTTTTTGCATTTCTAATTTATTTTCCAGATCTTCACTCAGATTCGCTTTCCAAGTTTGGGCATCTACAACTTCCACGCCCATCTCCGAATCTACGGATAAAGATTCTTTCTGTTTTGATTTTGCTCGGTACAGATCTATCACACCGTTGCGCGCCAGCCTGTAAAGCAGGCCACTAAAACTTTCAATTTCTTTCTTTTCATTTATATATCGCCAAGCTTTGAGAAAAATTTCGGAAGTTATATCCTCAGCTTCTTCACGGCTAGAAACTTTAAAAAAAACAAAGCTATAGATTCGTTTGACATATAAATCATATAACTCGGCGAAAGCTTCAGGATCCTGTTTTGTGCGAAGCTTTAATAATAGTTTTTTTTCAGCGACTGTGTTTCTAGACATTATAGTAGACGTAAAAAAAGGAATAATGTTACACCTTTACTTTAACACCTAGGACTTATGCTTTTGCAGCTTTACAAGCTCTTAAGGACAATAACAACCAAAAACAGCGTGAAAGCATACTACCAGAAAAAAGCCTAAAGGTCAAATTATATATAGTAGATATATCCACTAACCGTCTCATGGTTAAAAGATAAAGATAACTAGTTATAAAACGAATACTCAATCACAAATATGATTATTACTACCAAAAATCTAAAAAAATATAAAACTACCCTATTATTTGTATACACTAGTCTATACAAATAGACATAAAAACAGCATAATAATCCCCTACTATTGACAAAATAGGTAAAATCTGTTAATATTTGTATACACTAATCTATACAAACAGACTAAGTTTATGTCTAATCAAATTGATAACAACGAAAAACCAAAGGAAATGATTAGAGTTTCTATTTCTGAAGCTGCTAAACTTTTTGGCGTCAATGCCCAAACAATTAGACGGGCTATTGCCGCTCAAGAAGTAACCTACATAATCGTGGCCGGCAGATATAAAATAAACTTTGAAAGTTTGGTTAAGTGGTCACAAAGACATACTACTTTAAAAAATAAACTGGAAAAAAAAGGCATTGGACAATTTGTTGGTAACTGGAAAATAAAAAACCCTCTTTTCTCCCCTAACCCAAAAATAGTACACAATAAGGATACACAAATTGATGAAAACACTGACAAAGAGAATACTTCCTTAAACAATTAAATATACTATCCACAGTTATACTCTTGACAGAAAAAATTATCTATGATATTATTGGCTGTTGAATAAATTTAACAGGTGGCACACGGCACTTTGCTCATCAAAAATATGGTGACTAAAGTGCCTGTATACCACCCCATCGACTCAAAAACAGCACAGTCGCTGCTGGAGTCACGCGATGGAGATGGGACGACGGTGGAATGACAGGCTCACACCCACAAGGAGAAAGACGGATGAACAAACTGATAGGATGATGGCAGGAGCCACTTGGTTTTTTTAAGAACCTCTGCGCTATCGGCTTAAAGCCCCTGCCCGTTAAGATTTTAGAGCCACACGGCGCTCGTAAATCTTACCGAAAACCAACACACCCACACACGAACCAGACACGAAACATACTGCATTTGTCTGCGAATAAGTCTGCTACTGCGCGGCGACGACGACCAAGCCGCGACCAACGACCCAGTTCGCGACAAAAAGGAGCGACGTTCTGTGAAGTGGATCAAACGATAGTGGCAAGGCTAAACCCCTTGCCCGGCAGGATTAGGGAGTGCCAATACCGCACAAAACTCTCTATCCTTTCGATAAACAGAGGAGAAGTTCGACGGATCGGCGCAACTACTGCGTTCGCAATACGCAACAGCACAACGCATCCATGAGATCGGGAGAACAGACGGTTTTCTCGATTCGACTCAGAGGATGGAGTGCGGCAGCGCTTATCCATAATCGGACCGACCCATATGGCAATGGGTTCCTCAACTTCTCTTCGGTTGCTAACCGAACTGATGAGTCCTAACGAATAATTATTGCCAGGACGAAAGAAGTATAAATTGCTAAAAAAATAAACAAAAACTCTCTACTAAAAATGGAGATTTTTTGTTTTTATAAATAATTTTAATTGTCCTTTTCTTTTAAAAGAAATGGGCGGAAAGAAATCGCTCGCGGTGGAAACTTTCGGATAATTTATGGCTCATTGTCGCTTCTGCCCTAAACTCGCCCCCGCCCCTCGCGAGGGGCGGGGGCTCAAACATAGGGCAGATTCCGCGAGGAACCGCTCCAATTCACCTATAAATTAAACCTCAAGATTTCCAATGCTCGCCCGAACCGTCCATTGTCCGTCGTTCGCTACCCGAGCCTATGGACTTTGGCCGAACTGGCCACGGTGAAATGTCTGGCTATTGGCTGGCATGCGACTATGGTCTTTGCCAGCCAAAGCGACATGAGCCGATGGCAGTTCGAGACAAAGGACATCTGTGCTCGGGAACTT
>DATION010000001.1:0-65041 GCA_035473115.1 Candidatus Udaeobacter sp. | reverse complement strand
AAGTTCCCGAGCACAGATGTCCTTTGTCTCGAACTGCCATCGGCTCATGTCGCTTTGGCTGGCAAAGACCATAGTCGCATGCCAGCCAATAGCCAGACATTTCACCGTGGCCAGTTCGGCCAAAGTCCATAGGCTCGGGTATCGACCCTCCATTGTCGATCGTTGTCGGTTCGGGCGAGCATTGGAAATCTTGAGGTTTAATTTATAGGTGAATTGGAGCGATTCCTCGCGGAATCTGCCCTATGTTTGAGTCCCGACCTTCGCAAAGGTCGGGACGAGTTTAGGGCAGAAGTCGACAATGAGCCATAAATTATCCGAAAGTTTCCACCGCGAGCGATTTCTTTCCGCCCATTTCTTTTAAAAGAAAAGGACAGATAAAGTTAGTTATAAAAACCATAAACAAAAAATCACTCAGCTAATGAATGATTTTTTGTAGAACGTTAGTGTTTGTGGGGCGCTTAGCGCCCCAAGCACTACGCTCAGCGTGGTGCCGAAGGAGAGAATCGAACTCTCATGGATTGCTCCGCACGATTTTGAGTCGTGTGCGTCTACCAATTCCGCCACTTCGGCTTTATGTATAAAGCAGTATAGTTGAACGATAAGTCTTTGTCAATTGAATATGCCTATAAATACAGAGACCCGGCGCTACACTCTTGGTGCTGCGCCGGGTCGGGGTCATCTGGTGTCGGAGCAACGCCAATCGCTTGCGCGTGGCACTCCTCCGAACGACCGTTCAGTTGTTCTCACTTGTTCGCGCGCTCCGAAGAACGCGTGTGATTTGCCCATCCAGTGTGGGCGCCAGCTAGGACGAGCCTAGCTGACTATGTCATGCCATAGGATCGAAAGGGGCCAGCGTCTCAAATGCTGACACAGACGCTGGGAGTTGAGTTTCCGCAACCTGCCGCGCACACCGCCCATTGGTATTGAGTAGGAAGGGTGTAGCAGTGATCAAAACAGGGCTTGTTCGCACCCGCAGCTGCAGGCGCGCACTTGTTGCACCCACTCGAATAGCAGCCCGCGTCGGCAGCTGGGTGCTTAATGCACCAATACCCCCAATTTCCGTGCGTATCCTGATCGTACGAACACAGTTTGGGGTAACATGTATCTGCAACGCACACCGCACCTCCTCCGCCGCCACCACCTCCTCCACCACTGGGGTCACCGCCACCTCCCCAACATGATGATGGGTCGGCATTGCAGTCCTGCTGCTCTTGCAACGACACCGTGGAACTCCCAGTGGGATCGGTACCCGCATCTGAGGTGTTGGGTCCGTCGGGAATGGCACAGGCGGAGCCTGAGGCCAGAGCCAGAACGAACGCTGCCGTCTTCATGATCTCAAACTTCTTCTTGACACTATTCTGCACTTGTATCTCCTATACGGGGGGAGGTTACTGTACCCAAACAAAATTGTTGGGCGGAGCAAATATACACTACTTTTGACTTTCGGTCAATACCCCTCTCCATTTTTATAAAACCAAAAAAACCACTAGAGCTAGCAGTTTTTTCTCCAAGTCAAATTTAATTTTTTACTAAAATATCAAAAATTATTGAAAATAATAAATAAAATAAAAGGCCGATTTAATCTTAACAACTCCTTAATAAAAACAGAGAACCCGGTGCTCGTGCACCGGGTCGGGGTCGTGTGGTGTCGGAGAAGTACTGCTGCTTGCGCGGCCGAGCTTCTCCGGACACACTCAGTTGTCCTCACTGTTTCGGAGCTCTTGCGGAGCTCCGTTCGTGTGTTTGCCCATCAGTGATGGGCAGCGGTGCTGACTGATCCTTGCGGAAGGTCAGCGATTTTCGTAACCATGTAACCAGGCGACCAACAGTCGCCAAACTTCTCGAAACGAACGGATCTCGTGCGACGATAGCCAAAGGTCACTGGTTCGATGTTCGCATATTATGCCCTCCCATTGTTGGTGGTTTCCATTCGGTGATGGAATCAAGGGGTGTGGCTGCTACCAGCAGCTCCAGCCCGGACACGACCATTCGGTCGTGTAGCACCCCGTCGCTTCGGAGGCACAGTCCGTGTTGCCACGGGTGGCGGTTTGGTAACCGCCGACGACCCCCTTCAGCTCGGTGGTGCCGAGCTGCCGAACGGTCTCGCTGTTCAACGTGAGCGACGTCTTGATTGCCTTCTTCATTCTTACTAGAACCTCCTGTAACCACGGCATGATCGCCGCGTACCCGACAACTAATTGCCAGGCGAAAAGAAATATACACTATTTTAATTTTTTTGTCAATACCCTTTTGTAAAAAATACAAAAAAATCGCTAAAATTAGCGATTTTTCTATACATTAAATTTAATTTTTTATAAAAATCTTAGAAATTATTTTAAAATTGATCAATAAAACAAAGGACCCGGGCTGCACTTCGTGCTGCACCGGGTCCGGGCCATCTAGTATCGGAGAAGCGTCACCACTTGCGCGGTGCGGTTCTACTAATACACTAAGTTACTATGACGTGTAGCCACCTGAGCATGTAGAGGTTGAATTGATCCAGCAAGTAGCTCGGCACAATGCCAGAGCGTAGTCGTCCCCCCCACCATTGCCACAACCGGTGATGCATCCTGGGGTCACGCCCTGAGCCGGACATGAACCGCACCCCGAACTTGAGCAGGTGCTGTTTCCCGAACCAGTAGTACACTGGAACGTCCAATGAAGGGCACCATCCAGGTAGAGCCAACACGTGTAAGGTGAGCAGCTCATCCAGCATGACGAACCACCGCCTCCGCCGCCACCTCCACCACCACCGCCTCCGCCATCTTCCCCGCAGACCTGCTGATCTGGAAACCAGTCGCAGTCCTGGCGAAACCCCTCATCGGGATCTGACGTACGAGTACTGGCCGTCGGCTTGTCAGCAGTCGGAGCCGGAGCCGCACTCGCATCGGGTGGGGCACTGCCTCCTTCGGGCTCTATGGCACAGCCAGGGGCTACCATCGGGAGGAGGAATGCCAGTGTCAACAGAAGGGTCTTCATCTATATCTCCTTGTTAGCATTCATGGCGTGTTGCCATGCGCCACAAATATATACTACTTTTAACTTTTAGTCAATACTCCTATTGTTATAAAACAAAAAAACCGCTAAGATTAGCGGTTTTTTTGTTTAACTTGATTTTCTTTGACCTCTTTTATGGTCTCAACCTACCAATAGTCCGAGGAAAAGGAATACATTCTCGAATATGTTCTACGCCCGTAATCCAACGCACCGTGCGCTCTAGACCAATACCAAAACCAGAATGCGGCACACTGCCATATTTGCGTAAATCCAGATACCAATCATAATCAGACTCGTCCAGACCTTCAGCTTTTATTCTAGATAACAATAAATCAAAATCATCTTCACGCTGACTACCGCCAATCAGCTCACCAGCGCCTTCGGTAGCAATCAAATCATCATTTAAGACGAGCTCGGTATTTTCCGGATCACGCTTCATATAAAAAGGCTTGATTGTTTTTGGCCACTTGGTAATAAATACCGGTACAGCCGAGTCTTTGGTAAGCAAACCTTCGTCATCATTGCCCAAATCTTCGCCATACTTAATATCCGAACCAACTTCATGCAATTTAGCAATCGCCTGATCATAAGTATAATGAGTAAACGGCTGATCAGCTTTTTGCAAAGGCTCAAGATTGCGTTCTAAAATTTGTAATTCTTCCAAACAATTTTTTAAACAGTAACGAATAATATGCCGTACTAATCCTTCTTGAATTTTTAAATTTTCTGCATGCTCTACAAAAGCCGCTTCGGCATCCATCATCCAAAATTCTGTTAAGTGGCGTTTGGTTTTACTCTTTTCCGCTCTAAATACCGGACCAAAATCATAACATCGGCCAACCGAAGCAATAGCTGCTTCTATATATAGTTGACCGGATTGAGACAAGTAAGCAGTGCCGATATCAAAATATGGAACCGGAAAAAGCGTAGAAGTACCTTCACAAGCATTAGGAGTAAACACTGGCGAATCAACTTTAATAAAATTTTGCTGATGCAAGTATTCGCCTATGGCGGTGATGATGGCGTCACGGACGCGCAAAATTGCCCACTGCCTTTTGCTGCGCAGCCATAAATGGCGATTATCCATCAAAAAATCTGGCCCGTGCTCTTTGTGAGCAATTGGGTATTCTTGGGCTAATTGAATAATCTTAAAATCTTTTACCTGTAATTCATAAACATTTTCTTTTTTTGGATGCTTGCTGACAGTTCCCACAACTACCACTGAAGACTCCTGACTAGCTTTGTCTACCAAAGCCCATACTTCTTCACTTAAACCAGATTTTACCGCTACTGCCTGTATCCAGCCCGTGCCATCACGCAACTCCAAAAAAGAGATCGGCCCGGAAGATCGTTTATTATATAACCAGCCTTTAATTTCTACCTCCTGACCCACCAAATCCATCAAATTTTTAATAAAAACTTGCATAATAATGATTAGCTTATAACCATTTTATCTTATCATTTTGCCTAAAAATAGCAAGTGAAAAAGAAAACCTTGCGCCATTTCTGGAGCAAGGGTCGCGCCGGCAATTTTTGCCTATCTTCCGCTTGGGCGGGGGTGACAAAAATCTGCTAAGACGCATACTTTACCTCCTGGAGCTGTTCTTCTATATAACGAAGAACTTGCTCACGCTCAGCTTGGTGAGCGATCTTTTTTTCACCTTGCTTGGTCTCATACCAAGGTTGAACTGGGTCTGCTGCCCAACTTTTGATCTTGATGATCTTTTGCTCCTTGGTTTCTGGACCAGCAAGAATTGCACATAACTGAAGCACTCTCTCAAGATCAAATCTGTCACATTCAGGTTCAGTATATGGCCGGTAACGAATGTAGGCTGCGACAGCTTTTTGAAAAGTTTGAGCGTTCATCTTTTTGCCATCCTAAAGCAAGTTGTTTTTGCCCCAAATTCTCAAAATGATAACACTGTTATAATTAGAAGTCAAATATTTTATTCACAATCGACCAATCAGTTAAAATCTTGCCGCCATTAGCTACAGCAAAATTTTTGGCAAACTCATATGTTTTCAACTGTTCATTTTTTGTTTGTGGAAGCTCGTTTATTTCCAGCCAATTCCCTCGCAGCCAAATATCTTTATCTGCTTGCTCAGTACCAAAACCCAAACATTGCCAAAATTTAAAAATAAATCCGATCGCCAAATTTAAAGGATTAACTGCTGCCGCTGAATTTAAAAACTCTAAAAAACTTAATAGTAAATTAAAAATATTTTCGTCTTTTTCTTGGGGCAAAGTATTAGTATCAATAATTTTTACCACAAAACTAGCGATAAACATTTTATCGGCATAAGAATAAATATTTTTAAAAATTTTTACAGGCTGAACTTTGGTCAAATAGTCTATTTCTTTGCCTTGAGCAAACTCCGCTTCAACTAAAGATAAAATTTCTAAATTAGAAGAATTTTTACTGATAATTTTTTTGATTCCTTTGGCCAAAACTTCAATCTTCCCTTGCTGCTGAGTATATAGCGAAATCATCTGATCAAATTCGCGCCAATTTTTTCTGGCCAAAACAACAGCTAGCATATTTCATCTTTTAACCAAATAATTTTGCAAAATTATCATGGCAGCTTTTTCGTCTCGGCTTACACCCGCACCCATTCTATCTCCGGCTTGAGAAGAAAAAACTTCAGTCACAAACTCAATTGGAATATCAATTTGTTTTTTCAGATCATCAATAAAATCTCTTATCCGTTCCGTATTTTTATTTTCAGTCCCATCTAAACCAAATGGCAAACCAACCACCAGTTTATCTATTTTTTCTTTAGTTATCGTCTCAATTAATTTTTGTTTAACAAAATCTGCGTTTTTATTTTCAAGCCTACCAAAAGGTAGTACCACGTCGACACTGGTCGAAGTACGCGCCAAACCAATATTTTTACTGCCATAATCTATGGCCAAAATATTCATACCGCTCTTTATAAACTTTATAATTCGCTCGGTCTTCTGGTAACCACCACATTGCCGCTTTTTGTTACCACAATTGTATGCTCAAAGTGAGCTGACAAAGAGTTATCAGCCATAGAAATTGTCCAGCCATCATTAGCGGTTACTACTCTCCAGCCGCCCAAAGAAACCATTGGTTCAATAGCCAAAACCATTCCCGGTTTAATAACAATATAGTCCAAACTTCGATCATAAAAATTTGGTATCCTTGGCTCTTCATGAACCGCGTGGCCAACACCATGACCAACCAAATCTCTCACAATACCATATTTACCATGAGATTTAATATAATCTTCAATCGCCTTGCCTATATCAGCAATAGTATTGCCCGGTTTAATAGCTTTAATTCCGGCTTCTAAAGAGTCATGCGTAACCTGTAAAAGTTCCATTGTTTTGGGCGCAACTTTGCCAATTGGAATTGTCAGGGCAGTATCAGTATAATAACCTTCGGCTTCTTTTTTACCTTTGTACGGCCACTCCATACCAATATCAATTGTAAAAATATCGCCATTTTTTAAAATTTTATCTTTTTTGGCAATACCATGCACCAACTCTTCATTCACTGAGGCGCAAATTGTGCTTGGAAAAGGAACATCTGATGGTCTGCTTTTATAACCCTTAAACGCTGGCCGACCGCCAGCTTCAATAATCATTTTTTCAGCCGCTTGATCTACTTCCCAAGTAGACATCCCCGGTCGGACCATTTTTGCCAAATCATCCAAAATACGGCCCATAATTTGGCCGCCTTCTTTTATTAATTTTATTTCCTGAGGGGTTTTTATTAACATAAATTTAAAATTGTAAAATATCCGTAATACCCTTTTCTACATCTTCAATCGTTTGGTTGCCATCAACTTTTTTTAATACGCCTAAATCCTGATAAAAATTTATTATCGGACTCAGAGCATCGTTGCCTTGTTTTTTAATTCTTTCTTTGATAACTTTTGGATCATCATCATGTCTGGTCTCTAATTTTCCTCCGCATTTTGGACAAGCTGTTAAACTTTCTGTACTAGGCAGCCAAGGAACTATTTCTCCGCAAGCTGTACAAATGCGACGCTTAGTTAGTCTATTAAAAGAATCTTCATCACTTAAACTAATTTCTAAAGCTAAAACTTCTTCACTCAAATCTTTTTCTTTAAAAAAATTTTGAAAATTTTGCGCCTGCTCTAAATTGCGGATTGCTCCATCCAGCACTACTCCCATTCCTTTAGCTAAACTTTTTTCAATCTCGCTGAAAGCTAATTTATAAATCAAACTATCAGATACAAGTTCTCCTGATTTCATCTTGTCGGCAGCTTCTTTTTCCAAGGCACTGAGATCGGTTTTTTTGGTCAAAGCGCGCAATAAATCACCGGTAGAAATATGCTGATAGCCATACTTAGCAGCAATCTTTTTAGCCTGAGTTCCCTTGCCAGAACCGGGCGGACCAATCATGATAATTATCTTTTTCATAAACGAAATGAGTGAGGGAAATATCTGGCTTGCCAAGATATTTTCGAACGAATAAGTTTATATGGGCTTTTTAGCCCATATAATAAATCTATATAAAAACAAATAATAGCGCTTGCTATACTAACATTTTACCAAACTTTTTTCAATCCCCCTCATGCTTTTGATGTTACTACCTAAAAATCAACTAGAAGGTCCAATGGATTACTAACATTGGACCTAATTAAATAAAAGAACAATTTATAGATTAAAATTAGACCTAAAAAACTCAGCAAAATCAACTGATAATCTTCGACCGGCATCTACCCCCTCTTCTGTTCTAAATCTTTTAGCTACCTCAATTTGGATAGCATCAATACCAAATCTTTGCGCATAATGCCGAGTTGTAAAGTCTGCACTATACCAATCCTCTAGAGGCCCCATAGAGGCTGGCAAAGGCAAAAAAACCTTATAACCTCGAGCTGAAAAGAAATCAGCTAGCAGCTGATCGATACTTGAATTATTAATGGTAACTCGATTGCCAGTTCCAAAAATAAGATCATAATCTCCATATGGAGGCTGAGTAGTAAACCCATGCAGATCAATTAGCAAGCATCTTTCTTTTCCATACTTTAATATAGATTTCATAATAAGATCAGCCACTGCTTCATGATAAACATCATAAATCGGCTGTAATGACTCGTCATCAAAAGCAGTTTGCGCTTTCTTTTGCGAAAGTGGGTAATAATTAATACCTTGTGGGGAACGATTATAATCTATAAAATGACGTGGAAAAAGTCCTCGCACAGCATTAATACCAAATTTTGACATTATATCTTTTGCTATTGGCCAAACATGCTTATCTCTACCTTTAACACCATCTTTTCTAGGTTCTAGAAAACCAAGCAAATCAAAATGAGAAAAACCCCGATCGTGCGGTACAGTCATAATTACTGGAGACCCAGGCAAAAACTCAAATACCCAACTAAAATCTCTGCTAGTCCATCTATAATCAGTGAGAGATAGCATATCTGGCATGACACACCTCTTTGGTTGTTGGTAACAAAAAATCCGCCCGAGCAGGGCAGATTTCGAAGACTTGAAGAATTTCAAAGCCTACCCTCTCGATCGGAACGAAAAGGCAGAAGAAGTAAAGCCAGACCAAGTTGTAATTTTTTTATTTTGCATCATAAAGCGAGAGAAATGAAAATCTACACTAGACCGTATCGTAAGCATGCATTGTTATCTGAGCATCTATCTGTTTAGCTGTTTCTATGGCAACCGATACTACGATTAGTAAGCTGGTACCACCAATAGCCAAACTTTTGGTACCCATAAAATATTGAACCAGTAATGGCAAGATAGCGATAACCCCCAAAAATAATGCGCCAGTAAGATTAATTCTATTCATGGTTTGACCAAGATACTTTTCGGTTTCTGTACCCGGACGAATACCAGGAATAAAACCGCCCTGTTTCTGTAAATTCTCGGCCATTTTTTGCGGATGGAAGATGACGGCGGTATAAAAATAAGTAAAGCCAAACACTAACAAGAAGTACAGTATTCCATAGAATAACTGATTCTGGAACAAACTAATAACATGAACCGCCAAATTTGCCAACCAAGGAGTTCTAGCTTGAGTAAAAAATTGAGCGATCAGTGATGGAAATAAAATCAAAGAAATGGCGAAGATGATAGGTATAACACCGGACATATTTACGCGTAATGGCAAATGAGTACTGCCACCGCCTTGGATGTGATTGCCTCTGACTTGTTTGGCGTAATTTACCGGAATATTTCTCTGGCCTTCATTGATAAATACAACTCCCACTATTGTTAAAATAGCCACGCCGGCAAATAAAACAAAGGTAAAGAAATCAGCTGAATTATAATTCAACAAAAGATTGCGCAAACCACCTGGCAAACTGGCAGCAATACCGGCAAAGATCAAAAGGGAAACACCGTTGCCGACTTTCTGTTCAGAAATAAGCTCACCGATCCACATTAAAAACATTGTGCCGGCAGTGATAGTCATCATGATCGCGATTAAGCGGAATGCTGACAAATCGGTAATAATTGGCAAAGATGATCTATTTAATAATTTTATAGTGCCGTAAGACTGTAAAAATGCCAATGGTACGGTAAGCAATCTGGTGTAAGTATTTATTTTTTGCTGTCCTGACTCGCCTTCTTTAGAGAGCTCCTCTAATTTTGGTACAATCATGGCTAACAATTGAAATATAATGGAAGAAGTAATATATGGACCGACACCTAACATGACGATGGAAAAATTCTTCATTGTGCCGCCGGAAAAAACATCTAACAAACCGAATATCTGATTACCAGCCAAAAATTGTCGTAAATTATTTAAGTTAATTCCAGGAATAGGAATATGAGCGGTTAATCTAAAAATTACCAGCATTCCCAGTACATACAAAATTTTATTTCTAATCTCTTTTATCCCCCAAACTTGCTGCAATTTTTCCAACATAGTAAAGGATTAACAGCTAATTAAGAAAGCTATTTTATTTCTCCGCCTACAGCTTTAATTTTGTCGGCAGCGCTAGCAGAACTAGCAACTCCTTCAATAACCAATTTTTTAGTTATTTCTCCGGTTGACAAAATTTTGGCTGCTTTGGCTCTGGCGCTGATCAATTTCTTTTCTTTTAAGGAAGCTAAATTGACAACTTCACCGGCTTGAAAAGACTGTTCTAAGTCGGTTAAGTATACTTCGGCCGGCTTGTTCTCTAAGCTGGTAAAGCCGCGTAATTTTGGAGTTGATTGCAATTGGAATTTAAAACCGCGGCGGCGAGTTCCCTGGCTGCCTCCGGATCTGGCGGTTTGACCCTTTCCACCTCTAGTGGCGGTAGTACCGTGTCCAGACGCGTTGCCTCTGCCCAAAATTTTCTTTGGTTTTTTTGAGCCTTTGGCCGGTTTAATTGTGTGTACGTGTAGAGTCATAAGAATTTTTAATTAAACGGTACGCTATAAACAATCTATTTTTCTGATCCTTTTTTAAATAATTGCAAAGCGTTGAAAGCGGCTTTAACAATAGTAACTTTATTTTTTGTTTTACCTAAAATTTTAGAAGAGACATTTGGTATGCCGGCTAATTCCAACATAGCGCGAACAGCTCCGCCGGCAATAATACCGGATCCTTGCGGCGCTGGCTTCAAAAATACAGTAGCTGCTTTAAATTTGTAAATAATAGCATGAGGAATAGTTCCATTCACAATCGGTACTGTGATCATATGCTTTTTGGCTTGATGAACAGCTTTTTCTACACCGATCTGCACATCTTTTCCTTTGGCTAAACCAAAGCCAACTCGGCCGCGACGATCACCTAAAATAATACAAGCGCGGAAACTCATATGCTTTCCGCCCTTAGTTACTCTGGTAACACGAGCCAAATCTAAAACATACTGATCAAATTCAGGTTTTTCTTTCGGCTTATCATTTCTTCTTCCCATTGGTTTACTCATACTACAAATTGCTTAATATTAGTTTAAAAAACTAAACCGCCTTCACGAGCGCCATCAGCCAAAGCTTTTACGCGTCCATGATATTTATAACCGCCGCGATCAAACTTTACCTGACTAATTCCTTTAGTTTTTGCTTTTTCAGCCAATAATTTACCCAACAAATAACTGACCGCTACTTTATGAGTTTTATCAGCTGATTTCTTTTCTTTTATTTCCTGAGCATTGGCGGCGCACAAAGTCTTGCCAGTGTTATCATCAATCAACTGAACAGTCATGCCTTTTAAACTGCGAAAAACAGACAGTCTTGGTTCAGCGGCTGTGCCAATCAAAGTTTTGCGAACCCGAATATGTCTAATTTGACGCAAGGTGCTTTTGTTTTTATTAAACAATCTTTTCATATAAGTGGATAATTTTAAGCCGCAGCGCCCTTAGCAGCTGTCTTACCAGCTTTGCGACGCACAACTTCGGTTATATATTTAATACCTTTGCCTTTATAAGGTTCTGGTTTTTTCACTTTTCTAATCTGAGCGGCCATCTCACCAACCAGCTGTTTGTCGGCTCCTTCAACTGTAATGACATTTTTTTCTACCGCAAATTTTACTCCGGCTACTGGTTTAACTTCTACCGGGTGAGAAAAACCAACTTCCAAAATAAGGTTAGTTCCTTTCATGCCGGCTTTATAACCAACTCCGTTTATTTCCAATTGTTTTTTAAATCCTTCGGTAACACCCTTTACCATACTGGCAATCAAGCTGGAAAAAGTTCCCCATAGAGAACGATCCTGCTTGTTGTTTTCGCTGATTACAGAAACAGTAATTACATTTTGTTCAAAAGCAACCGTAACTCTAGGATGCAAAGCCAATCTTAATTCGCCCTTTGGACCCTTAACATAAACTTCGTTTTTTTCTACTCCAGCGGTAACACCGGCTGGGATAGTTATATTTTTTTTACCTATTCTGGACATATAGTTTATTTTATCACTTCATCAAAGATTAATATACCTCGCAAATTAACTCTCCTCCTACTTGCTGCTTTCTGGCTTCATCATTAGTAAGCAATCCTTTAGGAGTTGATAAAATCGCTACGCCAAATCCACTCAAAACAGCATCAATATCATCCTTCTTGATATATTTTCTATGACCAGGTTTACTAATTCTCTTAATTTCGGTTATAGCCGGCATGCCGCTGTTGAATTTTAAGGTCAACAAAATATAAGGATGAATATCTTTCTTTTCTTCCGCTTTTTCCAAATATCCGTGCTTAACCAAAATATTGGCAATACCCAGCTTTATCTTAGAATAAGGAAGAGACACCTCTTTCTTATATATCAAGGAGGCATTGCGTATTCTAGTTAACATGTCAGCGATTGGATCCGTCATCATAGAGATATTAGCTTATTAGCTCCTGCCTACCGGCAGGCAGGTGTAGTCTTATTAGTTATTAACTTATTAAATAAAATTTTAAATTACCAGCTAGCTTTTCTGATTCCTGGAATCTTGCCCTGATTAGCTAGTTCGCGGAAACAAATTCTGCACAATCCAAACTCGCCCATATAGCCTCTGTTACGGCCGCATTTCCAGCAGCGTCTAACGATTCTAGTGGTAAACTTTGGTTTTCTGTTTGATTTTGCGATTTGTGATTGGGTAGCCATAAATTATTTAACAAAGGGAAAGCCCATATGAGTTAGCAAAGCTTTTCCTTCCGCTTTATTATTTACACTGGTATTTATAATAATTTGTAAACCATGAATTTTTTCCAGCTCTTCCGCTTTAATTTCCGGGAAAGCTAAATTTTCTTTAAAACCGATTGTGTAATTGCCGTTTTTATCAAAACTTTTTTCGGATAAACCTCTAAAATCGCGAACGCGAGGCAAGGTAATAGAAACAAGTTTTTCTAAGAACTGATACATTCTGGCGCCGCGCAAAGTGACAGCGACACCAATTTCCATGCCTTCACGAATTTTAAAATTGGAAATTGATTTCTTGGATTTTGTGCGCATTGGCTTTTGACCGGTAATTTTGCTTAAAGTGTTTTCTACGTTATCAATATAACGAGGCTCTTTCACAAAACGGCCGATACCGGCATTAATAACAACCTTCTTGATCTTTGGCACTTGCATTATGTTTTTATAGCCCAACTCTTTTTGCAAAGCAGGAACTATTTCTTTTTTATATTTTTCGTATAAGTTTACTTTCATACAATGATTGCTAATCAATTATTTCTTTACATTTTCGGCAAATTCTCTTTTTGTCTTTTCCTTCTATTTTATAACCAACTCTGGTTTCTAAATTGCATTTTGGACAAATCAAAGCTACTTTGCTTACGTGCATCGGAGCGGCTAATTCTATCAACTGGCCTTTTTCGCCTTTCTTGCCAGATTTTAAATTTTTCTTCATGATATTAACACCTTCAACAACTACTTTCTCTTCTTTTGGAAAAACCTGAACAATTGGACCAACCTTGCCAGCATATTTTCCACTAGTTACCTTTACTTTATCTTTTAATTTGATTTTCATAATATTTACAATTTACAGCACTTCCGGCGCTAAAGAAATAATTTTTTGAAATCCCATAGTGCGTAATTCTCTGGATACCGGGCCCAAAATACGGGTACCTTTTGGTTCTTTTGATTTTCTATCAATAATTACACCGGCATTGTCATCAAAACGAATATAAGTGCCGTCTGGTCTGCGGGTTTCCTTATGTATTCTTACCAGAACCACATGAACAACTTCACCTTTCTTTACCAAACCGTGAGGCGCAGCTTCTTTTACAGAACAAGTAACAATATCGCCAAGACGGGCATATCTCTTCTTGTAGCCACCCAAAACACGGATGCATTGTAATTTCTTTGCACCAGTATTATCTGCGACTTGTAACATTGAGCGATGTTGAATCATATTCTGTAATTACTTTTTAATAACCTCTACTAATCTCCATTTTTTTGTTTTTGAAATTGGGCGGGATTCTACAAATACAACCTTATCTCCTAATTTGGCTTCACCTTTTTCATCATGTACAGGGTAGCGGCTGCTTACTTTATAGCTCTTGCCGTACTTTGAATTCATTTTAAGAGTTTCAACTCGAACAACCACGGTTTTGCTCATGGCGACGGAGACTACTTCTCCTTCAAATTTTCTTTTATTCAAACTAGGTTGTTTTGTTTCCATATTCGAAATGAATTGAGTGAAATTGTTAAATTTATTTAACTATTTCCGAGTGAATGAGAATATATGCTTCTCATATATTAAAATTATTTACGTGGCTTTACTTCTTGTTTGCTAACCAAACTCTTTTGAGCTTGCTGTAAAAGCATAGAAACTTGCGCAATCACTTTTTTAATTGAGCCAATCTTATGCACTTGCTTTAACTGTCGGCCATGAGCTTGAAAATACAAATTCTGCAATTCCTGTCTGTTTTCAGACAACAATTCTTTTAGCTCGGCGACACTTTTATTTTTTAAATCTTCCCATTGCATACTAGTGTTTAGTAACAAATTTAGTACGAACTCCGATCTTGAAAGCGGCTAATCTGATGGCTTCTTTGGCAGTTTCTTCCGGTAGACCACCCATTTCAAACATTACTGTACCCGGCTTAACTACTGTTACATAATGATCTGGAGAACCTTTTCCTCCACCCATCGGGGTTTCATTGCCTTTTTTAGTAATTGGCTTATCTGGAAACACGCGGATCCAAATCTTTCCACCCTTTTTTACATAACGAGTGAGTACTCGGCGAGCAGCTTCAATTTGGCGGCTGCTGATCCATCCGTGCTCTTGGCTTTTAATTCCGTAATCGCCAAAAGCGACAAAATTAGAACGAGTAGCTACACCCAACTGTCTGCGTCGGCCCTTATGCCATTTTCTATGTAATACTTTTTTTGGTAACAACATAAAATTATTTTACTTTGCTTTTACAGCCACCGCTTTGCGGACTGCTCTTTCGTGTTTTACCGGCTCTTTAGCAGCTCCAGCTGTTTTTGAATCTTCTTCTTTTTGCGCAAATTTATCACGGCGGCTAAAAGCTTCTCCTTTATAGATCCAAACTTTTATGCCGATTTTTCCGTACAAAGTATGAGCTTCCGCAATCGCATAATCTACATCGCTGCGTAAAGTAATTAGCGACATTTTTCCAGCACTTAATTTTTCAGTTCTGGCAATTTCTACACCATTCAAACGGCCGCTCATGCAAACCTTAACTCCCTGAGCGCCGGCACTCATTACTCTTTCAATTAACTGTTTCATCACGCGGCGGAAAGGAAAACGCTTTTCAATATCATTAGCGGCGTTATTTGCCACGATCTGAGCTGATAAAGCCGGATTGCGGACTTCTAAAATATTTATCTTAACTTTTAAACTTTGTTGTAAAATTTTTCTTTCAATATGTTTTCGTAAATCTTCTAAACCTTGTCCGCCGCGGCCGATAATAGTGCCCGGTTTGGCGGATAAAATATACACGGTCAAATCTTTAGGAGTTCTTTCAACGCTAATGCCATCAATCAAAGATTCCTTTAATTTTTTTACTAAAAAATCTCTAATGCCAACTTCTTGCTCTAAAAATAAAGGCATTGATTTTCTTTTAGCAAACCATTTTGAGTCCCAAGAATAAATGGTTGGAATGCGGTGAATTTTCGGATGAACTTTATGACCCATAATAGTATATTATTTATCTGTCTTTTTAGATTTCTTAGGTTTAGCAGTAACTGTTTTTATTGTTTCAACCGGTTCTTCTTTTTTAGCTTTCTCACCCATAGTTCCCAAAACTAAATTGATATGACTGGTTCTTTCTCTAATCGGGGTAGCTCGGCCGTGCGCTTTTGGCATCCAACGCTTTAATACTGGACCGCCATCAACATAAATTTGAGCTACTTTTAGATCTTCTACAGCTAAAGAATGATTATGTCTAGCATTAGCAACAGCAGAATTTAAAAGCTTTAAAACTGGTCGCGCTGCTCTTTTTGGCATTACCGATAAAATATCCAAGGCTTTGGTTACTTTTTTACCTCGAACCATATCAGCAATAAGCCGGACCTTGCGCGGACCGATTCTCAGAAATCTTAATTTGGCTGTTACTTCTTGCATATATTATTGTTATAATTCTCTATTTCTTTTTTTCATCCTTACCTGCAGCAGCTCCTTTGCCAGCATCGGCTGCTGGGCCGGCAGCGGCGCCTGCCTCTTGTTCTTTAGCCATCTTACCACCGTGGCGGATAAACTTCTTGGTAGGAGAAAATTCTCCTAAACGATGGCCAACCATATTTTCATCAACCAGAACGGAAATAAAATCTTTACCGTTATGTACCAAAAAAGTTTGAGCCACCATTTCCGGAGAAATAACACAGGCTCTAGACCAAGTTTTTATCGGTTGTCTTTTTCCTCCGGCCTTCATATTCTTAACTTTGTTCAATACTCTCGGATCAACATAAGGGCCTTTTTTTAAACTTCTGGACATATTGGTAAATTTCTAATTATTCTGATTTAACTCGGCGTGATTTAACCACAAACTTATCACTCCACTTGCTTGGCTTGCGAGTCTTAACTCCTCTAGCCGGCTTACCATAAATAGTTTGCGGACCACGTTTTTGACCAATCGGGTTGTGACCTTCACCACCACCATGTGGGTGATCTACCGGGTTCATGTTCTTGCCGTTTACTCTTGGACGAATACCGCGCATGCGGTTTCTGCCAGCTTTTCCCCAGCGGATCAGTCTGTAATCAGCATTTCCCATTGTACCGATAGTAGCAGTGCATTCTTTTAAGATTTTTCTAATTTCACCAGATGGCAATTTTACCAAAGCATAACCTTCTTCCATACCTACCAACTGAGCAGCCATACCGGCACCACGAACCAACTGTCCGCCTTTACCCGGAGTTAATTCCAAGTTATGGACAAACATACCAACTGGAATAAATTCTAATGGCATGCGATTACCTGTTTTAGCTTCGATAGCTTTTTTTGAAGATAAAATCTTATCACCTACTTTTAATCCTTCCGGAGCCAGAACATAAGATTTTACACCATCAGTATATTGTACCAAAGCAATGCGCGGACCGCGATTAGGATCATATTCAATAGCTAAAACAGTTGCTTCAACATCAAATTTATCTAATTTAAAATCAACTAAGCGATAAAACTTTTTTACGCCCCCGCCTTGATGTCTAACGGTTAGAACACCCTGATTGTTTCTTCCGGAATTTGGAGTTAAGAAAACAATCAAAGACTTCTCTGGTTTTGTTTTAGTAATATCGGCAAAAGCATCCACACTTGAGTGGCGTCGTCCGTCGCTGGTTGGTTTGTAAATCTTAATAGGCATAAATTTGATTAAACTCCTGTATGGATATCAATTGTTTTGCCTTGAGGCAAAGTAATGATAGCTTTTTTATAATCACTGCGTCGTCCCATGCTGCGGCCAAAACGGACCCGGCGTCCTTCAATATTGGCTACATTTACATTGGATGGCTTAACACCGTAAACTTCTTCAATAGCTTTTTTGATCTGATCTTTGTTAGCGGATTTAGCTACCACAAAACTATATTTATTTTTACTTTCCGCTACCGCGCTTTTTTCGGTAACAAGCGGTTTTACCAAAACCTTGAAAGCTACACTATGAACAGATAATTTAGCTTTTGGTTTAGATTCAGTTTCAGAATGATCATGCTTATGATCGTGGTTATGGTCATGCGCCTTAACTTCTTTAGCGGTTTCTTTTTTTGCTTTTACTTTTTTTTCTTTAGCAGCCACAACAGCAGTGGATTGTTTTTCACCAATCTTGTTTAACTGTTCTTTTGTCTGTTTTTTTCCCAAAAAATTATTTAGCAATCCCATATTATTTATTAAAAACTTTTTCAACAGTTTCTACGCCGGCTTTGCTGATTAAAACAGTTGATTTTGACAATAAATCCATTACACTAATATCTTCGGCTCTAACAGTTTTTACTGACTTTAAATTTTTAGTCATGCGTAAAACTGTTTCGTTTTTACCAGGGGTAAGCAGCAAGAATGATTTGGCTTTAACCGGCAATGCTTTGATAAAATTAACAAACAATTTTGTTTTTGGTTCGGCAAAATTAAAATCTTCAATTACCAACAAGGCTTTACTGGCCAATCTATCACTTAAGCACATTTTCAGAGCCAAGCGTTTGGTTTTCTTGTTGATTTTTGTTTTGTAATTTCTGATTGATAATGGACCAAAAGTTACGCCGCCGCCCTTCCAAATTGGTGAGCGAATAGAACCATGGCGAGCTCGGCCTGTGCCTTTTTGAGCCCAAGGTTTCTTGCCGCCGCCTCTTACTTCGCCTTTGCTTTTGGTATCAGCCCAAGGTTCTCTTTGGTTATTATTTTGCGCGGTAAAAACTCCGTGAACAACTTCCGGTTTTACTTTAACTCCAAAAATACTTTCGGAAAGATTCATCTCGCCAGTTTCTTTTCCTTCTAGATTGTAAACTTTAACTTTCATAGTTTTAAAATTATTGGGCTACTTGTTCAGCCACTACTAATTCAGGAGCTGCTTCTGGAGCTATGGCTGTTTCAGCTGCTTTATTTGTTTGTAATTTCAATTCTCCCTCGCCGCTGATCAACAATAAAGCATTACGTCCGCCCGGTACTGCGCCTTTAATATAAATTTCATTTACTTCTGGGTGAACTTCGATAATTTCTAAATTCTTTACGGTAATTCTTTCACCACCCATGCGTCCGCCCATTTTTTGGCCTTTAAAAACTCTTTGTACACCGCCGGCACCAATAGTACCAGGCATGCGTAAGTTATCTTTATGACCATGAGAAGCAGGACCACCGCGGAAGTGGTGGCGTTTAACTACACCGGCAAAACCTTTACCTTTGGACTCGCCAACTACCACAACCTTATCTCCGGTAACAAATGTTTCTACAGTAATAGTATCGCCGCGTTTAACTTCGGCTTTAGTTTCGATCTTAAAATCTTTTAAGTTTCTAACTTTATCCAAATCTTTGAGATGACCAACTTGAGGACGAGCTAAACGAGCCTCTTTTGTTTCATCAAAACCAATCTGAACGGCTTTTAGTCCGTTCTTATTAACGTTTTCTTTAACTTCAACAATTTGGCAAGGTCCAGCCTGAACTTTGGTTACTGGCACTACCACTCCGTTTGGCAAGAACACTTGAGTCATGCCGATTTTTTTACCTAAAATGAATTTCATAATTAAAGATAACAAGCTGTGGATTTTTTGATTTAAAAAACTAGAAACAACAACCTGTTTTTCACTACTGCTTCTACGCCGCAGCGTGATACCGCCTCGCGGCGGTGAAAAACCTGCTTTTGTTTCTAGCCTTCTTCGTCTCGCCATAGCTTCAAAGAAGCAGAGGCAGATTAACTTAGTTTGGCTTTTATTTTAATAAATTTTTAATAACTTTTTCTCCTAATGTTTCTTAAGATCTGATAAATGTTTTCCATATTTTGCTTCGCTATGCTAGGCAAACTTGGATCTTATTTACTGGATCAAAATCAACGAATTTTTCTAAGCAAATAATACTATACTTACAGCTTCCTGTCAAGCCCCCACAATGGGGACAAGAATTTACATTTTAATTTCGATATCTACACCGGCTGGCAACTGTAGACTCATTAACGCATCTACTGTTTTTGGGTTAGCATTAACGATATCTATCAATCTTTTATGAACGCGCATTTCGTATTGTTCGCGAGCGTCTTTGTGCACAAAAGTAGATCGATTAACGGTAAATTTTGTCTTTTCAGTTGGCAAAGGAATTGGGCCAACTACCTGCGCGCCATGTCTTTCGGCAGTTTCAATTATATATTTGGTAGCCAAATCTATAATTTTGTTATCATAAGCTCGAATCTTGATTCTGATTCGGCTAATAACTTCTACGGCAGCAGCTACGACTTTGTGCGGAGCGCGTTCAGTTTTCTTTTGTGTCTGAGTTGCAGTCATACATTATATAAAGAACTATTATATTATTAGATCTATTCACCGCCCCGCGTTACGAGGCGGTGAGAGATCTTTTAAGATTATTTTGTGATTGAAGTTACTACTCCTGAACCTACAGTTTTGCCACCTTCGCGGATAGCAAAGTTCATTTTTTCTTCCATCGCAACCGGAGTAATCAATTTAACTTTGAAAGAAACTGTGTCGCCAGGCATAACCATTTCGGTACCGGCTGCTAATTCTACTTCTCCGGTTACATCTGTAGTGCGGATATAGAATTGAGGTTTATAACCTTTGAAGAAAGGTTTATGTCTGCCGCCTTCTTCTTTAGTTAAGATATAAACTTGAGCATCAAATTCAGTGTGAGGAGTAATACTGCCAGGTTTAGCAATAACCATACCGCGTTCTACATCTTCTTTCTTGGTACCGCGGAGCAATAAACCAACGTTATCACCAGCTTGGCCTTCTTTTAATTGTTTATTAAACATTTCTACACCAGTAACAACGGTTTTTGATGTAGTTTCAGCCATACCTACGATTTCCGCTTCATCATTGATGCGGATAATACCTCTCTCTAAACGACCGGTAACTACTGTACCGCGGCCTTCAATAGAGAATACGTCTTCGATAGGCATTAAGAAAGGTTTATCAATATCACGAGTAGGCTGAGGAATTGCGTCACAAGCAGCCATTAAATCCATAACTGGTTTGGCAGCAGCTTCATCGGTAGGATTTTGTAAAGCTTGCAAAGCGGAACCACGGATTATAGTGGTAGTATCTCCAGGGAAGCCATATTTCTTTAATAGATCACGAACTTCGTCTTCAACTAAATCTACTAACTCTGGATCAGAAACTTGGTCAACTTTGTTTAAGAATACAACAATGTAAGGCACACCAACCTGGCGAGCTAACAAGATGTGTTCTCTGGTCTGAGGCATTGGGCCGTCAGCTGCAGAAACAACTAAGATGGCGCCATCCATTTGAGCAGCACCAGTAATCATGTTTTTAACATAATCGGCATGACCAGGACAGTCTACGTGAGCGTAGTGTCTAGCGTCAGTTTCGTATTCTACGTGAGCGGTGGAGATAGTGATACCGCGAGCTTTAGATTCTGGAGATTTATCTAAATCATCAACACCCTTATTGGAAGCAGCGCCTCCGCGAGAGCGTAAAACTGCCAAAATAGCAGCAGTCAAGGTTGTTTTACCATGGTCAACGTGACCGATAGTACCAATGTTCAAGTGTGGCTTGTTTCGTATAAACTCAGCCATAAATTTAATCCTTACACGGCACTACACCGAGTGGTCGGTGGTAGATTTTGTTCCAGCCGTTTTTTGTTATATATAAATATACAAATTTAAGTTTTACCATTATATCAGAAACAAAAAAAAATGCAAGCCCCCTACCCTAAACTAGCTGGGAAAAACTGTGGACAACCAATCCCAACGGGACCTCTTCGGGAAAAACTCCTTATTCTACTGGTTCTAGATAGAACTTCTCTTCCTCTTCTTCGGCGATAATATCAGCAGCTGAGTGCTCCTGTTCCGCATTAATATTTGGGTATTTATTAATGGTAATTGTATTATCCTGAGGTGCTGTTTGATTTTCGGATTTATTTTTTTCTACGAATGTTTCGCTTGAGGTAAGCGGTTTGACGCTTTGAGGCTTCTCTACTATTTCATCCTCTAAATCAATCTCGTTTTTGTCGTTATTAGAAGCTCGCCAAATAGCCACATCACGATTGATTTTTTCTAGTAGTTCTTCTTCAGTCAATTTTTCTACGCCCTGAGAGCGATCCAACATTTTTTCGTAAACACCTAAATCCATCAACATCATAACAGCGTCAGACTCATTGTCCATAATCACAGTTTTCTCTCCGGTTCTTTTGATCAATTTAATAATTCTATTAAGTTGAGAATTTTGCATATTTTAAGAAACATTATTTTATATATCTTACCACTGGAAAATTTAAAGTCAACCCCTTAATCTAAGCTTAAAAAAGCAAAAAGACTCCCGAAGGAGTCCTGTATTGCTGAAAGCGAATAATTGCTTACCGCTTCCTAACTTGGTTTAAGTATAGCACAGCTAGTTTTATTGTCAAGGGGTGTTTTACTTATAGCGCAAAGCTTCCAACGGATCCATACCTGCAGCCCGGCGCGCCGGAAATATTCCTGACAAAAAACCAATAAATAATGAAAGGAAAACAATTATTAACAAAAAAGAAATTGGATAAACAAATAAAGATATTTTGGCTCCGCCAAACTTAGCAGCCAAACCATTGATAATTAAATTAAAAATTTGACCGGCGATAATACCCAAGGCCGTGCCGACCAACCCGCCCAAAAAACCAATGATTACCGATTCAGCCAAAAATAAATTGCGTAAATTTGATTTGCTGGCTCCCAAAGCGCGCATAATACCAATTTCATTGGTACGTTCAAGCAAAGTTACAGTCATCGTATTAAACATGCCGATAGAAGAAACTATCAAAGCCACGGCCCCAAACAAACCCAAGACTATCTGGATCACATGAAAGATTTTATTGGCTTGATCAATTGTTTCCGATAGCGATTGGGTTTGGTAGCCTTTGGCTATAGCTTCTTCTTTGACTCCCGCCAGATCAGTACTATTATTTACTTTTACCCGTGCCTGTTCATAACGATCCACTTTTACATACTGAGTCACTTCTTTAAGCGGTAAAAAAATATAACTCTCTTGGCTGTCTTCTATAACACCTTTGATGGTATAACTGCCCGGTATATCAACAATTTCTAATTGCGACTGATCGGCGCCGCTTTTATTGGCAAAAATTTTTAAACTAACTTTTTTTCCCAGCACCGTGCTGGCATCGGTAATACCAAATAATTTTAAAACAGCGTCAGAAATCAAAATCTGATTTTGATCCTTTTCCTCGTATAAATTTCCATACTTTACCATTGTGCCGGCATAGGCCAAAAAAGAAGCGCTAACCGCTCTCATATCGACTGTGCCATTTATTCCGTCCAGAGATACCTGCCCTGTAAATTTTGCCAAACCGGCCACATCAACAACATTTTTTATTTTACCAATATCAGCCAAAGCCTGGTCGTCTAAAACAATCAAGTCACTGCTGGGAGTAACCACTACACTAAGCAAAGCCTGGTTAAAAACTATTTTTTGCAAAATAATATTCTGCAACCCATAGCCAAAAGAGACCAGAAATAAAACTGCTGAAATTCCAACACTGATACCTAAAACTGTCAGCCAGGTACGTGACGGATTAGTGCGAAACATTCTGGTTGATAAAGAAAACAGATCAATGTACTTCATAAGCTTGGGTCAGGATAATCTGCAGCCTCTCCGATAAATGTTCGGCCGTTGTTACGCTTAACCCCACGCCGCCATCTGCAAAATGCTTATGTAATAATTTACTAAACTGGACAGAGTTCATACTGCCATTTAAACGATCTCTGATGCCGGCTTCAAATCTTTCGATCTCTTCCGCTTTCAGATTGCCCCGGTGTTCTTGTAATAAGAATCTGCTTAACATGCTCAATATTTTTATATTATTATCCGAATTATTATGCTTTTTTACCTCTGCCAAAAATTCATTGACTTGTTTTAAGATAGCGGCCGTTTCTTTAACGAACCTGATAGCAGTGCCTTTGTACAAACCTACGCCTCCTTCATTATACGGGGTATTTAGATTTTCAAAAAATGCATGCTGACTTAATTTTCCAGCCAACATTTCTTCCATAAATTGTTCCAGTCTTTCTACCTGATTAATAGTAAAATCATCGATCAGATAATTGGTTATGCTCCAAGCCTTTAACTGAGGCACGGTCATAAAATGATGCACTCGCGCTAATTTTTCTAATTCACCCAAAAGATCAGATTCACCGTTTTCATCTTCTTTGCCCTTAGGTTTAATTTCAATACCGCCATTGACCATTTTTTTAGGATTTCTATTTTGCACAACTTTTTCAAACTTAGCATCTTTAAAATAATAGACTCGGTCGGCATATGGCAGATAGCTCGGATCGTGAGTAACCAGAATTACCGTTTTTTTATCTTTCTTATTAATATCATAAAGCGATTGCATTACTATTCTAGCAGATTCACTATCCAAATTTCCAACCGGTTCATCAGCCAAAAGGATCAAAGGGTCATTAATCAAAGATCGACAAATGGCTACTCTTTGCTGCTGACCACCCGAAAGAGATGCCGGTAAATTCTTGGCTCTGGTTGCTATGCCAAAACGAGTGAGCAGGCTTTGAGCTTTGGCCAGCCTTTCTTCCTGATTAGCTTCAATAAACACCTGGGGCAGAGCGATATTATCAATAACATTTAAAGAATATATCAAGTTAAAATTTTGGAAAACTATCCCAAAAAACTGTGAACTCATCTTGCTCTTTTCTTCCTCTGTAAAAGAGGCGCTATCCCGGCCCTGGATATACAATTTTCCTTCGCTTAGTCTTTGCAGTCCAAGAATTGTATAAAGCAAAGTCGATTTCCCGCAGCCGGAAGGTCCAAAAAAAATTGTATACTCCTGGGGAAACACCTCAATACTTATATCATTAAGAGCGATATATTCATTATCCTGCCCTCTATTATAAATAACTTTAATGTTTTCTGTTTTAATAATCGGATCCATGCTAAAAAATTTATATAGCCAAAAATTTTCATATCTACAAACCTATATTCTTTGTCCAGCCAAACACTGATTGGAAATTATTAATAATAATATCAACAATCGTTTCTTTTTGCTGCGGCGTAAGAATAGAAAATATTTCTGACTTTCCATTATTGCCTGCCAGATCCTTTGATTCTACCCAATATTTATAAACTGTGCCAGGTTTAAATTTGGTTATTACCACCACGTGGCGAGTATTAAGCGAGGTGTCTAGCGGCAACGAAATTACATTATCACCAGCCAAACCTTCCTGATAGAACACTTGAGAAGTAGCCGGCTCATCTGTCTCCCAAGAAATAATAGTTTGAACTTTAGAATCTTTACCCGGGTATAAAGTTGATTCGGAAGAAAGTTTAGTTATTACCGGACTTATCTTATCTAAAAGAGTGGAGAATGTTATCGGCAAACTGGCAACTTCGTTTTTGAATTCATCTCTAGCTTTGATAACTAAAGTATAATTTACGCCGCCCTCCAAACCTTTGAGAGCAACTTCATGATTAACGAGCAATGTTTCGTCTCCTTGGGTCAAGGATTGTCCGGATTTAACATTCTTATATTCTACGGTACCGGCAGTCGGAATATTGGTTCTCCAATCAACTATGATAGAAGACTGCGATTCAGTTGGTCTGGCCACTTTAATATTGGAAATTATCGGCAGATCACCGGTGGTTAAGAAAGTATAGTCACCGCTGACAGCTGCCGGACCAATTAAGCCTTTTGAACTTACTTTAAAGTGATATAAGACTCCCGGATCAAGACCAGTTAATTGTACAGAATGGTTAACACTAAATTCATCCGGATTAACAGCTGCGTTAGTGTAAGCGTTATTAGAAGCAGGCTTATAATCAACATCTCTGGCATAGTTTAACTCAGAGGAAGATTTTTTATCTGTCGACCACCTAATAAGAGCGGAGGTTCCTTTTACTTCTACTGTCGGTTTAACTCCAACGATGGTCGGAGCTTCAACTACTTTACTGGTCATTTCGAAAATAGCTTGAATAAACTTATCTTCAGGAATATTTTTCAAGAATGGATTAGAAGCTATATCAGCTAGGAACTTTTGCAAAGATTGACTTGAAGCCTTCTGCAAAGAATCGGATATAAATTGGGTTTCCGGAGTCACCTCTTCTTCCGGTGTCTTTTCGGTGCTAGTGCTTGGGGTAACTTCCGAACCGTCTGAATTCAAAGTTGAAAAAGTTTTATCGATTGATTCGGCGCGATTACCGGCAGCATCATAAGTTACGGCTCTTAGATGATAGGTTTGTCCTGGTTTTAAATCAAACAGACTGACATTATGTTTGGAAGTAAGCAGTTCTGAATCATTACCGGTTAAAGTTCCATATTTAATACTTGATCCAAACCGTACCAAAGAATTACCATCTTCACTGGTTTGCCAAATAACACTAGCTGAGCTAGGAGCAATATCGGTTATGCTAAGATTGCTAATTTCCGGAGGATCGGTATCTCTTGGCGCTCCGCCACCGCCGCCACCTACTCTAACCAAGCCCGGAGTCTGTTGAGTAGTAAAGCTATAAGCAGCACCGCCATTATTATCTATAGTAGTATTACCAGCACTATCCGTGGATTTTAGGCGGAAGAAATAAGTAACATTAGTTGTTAAACCGGTAATAGTAATTGTATGGTTGGTAACGAGTGAAGCAGTGGAGCTAGAAAAACCGAATGTACTGGAAGTTGTATCATAATCAACTTCTGAACTAGCCGGCTCATTGGTTGTCCAAGAAATTGCTACCGAAGTATCATTGACCAAAAGATTTACATCCGAAATTACCGGACCAGTGGTATCGGCTACGGTAACAAATTGCCAGCCCTGGCCGCTATTATCACTCATGGCCGAATTGCCGGCCGAATCAGCTGATCTAACTCTAAAATAATAAGCAGTATTGCCGCTCAGACTAGCTAAAGAAACAGAATGCGAAGTGACTGAATCGGAATTTGAACCAGCCAGACTGCTATATGAAGAAGTGGTAATACCGTATTCAACAATTGAGGAAGCTAACTCGTCTGTTGTCCAAGTAACAGTGGCGCCGGTCAGAGATACGCTAGAGGTGGCAACACTAGTAATAATTGGCGCGGTAGTATCGGGAGTAGCGGAAGTAATTATTAATTGATCAGCTGAAGCTGTTAAATTATTATTTTTATCTCTGGATAATATTTTGAAATGATAAGCTGTTGAAGAACTAAGTCCCGAGAGAGTCATTAAATGTTGAGTAGTAAAAGTACTATCTAAAGTAGTAGTGGAGCCATAACTAGTCGTAAGACCATAAATAATTTGCGAATCGGCGCTTTCGTTTGTGTTCCAAGTAATGTTAGCCGAGTTATCGCTGGTAGTGGTGGCAATGGAAGAAATTGTCGGACCGGTGCTGTCTAGAGTAGTCGCCAAATTAAAATATTGAAGTATGCCACCTACTAAATTTTTATCTGTGGAAGTTACTCCGGATCCGTTGACCGATTGAACGTAAAAATAATATCTCGTACCGGCTGTTAAACCAGTTAAAGTCATATCATGGGCAGTGCCCATTTGAACAGAACTGGTGGTTACAGAGTTGGTTAAGCTTGTGGAAGTGGAATAAATTACTGAACTGTTAGAATTTTCTGAAGTACTCCAAACTACTCTGGCAAAAGTATTATTAACTTCTACGGCCGAAACCCCGGTAATAGTCGGGCCGGAAGGAGTGGTAAAAATATAACCATTACCGCCATTACTATCGGTTGAAGAAGCGTTGCTGGCGGAAACAGATTTTACATTAAAATAATAAGTAGTATTTGGAACAAGTCCTCCCAAAACCACATTGTGATTTCCTACTCCGGAAGAATTATTTACCATGGAATTAACCGTCACGGTATTATCGGTAAAATTTCCTGGGGTAGTAGAAAAACCAACAACAGAATTAGATAAAGCATCCGTATCCCAAGTAATGGTGATAGAAGATGGAGTAGGTGAAGAAGTGGCGACCGAAGTAATAACCGGATCGCTGCCTACACCTGACCCGCCTCCACCTTCACCAGCATCTTGGGCGCCATTAGCGCGCCCATTTACAATGGAAGAAAAAACTGAAGTGTTGCCATCCGCATCAACAGTTTTTACTTTATAATAGTAAAGAGTATTTGAAACAGTGGTATTGTCAGTAACGAAATTATCACTGATAGAACTAATGGTTGAAATTAAAGTCCAGGTGGATTGATCCTCAGATCGATAAACTTTATAGCTGCCAAAGCCCGGACTAGGAGTAGCCACTACTCTCCAAGCTACAAAAAGACGATAATCAGTAGCGCCATTTAAAACATTGGAATTATCCTGAACGATAAAACTATTTGGGGTTTGCGGTGTCGTGGCATGAACAATAGTTGAGGTATTACCATAAACATCTTTAAACTGAGCATAAACTGTATCTGGATTAGAACTCAGTGTAAATGTGGTAGTGGCTGTAAAAGCTGACCAGGTAGAAACATCTGATAAGGTACTATTTTCCGAAACTTTCATGAATAAAGTAGAACTATCACTGACATTAAAAGTAAGCAGAGCTGGTGTTTGGGAACCATCCACAATTACTGATGTTGCCGATGGAGCAACGCTATCTATCTGAAAGGTAGGCGAAGAAGAGGCAGCGGTGTTATTCGCCGCTTCATTATCATTTACCGTTACTCTTATCCGACTAGCGGCAATATTAAGCCCGGACGGCAATGTCCAACTAACAGTAGAGGTAGTCCAGTTAACTCCTTGAACAGCCAAATTACTATTTGCTCCGGCTGAAAGCTGATTGGCAGGTATAGTTTGATAAGCGCCGTTGGCGTCTAAGTATTCAAACGTGGAGCTGACAAAGCCCGGATTAACAGTACCTGTGCTAGTATCAGGATCTCTGGCTTGATAAGTAATAGTTACTACACCACTACCATTTTCACTGGCGGAAACATTTTGAATTTCCGGATTAGCATTAACTACATAGGTGCTAGTAACGCTGGAAAGGACCGGCGTAAATGCAGGATTTGTGGTTTGTAAGAAAGCCTTGTACTGGAAATATCTATCACCGGATCCATCACGCATAGTGGAAGTGGTAGTCTCTCCGGAACTATTAGTAAAAAAAGTGGAGGCTGTACCATCCGGACCAACCCAGGTGGCCGAGTTTATACTGGAGGTGCTAGATCCGGTGCGCAGTTGAAATTTAATAGTAGTGCTAGTTGGCAAAAATGGGCTCCAACCAATGCTGGCCAAAACATTTGTTGGATCAACCGTATCGTATATAGAGGAAATTAAAGAGCTAGAGGTTGCGTAAGAGGAATAAGAAAAAGTAACGCTGTCTAACGATGGCGAAACAGTGGTATCAGCAGTAGTTAAAAATGCTTTATACCGCCAATATCTTTTGTTTAGCAGAGATGAAGGAAAAGAAGTTGTGCCGTTACTAGTAAAAAATGTAGAATTTGTGCCATCCGGACCAACATAATTCCAAGTACTGTTATCATTATTGGCAGCTAGTTGGAATTGGATTGAATTACTCCCAACTCCGGACGGAGTTGTGCTGGTCCAAGACAAAGAATTCATTTTGGCAACCCCTAAATCCAGGCTGGCAGATGTAAAGTTGCCAGAAGAATTATATATCGTTTGACTAATTGTATATTTGAACACTTCACTATCTCCACCAGCAGCCGTAATAAAATAAAAAGACTCATCAGAAGTACGACGAAAAGCTGTTTTATTTGGCGAACCATAACCACCACTATGGTTTGAAACTATAGCATACTGTGTCCAGCTGTCGCCGCTAATAGAATATGCCCATACCCTCACAGAAGCACAACAATCCCATTGGCCAGTCACATAAATTGTGTCTTCGCCGGCAGTATGCAATAATGTTGTACCAAAATCAGGATTTACCGACGAAGCGTCAGCCATAGTTGTCCAGGAGTTACCACTAATTGAATACCTATACAGATGATCTCCGACTAAAAGATAAATATAATCACTGCCTTCATCATGCAAAATACCGGCATTTGTAGTAGTACCAAAAGATAAAGGAACAGCTGCCATAGATGTCCACGAATCTCCAGCGATAGAATAGCGATAAAAATTAGTACCATTGGCAGGTAAAACATATATACTATCGCTGTTTGCATCTCTTGTTGCCTGAATACCATAACCAGCTACTATTGGTAATGAGGTTAGTGAAGACCAACTGTTGCCGCTGATTGAGTAACGGTAAAAATCAGCAAATCTGCTGCCTCTAAAAAAATAAATGTAATCTTCTGTGTTGTAACGTAAAGCAGCAGTTTCTGAAACATCAGTTGGTAAAGATGCCGGAAAATTAGCCATTGAAGTCCATGAATTACCTGATATTGAATAACGATCAAATTTATCATTTTGCCCTTCAGCTAAATAAATATAATCATCACTGCCATTCCAAAGCAATTGAGCGCCAAAATACGCATAGGTATAAGTGGCCAAACTGGAAGTAGCAGCAGTTGAGATAGTCAAACGACGCAGTGGGGCAGCTCGATTACCTCCTTCAATAATATATAAATAATCAGATCCAGCAGCACCAACCATCTGACCACCTCCGTGATAAAAAGCACCAGTCATTGTAGTTGTGGCAGTAACACGATTTACCGCTGTAGTGCTACCGGATAATTTAATGGAGGCAGAGCTGCCGCTGCCTGATATAGAAGTAGTGGAAGTTGCACCGTTGCTAAAACCGCCGCCAGTTGCGCTGCCAGTGGATGAAAAAGTGCCGTCGTCAGTAGAACTGTATGTGCTGCTGGCGATAGAGACTGTGGTGGTTCCTGATGTAAAGGTATTTGTGCTGGTAGAAAAACTATTCCAACCGGTTTGATTATCAGGATGAACAATTACAGAATTACTAACTCCTCCGCTCCAATCTCTTTGCACAAAAGTATAGGTAGCACCCTGAACTATCGGCACTGACCAAAATTGAAATAAATTTACCAAAATTACTGTCAGTAAAATTACCGCCACCGTAACATGAAATTTCTTTTTTATAATTATTAAATGCGGATTATATTTTTCTTTAAACAACAAAAATAATCTCTTTAATTTTCTCTTGAAGAGAACTGGGTATAAACTAAAAATTTGTCCCCTCTTCATAAAAATAAAGTGGCTTTCTTTATTGGTTTTTATTATACCATAAAAAATAAAACGATGCACTTAGTTTTAGGTAAATTTTACTTAAACTAAAAATCCAGTCTAATTAGACTGGATTTTTAGTTTATTTGGGCTTAAATACCCTTAAAATTATTTTTGACTACCGGCAATAATAGTTGCAGCCACATTACTTGGAACTTCGGAGTAATGACCAAATTCCATACTATAGCTGGCGCGGCCCTGACTGATACTGCGCAAGGTGGTGGCATAACCGAACATGTTGGCCAACGGTACAATTGCTTTCACAACTTTCATTGTTCCGCGATCAAACATTTCTTGAATCTGTCCGCGTTTGGAATTCAAGTCACCAATCACATCACCCATGAAACTTTCCGGAGTGACAGTTTCTACTTTCATTATCGGTTCCATAATCATTGGATTGGCTCTCTTACAAGCTGCTTGGAAAGCCATTGAACCGGCCATCTTAAAGGCTTGTTCGGAAGAATCAACTTCATGGTAAGAACCATCATAAACAGTAACTTTGACATCTACTACCGGGAACCCTGCTTGAATACCGCGGGTCAAAGATGCTTTAACACCTTTTTCAATAGCTGGAATAAATTCTTTTGGAATAGAACCGCCTTTTACTTCATCAATAAATTCGTAGCCAGCTCCTTGTTCCATCGGCTCAACTTTAATCCAACAATGACCATACTGACCCTTACCACCAGACTGCTTAACATATTTACCTTCAGCTTCAGCCGAAGTTTTAATTGTTTCTTTATAAGCAACTTGAGGTTTACCAACATTAGCTTCAACTTTAAATTCACGACGCATGCGATCAACGATAATATCTAAGTGCAATTCACCCATGCCGGAAATAATAGTCTGCAATGTTTCTTCATCGGTGCGTACGCGGAAGGTTGGATCTTCTTCAGTCATTTTTTGCAGAGCCATACCAATTCTTTCTTGGTCAGCTTTTGTTTTTGGTTCAATAGCAATAGAGATAACCGGCTCTGGGAAAACAATTTTTTCCAAAATTACTGGATTATCTTCAGAGCAAAGAGTATCACCGGTAAAAGTCGATTTTAAACCAATGGCTGCCGCGATTTCTCCGGCATAAACATCAGTTACATCTTCACGGTGGTTAGCATGCATACGCACGATTCTGCCCAAGCGTTCTTTGGTGCCATTGGTGCTGTTGTAAACATAACTACCAGCGGAAACATGGCCGGAATAAACACGGAAGAAAATTAATTTACCAACAAACGGATCAGTAGCAATTTTAAAAGCTAAAGCGGAGAATGGCTGATTATCATCGGCCTGACGAGTTTCTTCAGCTTCGGAATCCGGATTAACACCTTTGACCGGTGGCATATCCAAAGGAGAAGGCAGATAAGCAGTTACAGCATCAAGCATGAACTGCACACCGATATTGGACAAAGCAGATCCGCAAAGAACTGGGTACATTTTACTTTGCAAAACCAAAACTCTGATCGCTTTTTTAATTTCTTCAACTGTCAAAGATTGACCGTTAAGATACTTGTCCATTAATTCATCGGAAGCTTCGGAAACTTTTTCAATCATTTTTCCTCTGTATTCTTTTACCATTTCTTTCATGTCTTCCGGAATAGGAATTTCAACGATATTTTCTCCGTGCTGGCCTTCAAATTTAAAAGCCTTTTCTTCGATTAAATCAATTAATCCAGAAAATGTGCTATCTGCGCCAATCGGCAACTGTACAGCCACAGCATCTTTGGATAATCTTTCATTAATGGAAGCTAAACTCATAAAGAAGTCAGCTCCAAGTTTATCCATTTTATTTACAAAAGCAATGCGGGAAACATTATATTTATCCGCTTGGTGCCAAACAGTTTCTGATTGTGGTTCCACACCCTGAGAACTATCAAATAAAGCAACCGCGCCGTCTAAAACGCGCAGAGAACGCTCTACTTCTACGGTAAAATCTACGTGGCCCGGAGTATCAATGATATTGATACGAAAACCTTTCCAAAAACAGGTAGTAGCCGCGGAAGTAATAGTAATACCGCGTTCTTTTTCTTGTTCCATCCAGTCCATTTCGGCAGCACCTTCATGCACTTCACCGATCTTATGTTTTTTACCTGTATAAAACAAAACACGCTCAGTAGTAGTAGTTTTACCTGCATCAATGTGAGCCATGATGCCGATATTTCTCGATTTATCCAAAGCAAATTCACGTGGCATAAAATTTAATTTTTACTTAGCAAATCTCGCAAAATGAGCAAAGGCCTTGTTGGCTTCAGCCATTCTGTGAACATCATCGCGTTTTTTAATTGCATCACCAACGCCTTGGGCGCTGTCCATTAAAACTGCAGCTAATTTATCGGCCATAGCCTGGCCTTTTTTGCTGCGAGCTGCATCTACAATCCAACGGAAAGTTAGAGCATTTTGGCGGCTGGCGCTAACCGGCATCGGCACCTGGTAGTTGGCTCCGCCAACTCGGCGAGAACGAACTTCTACTTGAGGCTGCACAGTTTTGATGGCATCCTCAAAAGTTTTCATCGGATCTTTTTTGGCTGCCGCAATTTTGTCAAAAGCAGAATAAACAATTGTTTGCGCAACTGTTTTCTTTCCGCCTTTCATTATATGATTGATAAATTTAGCCAGAGATACACTGCCGTATTTTGGGTCCGGAGCTATCACTCTTAAGTAATCTTTTTTTCCACCGCGCATATTATTTTATGATGATAAATGATTTAGGAATTACTATTTCTTAGCTGCCTTTGGTCTCTTGGCGCCATACAAACTGCGACCCTTTTTTCTGCCTTCCACACCCTGAGCATCATAAACACCGCGTACGATATGATAACGCACACCTGGTAAATCTTTTACACGGCCGCCGCGTAATAATACGATGGAGTGTTCCTGTAAATTGTGTCCTTCTCCAGGAATATAAGCGATAACTTCCATACCGTTGGAAAGACGAACCTTGGCTACTTTACGCAAAGCAGAGTTTGGTTTTTTTGGAGTAGTGGTATATACCTTGGTACAAACACCTCTCTTAAAAGAAGTTCCTTTGGCAAAAATAGTTTTGCGTCTGTGCAAGTTGTCGATGGTAAACTGCAAAGCAGGTACTTTGCTTTTGCGTACCTTGCTGTGTCTACCTTTGCGGATAAGCTGATTTATTGTAGGCATAGTCTGCTAATTTCTTTGAGTTAAATTAATAAGTCTTAAATTTAATGTTAGATATCCCCCTCTCGCTCCACCGCACAACCATTCGGCTCTGGGTATCAGCAAACTCGGCGGATTGTTACTGCTAATGAAATTTATTAGCTTAAGCTATAAATTTCGAGCCAGTAACAAAAAAACTGAACGGAAGTTGCTCAGCCACGAGTGTTATTTGCGTTCTAGGTATGAGTATAAATTAAAATCAAAAAAATGTCAAGGATTTCTTTGATACGCCGCTAAAGCATTCTCTATGCTTCTTTTTACCGCTCCTCTAAACCCCTGTGAGCTAGTAAATTTCTCTGCCACAGCATGAAGAGAGTCGCGATCAGGAGGATACTGATTACCGAAACTTCCTATAATATTCTCTAAAGTTTTAATATAGTTTGCTATATCTATAGCATCACCACTGGTATTTTTTAGTAAAGATAGAGGTTTACCGGTAATATCACGGAAAGCCACGAGCTCTTGATTTTGCTCTTCAGCTCTGCGCAATTTTGGCATAACATCAGCAAATGTATTGTCCTGTATAAAGCTAGGAGACATTACCCTAACAACAGACTCTCGCAAGCCAAATTTACCAGAAACCAAACGGAATACTTCCTTTGGTAAGACAATCCCTCTACCTATTCCTTCTTTTATAACCTCTAGAACTTTTCTATAAGATTCTCCAGCAGGTTTGTTATAATTGTCTATAAATGTCGTTTCAGGCAATTGTCTTAAAATGGCTATCATCTCATCAATAGAGCTTGCTTGAGCAAAAGGTTCCGCATTTACCACTTCTGTAGGCTCAATTTCTCCACCGACGGTAGTTCCTAATTTTTCATCTATTCTTTTACCGCCAAAATATCTTCCACCTCTTTCATCTGGCATATTTTAATTTAAAAAATAAAAATCTTACCTATATATTATACCAAAAAATCACTCAAAAGTCAACCTATAAATCATCCAAACTGCGCAAAAAACTGCCTGGTTTAATCTGTAAAGGCTTGTCTTCCGATTCATAAGTCACTCCCGCTTCTTCATCATTTAAAACCAAGCCATTGCCCGATAATAAAGAATGGTCTTCAATTAAATCCGAACTAATTTCTCCCAAAAACAAACTTGGGCCGGACATAGAGTCGCCAAATCCGCCGCCAGCCATGGGATAAGTCAAATGTAAATATTTTTTGGCGCGGGTGATGGCCACATAAAACAAACGGCGCTCTTCTTCCAAACCATTGGGTTCGCGAAAAGATCGATCGCTAGGAAAAGCGCCACTGGATAAATTAATAATAAATACGGCCGACCATTCCAAACCTTTGGCTTGATGAATAGTTGAAAGAACAACTTTCGGGCCATGATGATTTTTGCTTTGATTATTTTTGATATTAAAAGATTCTTGCAGAGTCGCTTCGGCCAAAAATTGTTCCAGTTCATTATATTTTTTGGCAAAAACTTGCAGCTGCACCAAGTCTTCCAGTCTATCTTTGCTATCCAAAAATTCTGACTCCAAATAATCTTTGTACGGAGAATTTATAATTGCGTCAATTAAAGCAGCTGCATCGGTTTTGCTATTTCCCAGCATCGCTTCCCAAATCCGCACAAAACTATACCAACCATTCTTGGCTTTTTCTCCCAAAACTTTTTGGCCAATAGTTTTCACATCTTCCACATTGGTGGCGCTCTTTAGCGCTTCAACAATTTTGCCAGCCGCGGCCGGACCAATGCCTTCTTCATGCATCAAGACCCGCATCCAAGCGGCAGTATCAGCAAAATTATTTAAGATGCGCATATAAGCCAAAACGTCTTTGACATGGGCACGTTCAAAAAATCTTAAGCCCCCTCGATAATCATAACTAATTCCAGCTTTGACTAATTCCATTTCGAGCATCTGCGAATGATAAGCGGCGCGAAACAAAACGGCAATTTCGTTTTCCGGCGTACCGCCATCTATTAATTCCAAAATTTTACTGGTCACAAACTCAGCTTCTCCGGCCGCATCCATCTGCGGATGCAAGCTTGGTTTCAATCCGCTTTTAGACAAAGTTTTTAATTCTTTTTTATACTGCTTCAAATTAAAAGAGATGACTTCATTGGCCACATCCAAAATTTCCTGGCTGGAACGATAATTGGTTTCCAATTTAAAAATTTTGGCGTTCGGATAATCTTTTTCGAACTCAAGAATATTTTGCACATCGGCCGCGCGAAAAGAATAAATACTTTGCGCATCATCGCCTACCACCAAAATATTATTATGAACCGAGGCTAATTTTTTTATTATGGAAGCCTGAATTTTATTCGTATCTTGATATTCATCCACCAAAATATATTTGAACTGCTCGGCATATTTTTGCAAAACTGATTGACTATTGAGCAATAATAAAAAATTAACCAGCAGATCATCAAAGTCCATGGCATTAGCTTCTTTCTTTTTTAAGCCATACTCATGAGCAATACTTTTTATCTGATCTTCAATAATTAGCCACTGCGGATATTTTGATTCCAAAACATCATTTATACTCGACTGAGAGTTACGGCTGTAACTAATAATATTTTGTAAAATAGAAGCGGAAGGAAATTTTCTTTTGTCTTCTGATTTAAATGGTTTGGCACATAACTTGACTAACGCTTCACTGTCATCGCTATCCAATACGGAAAAATTATTTTTATGACCCAATAGCGGAGCATATTGCCGCAAAATTCTGTAGGCAATGTGGTGAAAAGTTCCCGCCCAAGGCAATTTTTCTTCTACACCTGTAAGCTGCTGCATACGGCGAATCATTTCATCAGCCGCTTTATTGGTAAAAGTAACCAGCAAAACATTTTCTGGGCTAACTCCTTTTTCTAAAAGATAAGCCACTCGGTAGGTAATGACTCTGGTCTTGCCGCTGCCCGCGCCAGCCAAAACTAAACACGGTCCATCACCGTGCAAAACAACTTCTAGCTGTTCCGGGTTTAATTCCGCAGAAAAATTTATCATATTAATAGTATGTGAAAGATAGTACCACAGCTTGATTGTTTAGACAAAATCGTCTAAGATAGCGGCATATGTCATTTTTTGAACTGCAACATAAAGACAAAAACTCACATGCTCGTGCTGGTGTAATTCATACTGATCATGGCGATATTAATACGCCAATTTTTATGCCTGTTGGCACCCAAGCCACGGTAAAAACTCTGGATCAAACCGATCTAGCTAATTTGCCGACGCAAATTATCTTAGGAAATACTTATCATCTGCATTTGCGTCCGGGTGAAGATTTAATAAACAATTTTGGCGGGCTGCATAAATTTATGAACTGGCCTAAACCGATCTTGACCGACAGTGGCGGTTTTCAAGTTTTTAGTTTAGGTTTACAAAAAGACGCCGAACTAAACGGCAAAAAATTAGTGACCATTGATGAAGAAGGCGTAACTTTTCGTTCGCATATCGATGGCAGTTCGCACCGCTTTACCGCCGAATCAGCCATAGATATTCAGCACAAATTGGGTGCCGATATTATTATGGCTTTTGATGAATGTACGCCAGATAGCGCTCCAGAAGAATATGTCCGCGAAGCTATGGAACGAACTCATCGCTGGGCCGAAAGAAGTTTGGTTGAACACAAAAAAGATACAAATCATCATGGCTATCACCAATTTTTGTTTGGCATTATTCAAGGTTCAAATTATAAAAATTTTAGAGAAGAAAGCGCCAAATATATTTCCAATTTGGATTTTGACGGCATTGCCATTGGCGGCGAATCTGTTGGATATAATATGGAAGCAACCAAAAATATTTTGGATTGGGTCTATCCTATTATTCCGGAAAATAAACCGCATTATGCCATGGGAGTTGGCTTGTCACCGGCTGATTTGCTTATCGCCATAGAACATGGCGTGGATATGTTTGATTGCGTGGCTCCCACCAGACTAGCCCGACACGGTATGCTGTTTGTTTCTCGGGATGAAGAACCAAAACTAAGAATAAATATTACCAATAAAAAATACGAAACTGATTCTGGACCGATAGATAAAAACTGCGTCTGTCACACTTGCAAAAATTATTCTCGCGCTTATTTGCACCATCTTTTTAACGCGCAAGAACTTTCCGGAATGCGTTTGGCCAGTATTCATAATTTGCATTTTATGCTGGACTTAACTCGCCAAGCCCGCGAAGCTATTTTGGAAAATAAATTTTCGGAACTTCTACAAAAATGGGTTTAAGCTTGACTGCTTACAAAAACCTGTTAAAATTGTGTCATCAAACGGAGAGTAAAAAACACAACAACTTCTCTGCAAAGGAGAGTAAATGTTCATTAATTTTATTCCGGCTTTCGCCTGCTGGTGGATTATGATGGGGCAACGAGCTCCACATAGAACCATGATAACCGGACACGGTTTCATTCCCCGGTCTGAAGTGTTCTACCCGGGAACCAAACGCTGGAAAATTTCACAACGCGCACAACGCGGCAGGAACAAACCTCGTAACTTCCAGCACAATCACCGAAGAAGGCGGCATAGGTACAACTAACTTGGCCACCCTCTCCCGCCCGCCCCCGCATGCTCCGGCATCGCGGGGTTCAATTTTTTAAATATTGTTTACAATCTAAGTTAAATTCTGTAAACTATCCCTATAATAAACACTCTCTGAAAATGAAACTCTATGCAACGAATTTTCTCCGGCATCCAACCAACCAATAATATACATCTGGGCAACTACTTGGGCGCCATTAAAAATTGGGTTGAACTGCAAAACTCCTATGATTCTTTTTATTGCGTGGTTGACCTGCATGCCATTACCATCAAACAAGATCCCAAACAGCTCCGCCAAAATATTTTAAATACCGCCAAAACTTATTTAGCTTTGGGGCTTGATCCAAACAAATCAACTATTTTTGTGCAGTCGCATGTGCCACAACATACTGAATTGGCTTGGGTTTTGAATACGATTGCGAAAATGTCTGAATTGGAACGAATGACTCAGTTTAAAGATAAGGCCAAACAACATAAAGAAAATATTAATCTAGGATTATTTGCTTACCCTGCCCTAATGGCCGCAGATATTTTGCTTTATGACACGCAAGTTGTGCCAGTCGGTGAAGATCAAAAACAACATGTCGAACTAACTCGTGATTTGGCGGCTCGTTTTAATTCTCTTTATGGCAAAACTTTTATTGAACCAGAACCATTAATCAAAAAAGAAGGGGCGCGCATCATGGGCCTGGATGACGCAAGTAAAAAAATGAGCAAAAGTGCCACCAGCCCAAATAATTTTATTGCCCTACTTGATTCTCCGGAAGTTATTGCCAAAAAAATCAGCCGTGCCGTGACCGATTCCGGCTCAACCATTGAGTCTGGCGCCGACCGACCAGCATTAACCAATTTGCTTACCATCTATTCCCTTCTCTCCGGCCAAACTATAAAAAATATAGAGAAAGAATATAATGGCAAAGGTTACGCGGATTTTAAAAAAGGTCTATCCGCAGTAATTATGGAATTTACGGCTAATTTCCAAACAAAATTTAATGCTTTGGATGACACTAAAGTCCAAGCTATTTTGGCCGATGGCGCCAAGAAAGCCGAAATAATCGCTCGGAAAAAAACGGAAGAAGTAAAAACAAAAATTGGTTTAATTTAAAAAAAAATTATAAAAAATATGACAATCGCAATTTTGGCCCTGACAATTGTAAACTTGGTATTTCTAAAGGAAATGAAAAATGAAATTAAAAACCTTAAAGCCGCGCTTGATGAAATTAAAAATGGAACAAATAAACCAAAAGCAGTCTAAACTATTCCTGTCAAAAATATAAATATGGATAATCAACCTACAGCATCAACCGGAAAAACTATAAAAAATTTATACTTTTATTTGGTATCTTTTGTAGCCTTAATGATCCTGGTATTTTCTACTTCCGATATTATAAATATCGCTTTAAAAACTTGGGTGTTTACTCAGGCAGACAAAAATATATACTACTCGATTCCTATGGTCTGCGCAGATCTAACAACTACCACCGTAGCTGTTAGACCTGGCCCGGACAATACCATTACCACAATGCCTAAAGAGCAATGCGAAAAACAAAATGAGATCAATGCTAAGCAGCAAGAAGCCAGCCGCTTGGCGCAAAAACAGATGAGCGTAGTTCGTGATATTTCCCTGATTGTAGTTGCCATCCCTTTATTTATATTTCACTGGAGAATACTGCGCCGAAAGGATGAAAATCTTTAAATATAAATCAAAATAAAAATTAAAAAACTGCCTGAAATGGCAGTTTTTTATTCTCCAGCCCATACTTGACAAAAATACTTTTTTATAGTATGCTCTTTTATTACTCATATGAAAGTTGTTCCTAGGGAAAGGAAAAAATTCTTTCCGTCGGAATAACTGTCCTTCGGACGGCCGTTTCCGCGTTCATTGTACAATTACCTACGGAGGGGATCATGGAACGACAACCAAATTTTCGTTGAAGCTTTATGCTTGTGAATATCTACCGCACATCAACCTAGTGATCACGAGATGATCTCTCAGGGAAGTAGTGTGCGGTTCATTCCCGTTCACTACATCCCACGAGGAGATTCTCATGCTCACTGATCTCGTCAACGTTCTGGAAGAAGTTCTCTCTGCTGTGCTCATGCAGACCCAGCCTGTCCAGGCAGTCGCCAACTGCGAGGCGCCAGCGGCCTCGCCACAGGCGACCATCCACACGGCTGTGATGGAGGAGGGCGATGCAACAACGCCCGAACCAACCATCATGAAGTCTGCACCGCCACCCAAGGCCGATCGAGTCGTTGTCCAGACCCAGCAGTGCCGCAACCGGGAACATCCGGAAACTGGCACTCAATGCACCAACCAGGTGCGGGTCGGGAAACGATTCGGTCTCTGTGACGACTGCATTCACCCATGCAAGGGTGGATGTGGTCGGCAGATCCCGACATGGTACCCGCTCTGCCAAGGATGCAAGAGCTTCGCGCCAACTACCAAACTCTGCAAAGGGAATGGATGCGGCGCGGAACTCCCAGTCGAAGGTCCGAACTACTGTTCGGACTGCGGACACCGATGCTCTGGCCAGGGCTGCCAGGCAGTGATCCCCGTCTCCTTCAAGTTCTGCATGGCCGATGGCTGTCAGGACGAGAAGTGGCTCGAGGAGAACCAGCCGAAGCAGTCCAGCACGGGCACAAGCGCGGGGGCCAAGGCCCACGCTGCCTACAAGGCAGCGAGAGCCAAAGTTCACCGCGCGGCAGCGCGCGGGGGCCGAGGAAAAAAGGGCGGCTGAAGTAGTTGTACAACATCCGCCATGACTCACGGAGGGAGTCGTGGCCAACACAAAAAACAGCGTTTTAATCAAAGGCTGTTTTTTGTTCCATCTTGACAAAAAACTATATTCCTGCTAAGATTTACAGTTGTTTTTCTGCAAAAGCTAATTATCCATAACTATTTTTTGCGGGAAAACCACCCGAGAAGGAGAAAACCAACATGATCTGGAAGTTATAAAGGGGAAGTACAAAAGACAATTTCCCCCGCACGTCAACGTCATGGCAAATGGTGTTCAACCTGAAGAAGTGCGGGCAACCGCAACTTCAACAGGAGACATCAGATGCCACGCAAGGTCGAAGTCATCGTCAGCAGCCGGTCGTCGTCATACACGACCACCCACCTCCGCGCCCAACAGGCACGGGCTGCAGCTGAAGCCGCTCAACAGCTCCAGGAACTGGAGCGAAGCGGCGAACTGCGTCGCCGTGAACTCGTCCGATCGGCGGAACAGTTCAAGGAGCAGGTTCTCAACCTGGCTTCGCACTGTCCGCACGGAACGGACGCAGACAGCGAGTTCCGAGATCAGGTTCGCGCGCTCGCCGCCCGACCCATCCCCACGCAAGTGGACGGGCTCGAGCGGTGGGTGAACCAAATGCCGCTGCTGATCTCCACACTCAAGGCTGAGGTGGAAGATCGCAAGCAGCGGGCTGAGCGAGAGCGCCAAGCAGAGGAAGAGTTCAGGAAGGAGACACTGCGCCAGATGCAGATCGAGGATTTCAAGAAGAAGTACCTCGATTCGGCGCTGCAGGCGCTGTACGCTCTCCGTCATGGATTCATGCCTCTGATCGATGCAGTACTGATCAGTGCCACCGCTGGGCTGATCGAGTACGGCATGATCACCGAGCTACAGGGTGATCAGCTGGAAGAGGCCTGGATCAGGCAGGTGGAGATGGACAAGATCGAGGAGCGGTACGGCGACTTCGCTGACCGCTACTACCGTATGACCAAAGATGAGATGATCGCTATCGAATCTAAATACCACGGCGTTCGCAAAATGCGCCGTGGTCATGATGGTGATCAGTACAAGAAGCACCGCCACTGGAATAGGTGGCGAGTCGCCTACTGACAGAAGATCCGACTTCTACTTCACTGAGAACGAAATCGTTCTCCTGAAGTGAAGCGGATACTCAACTCGTCCTGACCAAAGCTGTGAAGCATGGGTCGGGACAAAAACAAAAAACAGCGTTTTAATCAAAGGCTGTTTTTTGTTTTAATTTTTATTTAAAATTTTATTTTAACTTTTCCATCAACTCGCTTATCTTTATCATCTCTGCTTCATTTTTATTTCTCTCTTTTAATTCAACACTGTCATCGGCCAAAGTTTTTTTGGAAATAACCAGCCGGGTTGGAACACCAATTAAATCCGCATCCGCTAATTTGGCTCCGGCTGAAGCGTCTCGATCATCCCACAAAACTTCTATGCCTTTTTCTAACAATTGGTTATATAATTTTTCCGCTTCCACCTGCACGTTCTCATCTGCTCCCAAAGAAACCAAATGAACTTGATATGGAGCTACGGATTTTGGCCAGATAATTCCTTTTTCATCATGGAATGTTTCCACAACTGCTCCGACCAAACGAGATGTGCCGATTCCATAGCAACCCATAATTAATCTTTGAGTTTTTCCTTCCGCATTATTTACTTCAAATTTAAAAGAGTCACTATACTTAGTTCCCAAATCAAAAATATTACCGACTTCAATGCCTTTGGTTTTAATAATTTTTCCGCCGCACTGTGGACAGGCGTCGCCTTCTTTAACAGTGGCCACTTCTATATTTTGACCAAAGGAACATTTTTCACAAGCCAACAATACGTCTTCGCCGGCCGGAGTAATGGCTTGAAATTCATGACTAATATTGGAAGTAAATATGCCGCCGCTGGCCTGAACAACTTTGACTTCTATACCACAGCGAGAAAAAACTTTTACATAAGCCTGCAAAGTGCGCTGATAAAAATTATTTAAATCTTCCTGAGTGGTATGAAAGCTATACATGTCCTTCATCCGAAATTCTCGTCCGCGCAACACGCCGGATTTTGCCCGCAGCTCATCTCTAAATTTAGTGTTTATCTGATAAACAGCCAGCGGCAATTCTTTATAGGAATGAATAAATTTTTGTACGAGCGGAGTCACCACTTCTTCGTGAGAACAGCCCAAAGCATAATCTTTTTCAGTTTGTGATTTTATTTTAAAAAGAATATCTACGTTTTCCCAACGTTTGGTTTTTTCCCAGTACTCTTTTGGTTGCAAACTTGGCATAAATACTTCTAAAGCTCCCAGCGCATTCATTTCTTCACGCACAATCTGCTCTACTTTGCGCAAAACATTTAAACCCAAAGGCAGCCAGGTATAAACACCAGCCATTTCTTGATCCACAAATCCGCCCTGAGTAAGCAGTTTGGCATTGGCGCTATCGGCATCTGCCTGAACATTTTTAGTAGTTTTACCGAAAAGATTTGAATATTGCATACATCCTCAAATATAAATATCGAACTATTCTAATAGATTAGCAATAAAATATGATAATGACAAGTTTGAATTTAAAAAAACAAAGAGGCAGCATCGTCTGCTTACCTCGCCGAATAAAGAACAAACAGGCTACGTTTTCTTACGGCCAGCTTCTGCGACCTGGCGATGCAAGTTACGCATTGCGCGCTCACGGCGGATCAGCCCTAGGATAGAATAAAAGGCTCCGATCACGCCTAGCCCTGCAAAAACAGCTAGAACAATGTTCCACATTAGCTCTCCTTCTTGTATTTCAATAGCCTTTTGGCGGAGTAATGATTGAATCATTAACTCGAATCAATCCTGTAACCACAACCTCGGCTACCAAGCCTCCTACATCATGAAAAACATCCGCAAAATTATCATTCAGACCTGCCAAATGGCTAGGGCGCTTGCAAGGATCGCAATACTTTATCCCTCTAAAACCAGCCGCACCAATATAAAACTCACGCCCAATCAACCACATCAACTCTACTCCATCAGTAAAAATATTCCGCCGACTATCAGCAAAGGTAAAATTGGCAGCCTTGTCTGTAGTCCTGAAAAACCTCGCATTCATCAGGGTCACCTGACGCTTTCCTACCTTTCCTTGACTATAGCTGCCTTCACCTGCGAAGTAACGATCTCCTTTAAGGCCGCGTCCGGCCACAGCCAAAACTTGCTCTACACTTTGCATGGGTTCTCCCTTTACAGGAGAAATGCAGATCTCGACAACTTTTTGATTCGCCATCGGATGCCTCGCTTTCTCTATAAACTATCATAAAAGACGTTAATTGCAAATTTTAATAGATAAAATACTGAGAATAAATTGACAGAAAAACTCAAAAGATTTAAGATAAACTATATGAAAATAATTAACAATAATTTGGTGAATAATAATAACTGCTGAGACAGGTGTAGTTTTAATATAAAAACTATGCCCACGAAAGTGGGCTTTTGCATTTTATTCCGGGGTAGTTGAGTGGTACAACGCCACGCTGTTAACGTGGATTTCGCTGGTTCGAGTCCAGCCCCCGGAGCAAATTTATTCTGTATAGCCAACGACCCCCCCTACGGTCAGTTTTCTTTTGATTAAAACATCTAAACATTCTTATATTCTGGTTCACCGACCTTACTGGGAGGAAAGTGCTCACATTTTTCTGGCAACTCATAATCTAATCGTATGTGTCGGGTAACGCACATACTGTTACCGTCATAAGATAAATATATTGGAAAATTATTTGTTTCATTCCACCCTGTTATCATGCTCACTGCAAGACCCACAGCCGACGAAGCTAGGATACCATTTGGCCAAACGACCTGCGGACGACCACCAGCAGCCCCGTAGTTACTTGCCTCGTTTCCCAAATTTTGTTCGGTAATAAAATCCAGACACCGTAAACAATGAGATCCAGGTAATGACAAAATTACTTGCCCAACCATTCGCGGAAGCTCATTGCCAATTTTAAAAATATCCATTCCGATATCAATGTATGGAATGAGATAACGCCTCGCGCTAGCTTCTAATTCATTCCTATCTTTAAAAGTGTCTACGCATCCAAAAATAATATCACATCCACGTAAAAGCTCAGGCATTTTTTGCCAACGATCGGCAACAACATAGACATTTGCCTTGGGTTGAATATCTAAAATTATTCTTTGTGCGACTAAAATTTTTAAAGCACCGACATCAGAACGGCGCGCTCCGACCATCCTGTTTAAGTTGGATAGTTCGATAGTTTGCGGATCGTATAAAACATAATTCAAAATTCCCAAGTGCGCTAATTGTTGCGCTATATGCGAACCGCCACCCCCAAGACCGATTATCGCAACCTTGACAGCCTGGAATCTTTTTTGAACACTACCCCCCAGGAATGATTGTCGTGAATATTGTTCATCAAGCATAAAATTTCATTTGTTTGCCTACAATCGTAATTTTTTCTGCCAATAGCTGGCCCGAACCAGGAAGCCAAACATAACAAATTACACTGTCTCGACTAAGAAGAAGGACACCGTGCGGCAGTTGCGGCCCTACAGCCTGAAACCCTGGGATTAGAGGTAAAATACCGCCGACATCAGTTAAGCTCAAATTGGGCTTGCCCGGCCAATCATGCAGGTGAACATGGAAGGCGCCTTGCTGCTCGTCAAGAATTTTTTGCATCGCCATATTGATTCCGGTTGAATTTATCTGCGCTCCTACATTTTCATCAGCCACATAACAGCCATCTGGTAATGACAGGTAGTCGCAAAACAAGATAAGGACCTCTTCTTTAGACACCTTGCCTTGTTTTGCAAAAGCAAAACCCACTCGCTCAAAGGCGGTTGGATGTGAGCGCTTCAAATCAGCGAGCATGCGCTTATAAAGTGTTTCATTAATACGTACTATGATTTTCACATGTGTGGATTTAGATGATCTGAAAGTATTTGAGCCAGGCGCAAATCCTCCCTGGGTACTTTCCATGAAATAGCGTGCCAGTTTCGTTCAAGTATCCGAACGTCAGTTGCGTTCCAGTTGGGATTTTCAACACCTGGAAACTTAACCTTCTCTGCGAAAAATAATCTCGACAAGTAGCCGTCGCGTGGCATCGGGCAAAACAACGCATCTGTTCTATCCGGGAGGCAGCCAACTGGAAGATTCAACCCTTGAAGAAGAATATACCTGAGACCAGCCTCCTCTGCTATACTCAACGATACACAAACCAGCTTGAGCTCGTCCAGTTCGTCCAAAGGAAGGTCGCGCATATTAGGAGGATGCGCTACCCTTTGGATGGCTAACAAATACTTCGCCGCCTTTAATCTCGACGTGAGCATTATCATTTAAAGTTTTAAGTTTTTTATCTAAAATTTCAAGCAGATCGTCGGCAAGTGGCACATGTCCAAGATTTTTAATTTGCTCTACAGAGTAATTTCCACGCTCAATGCTGTAGTGTGTATTATTTATCGTTATTTCCACGATTGGTTTTTTATCGTTTGCCATATAGATAGAATGTTTTAGTAGCCGGCTTCGTAACCGAAGCCTGGTAGAATAAAGAGTGCCACGATTGAAGCGCTGGCGCATTACATCGTTTCATTGGACGGCTTGTTTAAATGATTAAAATTTAGTATCCTTGATATTGCTTGGGTCATTTCCGTAAGAATCTGAATCGCGAATTTTACCGTGCCGATCGTGAATGACCACTTCCGCCTTTTGGTTAATCGCAATGTTTCGTGCAATATCAATTGCTTTGCCTTGAGTTTTGGTATGCGCAGTATCTCTGGAGTTTCCAGCGCCTCTTACCGCCCACCCTTCATCGCGTCGTACAACGTGTTGTTGATTCCTTGCCATATTTTTAGCTTAGGTATAGCGTGACCCTCGGTTGGCGAGGATGCCACGTAAAGTAATAAATCTTTAAAGGTATTTCCCTTCTAGACCTTAAGTCTACCATACATCTTGACAAATTGCAAATGATAGATTATACTATAATTGTGTAAGCTGTACTTTACAGTACTGTAATCTGTGCTTACATATGTAAGCTATGAAAACAAAAAGTAACCCTGCAATACTTCCTGTCCCCAAGTTGTCCAATCTTGATCGATCGGCTATAATTAACGTTAAGAAAGACATTGAACAAACGGTCAAAGAAGAGATCGGGGCGAAGATAAAAAAAATACGCAGAAATTCTCGTGGTTTTCTGACCGCCGAAGTGGTGGCTCATAAATTAGGTGTGAGCCGTGTCGCTTTGACTCAGCTTGAAAACGGCCAAAATCATGTTAATGCTGTCACTCTCTGGAAACTTGCCACAATCCTGGGGTGTGAAGTTAAAGATTTTTTTCCAGACATTCCAAAGGGCTATGAACTTAGCCAAATAGACGTTGAAAATATAAAAAAGAAAGATGAGAACGCGGCAGAGTGGGCGGAGAAAATTTTTGGTAAAGTAAATAAATAGTTATGTCCAGTCAAATTATACAAGCGAAAGTTCGGAAAATTCTTACCCACTTTAAGGTAACTGAGGCACCGGTACCTGTCGAACAGATTGCAGAAAAAATGAATATTCAGATCAGCTACGCTCCCAGCGTTGAATATTCTGGTATTTTAATACGCAAAAATGGTGGCGCTCTTATGGGTATTAATACTGAGGAGTCTCCGGCGAGACGCCGCTTCACTATCGCCCACGAACTCGGCCACTTCTTTTTAGAAAGTACTACAGCCGTCTCCATTGACTATAGGGATAACAATAATCGTCCGGATAAAACTATTTTTGAAAAAAGAGCGGATGATTTTGCTGCGAATTTACTTATGCCCAAACAACTACTATTAAACGACTTTAGAAAATTAGATGGTTCTTATGAAGATCGGTTGATAGAATTGTCTGAACAATATCAGGTGAGCCGCGAAGCAATGATGTGGCGACTGAAAAATTTAAACCTGAGATAGAAGGAGGTTTAAATTCTTAGATAAAAAAGTTCGGAAGCTGTCCGTGTATGCGAGCCAAAAACAAAAATAAACCCTATTATAGGTTTATTTTTTGTATATGATATAATAAATTAAATATGACAATACTTTCTATTTTGGCTACAATCTCGGGTATTTTTTTAGGCTTCGGAGCTCTTCCTCAAGCAATAAAAATATTCAGAAATAAAAGCGCCGGAGACGTTTCTGCTACTACCTACTTTATAACAACTATTGGATCATTTATCTGGATACTGTACGGGTTTGAGATAAAAAACACCCCTATAATCATACCTAATATTATTGGCGCTATAATATCAGCTATCATTTTAATAGGATGGTTTTTATACGGGCGGAACAAAAGATAATGATAAACATATGATCAAAAAAGAAATTTCTATCAGTGTACCATCCGCCTCCGCTCGCCATGGAGAGTTACGAACAAGCAAGCATAAACTCCCACCAGATTTTCGGAAAGCCCTTGCTTCTGACCCCAAGGCGCTGTCGGTGTGGGATGATATTACGCCGCTTGCCCGCAATGAATGGATTTGTTGGGTGACATCTGCCAAGCAAGCTGAAACCAGAGACCGGCGTATAACAGTTGGTCTTGATAAGATGCGTAAAGGTATGCGTCGACCCTGTTGTTGGGCAGGCTGCCCTCATCGTTAAAATTATATGGCTGAATTAAAAACCAAAGCAACTAAAACAAGCGTTAAAAAATTTCTCAACTCCATTGGACCCAAAGAAAAACGGACAGATGGTTTTGCGCTGCTTAAAATATTTGAGCAGGTTACCGGTGAAAAAGCGGTCATCTGGGGAACAAGTATTGTTGGTTTCGGCAAGTATCATTATAAATCCGACAGAAGCGCCCAAGAAGGAGACTGGATGTTAACTGGTTTCTCTCCACGAAAACAAAACCTTACACTTTATATCATGCACGGCAATAAGGATAGCCACGAGTTACTTGGCAAACTGGGAAAATATAAAACAAGTGCTGGCATCGGTGGCTGTTTGTATATCAACAAACTATCTGATGTTGATGAAAAAGTGCTTGCGTCTCTTATCAAGAGATCGTATCAATATATGAAGAAGGCGCATTCCTAATTCTTTTGCTATAATAAAATAAACTTTAATTAATTTTAAATAAAATTTATGCACAAAAAAATGAGCCCAGTAGTCCATTTTGAAATGGGCTACCAAGATAAGCAACGGATGGTTGATTTTTATACCAATGTCTTTGGCTGGCAAACCCAAATGATGGGGCTAGACATGGGCAGTTATGTAGTTGCGCAAACCACCGAAACTGATGACAAAGGAATGATAAAAAATCCAGGTAACATTAACGGCGGATTTTATCAAAAAACAGATAACCCTTCATCACACGCTCCGTCGGTTGTCATTGCCGTTGAAGATATTAACCAAGCAATGACTGACGTCAAAACTGCTGGCGGGAAAATCCTTGGCACAATGAACGAAGCAGGCCAGCATAGCGACGAGCCGCAAGATATACCGGGTGTTGGGCTTTGGATTTCGGCTATGGACACCGAGGGCAACCGATTTTCCATGCTGCAACCAAAAAGATAAGTCTATAAATTTATCAAAAATTGACTAAGAAAGGAGGGCTATGATCTAAAATTATATTTTATATTAATTTAATTTAGTTTTTGTCGTACTTAATTAATTTTTAAAAAAATTATGAATATTAATGGCGTGTGGTACAACGAACTTGGTTCAAAAGTAATCATTAAAGCCAGCGGTCAGATGCTTACCGGCACCTACCAAAGCGCGGTCGGAGGTCAAGGTGTTTTTCAAATGACTGGCATGGTTGATCCAGTGCAAGCCGCCGGGCAAACTTTCGGCATGGTGGTAGTATGGAACAACAGCACCTCGGATCTGCAATCAACCACTGCCTGGTGCGGTCAGTTACAAATGATAAACGGCCAGGAGACTCTAACTACCATGTGGCTTTTAAATCAAACGACTAATCCGGCCGACAATTGGGAATCAATGCTTATTGGCCAGGATGTATTTACCAGAAACGCGCCACCAGGAACTACAGCAAAAAAGGCCATGAAAAAGCATCCTTACAAAAGATAATAAAAAACAGCTCGTTACTAGACGAGCTGTTTTTTATTATTATTTAATTTTATGACGACAGGCTAACCAATTATTCACTATTAAACTTTGACTACTTAACCCCGCAAAGCTCCATAGCAGCCTGCTGCTTATCGGCACAAGTTTGATCGGCCGATTTACAGCGAGGAGTTTCGCTAAAAGAGTGGCAGCCTTGCGAAATAGCTTTGCATTCTTTATTAGCCTTAGCAATAGCTTGCATACAAGTATCTGCCGGCTTATTTGTTGAAACAACGGAAGTATTTTTGGCTGGCGAGGCAACTGTTTTGTCTTTTAATTGAGTCACAACAGTTTTTTTGGCAGTACTTTGAACTTGAGGCTTAACAATATGTTTAGCTTCAGAAGTCTTGGCAGTTGCAGCTAAAGCTGTTGAGTTAGCATAAAAAGCTAGACTTAGGCCGATTATTAGCCAAAAAAATAGGTTAAAGTAAGAGTTTTTATTCATAGTTATATTATGATAGACCTAAATTCGGCCAATGTCAATCTGAAAGAACGTTGATACTCCCATTGACATTTTTTGGCCTATCTGCTAAGATTGCGCCGCCATCAATTCGGATGGCTGATACAGACACGTAGAGTTACGACTGAAAGGGAAACAAATGCAAAGGCTCTTGTACATCATTCTCGGTCTATTCCTGATGCTCTCTGCCAGCACGGCAGAGGCATCCCGCCTATCCGTGGGGGATACGAGCGGATGCTATGTGTACAAACAGACTACTCGACTGGGTAGCCTGGCAGGCAAGATGCTCTGCTGGGGCAGCAACGACAAGGGACAGCTCGGAACGGGAGGGTTCAGCCCTTCTTCTGTGCCTGTAGCTGCTGGACTGGCGACGATCCCAGCCACGCCAACCCTGGTCTGGACGTGGGTGTCGGTCGGTGCCGAACACGCCTGCGGACTCAAGGATCCCAGCGGCATCGGGAACCAGGACCTCTACTGCTGGGGCCGGAACCTCGAAGGGCAGCTCGGGATTGGTAACTTTACCAACCAGGCTACCCCGACCCGGGTCATGAGCAATGTGGTCTGGGTTACCGCCGCCGGCAACTACACCTGCGCCGAGATCGTGACATCCACGGTGAACCCGATCACCTACCAACTCCGTTGTTGGGGTGAGAACACCAACGGCCAGCTTGGCATCGGCACCTTCAGCGGCCTGAAGAACCTGCCGACGCCTGTCGTGAACCCGAACGGAGTTGGCAATCTTACCACCACCGTTCAGGGCGGCTTCTACAGTTGGACGGCAGGTCCACAGCACGCATGCGTGGTCATGGATCTTGCCACCGGGGTAACGTACTGCTGGGGAGACAATGACCATGGCCAGCTCGGAATCGGCGGCTTTGTGTCCCAGCCACGGCCGACCAGAGTTCTGCAGAACTTCATCTCAATTTCCGCAGGCGGATCGCATACCTGCGGGCTGGGCTTCTCAGATGACCTTCTGCGCTGCTGGGGCTACAATTTCTATGGACAGGTCGGCAATGGCAACAGAGTTGATCAGACCTCGCCGGCGCTCGTGTTGGGACTGCCCAGTGGCACGTCTCTCGCGCGGGTGGGTGACAAACTGGGCCAGAACCACTCCTGCGTTTCGAAGCAGGATCCGGTTTCTCCCAAGTTTCCTCCGCACTTGTGGTGCTGGGGTTACAATAACAATCGTCAGCTCGGAGACCTGACGATGATCGACAAGACTTCCGCCACGCTGGCTTCGGGCATGCCGCCCTTGCCGGCGACTCAAAACAGAGGCTACGTCGCAGTCTCTGGTGGCGGCCACACTCAGTGCTCCGAATTGAGCGATGCTCTCACCAGCACGTCTCCGGTGAACTGGGAAACGAGTGTCTGGTGTGAAGGCAACGGATCTTCCGGCCAAGTGGGCAACGGGACGTTCCTCCCCCAGAACAATCCGGCCAAGATCATCTCGGTGATCTTCCAGTAGTACAGGAGACCGAACCGAGACTGCAGACAGCAGTCTCGTGACTATGCGCTAGTCAAGCCGACCTTTTTCGCAAGAAGGGGGTCGGTGCTTTTAATTTTAAGATAAACAAACTTTTGAATCAGGTTTGTCTGAAGAATTTTTGTTTAAATCTTCATAAACCCCGCCCATAATTTTAACCCTGCCAAAAGCTAAAAATAACAGACTTAAAGAAGCGTAAAAAATAAAGTGGCTCAAATACATTATTTGATAAAGAGGGAAACCAAAATGTTCTTCTAATAAATCATAAAGAATATATGGAACTGTTGAAAGCATTAGCAAAATAATAGAAGCTGAAAGCAACTTGGCAAAGGCGGTAGAGATACCTACTCGCTTGCCAATTAAACGAACCTTTCTTAAGGCTAGCAAGCCAAAAGTAAATACTGCTGCCAGATATACATAAGGCATCGGTTCATCAAGTTCCAATGAAGCCAAATCTTTCTTGGCGGTAAATACAAAAATCAAAACAACCAGAGCGGCAATCAAACCGATTAAAAAATTTATTCTGGCTCGGGAACGATTATCGTAAATGCGCAAAAAAGCGTCAGCTCCAATTATAATAATTATTAAACTGATTAAGTAAAAGTTAGCCGTATTAACCAAGGCTGCATCGGAATAATAAGCAGACATACCCATAGTCATATTAAAGTACTCCACAATATGGGCAATGGTAAAAACGAACAAAGCGGCTAAACTGGCTTGGAAAAATTTCTCTAAGACAGAATCATAGGAATAATAACGGACAAATATTCTGATAACTGATAGGGCGATAAACAAGAGCGCGATAATATGTATTAACCCCATGCGGAAAAATAATTGCCCGGTACTTTCAGCTATGATAATAATAGCTGCGTTGATAAAAAACAATGTGACCGAATTGAATATTCTTTCCACTTTAGCTTTATCCATATTATTAAGTTAATTATTTACTCCTATTAAATTATACCACACATAATAACAAACAAAAATGTTTATCTCTGGCTATATTACCAGAGTTGTGCTAAAATATCTTAAACTTAATTTATTATTTTTATAATATATGGCAAAAAGACCAAACAGCCTACGCAAGAAAACTAAATCCAAACATTCTCCAAAAACAAAAAAGCGCTTGGAAATCAAAAAACAGATGCTGGCCAAAAAAGCTTCTAAGAAAAGAAGATAATAACTTCATGGTTCCGGTGTTACTTAAAAAACATAAGTACGGTATTTTTTTATTTGCTGTCATAATCATCCTGATTATTTCATTTTGCTTAAATACAAAAAATTTATTCCCTCTAAATTTATCATGGCTACAATCTAAACCAGCAAACAACCAAAGAATTTTAATGGCGGCTCATAATGATACTTCAAATATAATACGGATTGGACAGATGACAAGCTCTACTATCCCCATGATTGACCAACAACTAGACGAGATTGTAAAAAACCAAAACCCAGCAGCAGCCTTCGCCCAGCTGCGCCGATTAATGGCCGATGATAATGTCGCCAGCCGCTGCCATCTGCTTGCGCATACAATCGGCGAATCAGCTTTTATAAAATACAAAAACTTCAAAGAGGCGATAAAATTTAACGACGATATCTGCGGTTCGGGTTATGTGCACGGATTAGCCATAAATGTACTTAATGCTTCTGCCAACCCAACCGACACTATCCATTCTTTGTGCGATGGCATGGACGGTTTTTGTTATCACGGCATTGGCCACGGACTAATGTTCTATACCAAAAATAATGTGCCCGACTCTGCCAACTACTGTCTGACACTAGATACAAACGAACATCAAACTCGCTGTTCCGAAGGAGTATTTATGCAAAATTTTGAAAGCAGTGAACTACAGATGTACGCTACACCTTATTTTTTCCCTAATGATCCGCTAAAAATCTGCCGAACGGAAACACACTTTAAGCCTGCCTGCTATCTTTATGCCGGCGCTTATTTAGCCAAACAAAACTTAAAAACAAATACTGATTTATTTTCTGCCTGCAACTTTTCCGAATCGGGATATATAAATCAATGCGTTAGCGGTATGGGCAGCTATATTATGGCTACCAACCTGAACAATCCAAAAAAAGCAGAAAGTATTTGCGAGCAAATTGATAATCAAGCTGTTAAATCAGCCTGTATTGACGGACTCGTTTCATATCATCTGGTAAACTATAACTCCATCGAAAAAACAGAAACATTTTGCGCTTCTTTAGAGGCGGCCAATCAGCCAGCCTGCAACACTTCTTTACTAAAAAGAAAACAATATTATCAAAAATAATTCCGACTTTATAAACTCTAGATTGTATGTTATACTTTGATAAGTTTTTAATAAAACAATTTTAATCAAATATGAAAACTAAACTACTACTTTTAATCACAGTCGTTGTCTTGGCAGCGGGATTATTAATCTTAAAAAATTTTACTCGCCAAAAACAAACCCAAAACTCTATGGCCGGCTCTCCTATAACAACTAATCCTAATATAAAAATAACTCCTATCTCCCACGCGTCTGTGGTGCTTGATTGGAAAACTGCCGTTGTTTATGCTGATCCGGTCGGAGCTCCGGAAAGCTACGCCAATGTGCCAAAACCAGATATTATAGTGATAACTCATGAACACCCAGATCATTTTAGTCCTGATACTTTAGCAAAAATAATGCAGCCTAATACTGTTTTAATAGTGCCGTCAGTAATTGCTGCTAAACTGCCTAAAACTCTGACCCACAACTTGATTGTTCTAAAAAATAACGACACTACCAGCCAAAAAAATATTAATATCCAAGCTGTTCCAGCTTATAACTTACGCTCGGCAGACCTAGATAAACATCCGAAAGGAAATGGTAATGGCTATGTTTTAGAATCTAGCGGCACTCGCGTCTATATTGCCGGTGATACTGAAGATGTTCCGGAAATGCGCGCCCTAAAAAATATAGATATCGCTTTTGTCCCTATGAACTTGCCATATACTATGAGTATAGAGCAAGCAGCTGATGCTGTCTTAGCATTTAAACCAAAACAGGTTTATCCATACCATTATGGCTATAATAATGGCCATCCAAACGAACTGGCTGATGTAGCTAAATTTAAACAACTAGTAAACGCCGCTGATCCAAATATAGAAGTTGTTCAGCTAAACTGGTACCCGCAAAAATAATCGTCATAAATAATTAACACTCCCTAATGATACCCGATATTAAAGCTGTCTGTTTTGATTTTGGCGGAGTTATTGAACTCTACGAATACGGCAAAATATTGCCAAAAATTGCCGAACTGTTAAATGTGCCTTTAGCCGACTTTCGCGCCGAATACTTTAAACATAATCATTTAACAAATATCGGCAATCAAAACTGGGAAGAAATAATTATTAAAGCAGTTAAAACTTTTAGCGATAACACTGAAACCGAAAGTGCTGTCAGAGCCCTGATCCATAAATGGAGTACCAGCAAAAAATTAAATACCGAGCTTTTGTCTTGGTTTACAGTTTTAAAACAGCAAGGATTCAAAGTTGGTATTTTAAGCAATAATACTTCAAAACTTAGACAAGAAATCGAAGCTCAAGGAATACATAACCTAACCGACGTGATTGTTATTTCTTCCGAGATTGGCTTTCAAAAACCTCATAAAGAAGCGTTTCTGCACCTATTTGAAAAGCTAAACGTATTGCCTCAAGAAACAATTTTTATAGATGATGCTAGTAAAAGTTTGGAAAAAGCCGCTGAAATTGGCTATCATCCAATTTTGTTTCAAGATAACGAACAACTCAAAAAGGATTTACAAAATTTTGGAATACTTTTATAAATTAGATAGCTAATATGATAAAAAATAAAAACCTATTAATCATCGCTCTGATCGCGCTGGTGAATATGCTTGGCTATGGAATTATTATTCCCCTGCTTTATTCCTATTCCAAAAAATTTGGTTTATCCGATTTTCAAAATGGCTTATTGTTCGCCACTTATTCCATTTGCCAATTTTTTTCCACTCCCATAATCGGCCGACTATCGGATAAATATGGCCGCCGGCCAATGCTGCTGATCTCAATTATCGGTACAGCTCTATCGTTTTTTATGATGGCTTTTGCGCCCAGCGCACTATTTTTATTATTATCCCGCGCTCTGGATGGTTTAACTGCCGGCAATATCCCGGTAGCTTTTGCCGTTATTTCTGATTCAACTAAACCAGAAGAGCGCGCCAAAGCCTTTGGCTTGATCAGCTCGGCTTTTAATTTTGGTTTTGTTTTTGGTCCGGCTATTGCCGCCCTTACGATCGCTCTACATCCAGCTTTACCTTTTATTATTGCTGGTGTGATTACCACTATTGCCGCTATACTTACAGCGCTTTATTTGCCGGAAACAAACAAGCACATGGGCGAAGTCAAAAATGGCAAACTTTTTGATTTTAAACTCATCTGGAAAACTTTATTTGACCCCAATGTCGGCGCCACCTTTCTGATATCTTTCTTTTTCTTTTTAGCCTTTGCCTGTTCAATCATTTACGGCTTCCAGCCATTTACTTTAAATATTTTGCATATCACTCAGTCACAAAACGCGCTACTGTTTACTCTTTTTGGAGCTATTGGACTGATCGCGCAAACATTTTTGGTTGGACGAGTAGCCAAAAAATTAGGCACAAAAAAATCATTCAGCACCGGCATATTCTTTACTGCCTTATCACTCATAATAATGTCTTTATCCCATTCTATTATCGTTTTTGTAATTACCATAATCGGCCTGGCTCTTTTCAACAGCCTGTCTCAAACTCTTATCCCTACTATTCTTTCTCAAGAAGCTGATGAAAAATCTCAGGGTTCAATTATGGGTCTAAACACATCATATCAAAGTATTGGCATGATACTGGGCCCAATCCTAGGCGGAGTTATTGCTACCGCTATTTCTATTCCTGTGACTTTCCTAGTTGGCGGTCTTTTGCTTTTGGTTTGTTTCTTCTTATCTTTTAAAGTTCTTCGTCCGGGCATAAAAAAAGAATCGGCTTTTTAAACACTGGCAAAAAACTTCTTTTTTTACATTGACAAACCGTTAAATTTGCAGTTAAAATAAAATACGTTCTCAACAAAGGAGGTCCAAATGATTATTGGAAAGACTAGAGCGATGTTGGATCTCATGGCAATAGCAACCAAAGCTGCCGAGCAAGGAAATTGTTCGGTAGTAATAACCGGAGAAACCGGCACGGGCAAAGAGCTGCTAGCGGAGTATATCCATACTCGAAGCCCTCGTGGCAAGACTGGTCCGCTAGTGGCTATCAACTGCTCCGCACTCAACCAGCATCTTATTGAAAGCGAGCTGTTTGGCCATGAGCGAGGCGCCTTTACCGGTGCATTCGCGGCACATCCTGGAGTATTTGAGCAAGCTTACGCAGGAACAGTCTTCCTGGATGAGATAGGAGAGATGTCAGAAGCCGCTCAGGCTAAGCTGTTGCGAGTTGCAGAAAAAAGACTAGTGCGTCGGATCGGAGCAACCAAAGAAATTCCGATTGACGTTCGAATTGTTTGCGCCACCAATGCTAACCTTGAGGAGTTAGTACAACTGAAGCGCTTCCGCCAAGATCTGTTTTATCGTCTTAACGTAGTAAGTGTGCGTTTACCGCCACTGCGCGAACGCAGAGAAGATATTGACTCTATAACTGACCACCTGCTGGGTCAGGTAAAAAGAGAAAACCCATCTTCAATCGTCACCAGCATCAGCTCCGAAGCGCGAACGAAGCTTCGCCAATATTCGTGGCCGGGAAATATTCGCGAATTGCGCAACGTGGTAGAGCGCATGGTTATTGCCTGTGAAGGAACAGAGGCTGGCGTTGCTGATATGCCACTTCTAATGGAACCGCCGCCTGCGCTCATTAAAAATGATCTTAAAGCTGCAACCAGACAAATCAAGGCTAACCAAGTAAGAGAGGCTCTTATACAGGCCAAGGGCAATGTATCAAAAGCCGCCAGATCCCTGGGGATGAATAGAACGAGTCTAGTTCGAATTATGGTATCAAACGAGATCAACCCCGATGATTTTAGAAGTACTAGCCGAACGATTAACTAAAAATCCTCAGCACATAGCTTAAAAACCGCCCGATCTGTCTCTATAAGTATAAAAATATAATTTGTACTTATAGAGACCGGGTGGTTTTTTATTGGCCGGTTTTAGCATTGACAAAATAGCCTACTTATAATATACTGGCCACATAAGTGGGACCCTAGCCAACCTAGGGGTTTGCACCACCTAAATTTAAAAAATATGTCAAAACGGATGGCTGCCTTAAAGGCAAAAGTGGACAAAAGTAAAACCTATTCTCTGGAAGAAGCGGTTAAACTTTTGAATGAAACTAGCGGCGTAAAATTCGACGCCAGCGTAGAGATTCACGCTAATCTTGGTATTGATACCAAAAAAACTGAACAGCAAGTTCGCGCTACCGTGGTATTACCGCACGGAACCGGAAAAACCAAAACTATAGCGGCTTTTGTTTCGGCTGACAAAGAAAAGGAAGCCAAAGAAGCCGGCGCTGATTTTATTTATGGTGAAGAAGAAATCAAAAAAATTAAAGACACCGGCAAGATTCCCTTTGAAATCGCTGTCACTACTCCGGATATGATGCCTAAGCTGGCTTCAATTGCCAAAGTTTTGGGTCCAAAAGGTTTAATGCCTAACCCAAAAACAGATACGGTTGGAACCAACATCAAAAAGATGATTGAAGAACTTAAAAAAGGTAAAATAACTTTTAAAAACGATGATGGTGGCAATGTTCATCAGGTTGTAGGCAAACTGAGTTTTGGCGAAGCTAACCTAAAAGAAAACATCAACGCCTTACTGGAAGCTCTTAAAAAAGCTAAACCGGCCACATCCAAAGGCACATTCCTAAAAAATGTTACCCTTTGCTCAACTATGGGTCCGGCTATAAAAATCTCCGCCTAAAAACCAAATCCCGCCCGCCAAGGCGGGATTTGTAATTATACATATAGCATGAACATCAATAATAAATTAATATTTTCTAACTAATTATATGTTCATTATTGCTTCCGTCGGTTTTGATAAATTCTCGGAAGAAAAAATCAGAAAAATTATTTTGGCTGGCGCCGATGCTTTGCGCTATAGTTTTTCCTATGGACCAATTCAAGACACCATTGACCGCATCAACAGCAGTGCAAAAATTATTGATGAATTAAATTCTTCCGCCAAAATTATAGTTAACCTGCCATCCAACCAGGTTCGTCTTGCCGGACCTGATACTCCGCGTAAAGTACTAGAAAACGAAGAAATAATTTTAAAATCAGCTTCTGCAGATCATTGCCCAAAAAAAATTACTTCTGATGTTGAAGACGAACCACTGCCTAAAGAAAATATCTGTATTCATATTGCCGAACTAGGCAATCAAGTTTATATCAATCAAATTACTACCATTGACCATGGCAAAATTGCCTTGCAGGTAACGGAAATTATAAATAACGAAACTGTGGGGGTCCGAGCTCTCAATGAAGGAACTTTGCAGTCGGGCTTGAGCATTCATATCGCCCAAAACACCGAAAATGAAGCCTACCTTAACCGCTTAAGCGAAATTTTATCTAAGCTGGAAGAGGTCGCTCCAGATTATCTGGCCATACCTTTTATATCTCCGGCTGTAAATGAAAAAATTAAAAAACTATCTGATTTTAGCTGGCAGCCAAAAAAAATCTGCCGCATCGAAAACCGGATAGCCATGGATAATTTAGAAAAAATCTGCCAAGATGATTTTTATGATTTGATACTTTTGAACCGCGGCAAACTGGGCTTGGATATGCCTTTTGAAAGACTGGGAATTTTCCAAAAAGAAGCTATTGCCATGGTTAAAAAATATAAAAAACAGGTTATTATTTCTTCCCAAATTTTGGAAGGCAGTATCTATAATTATATTCCGCTACGCTCAGATATTTTGGATCTGACCAATATTGTTTTAGATGGAGCTGATGGCATAATGTTGTGCAATGAAACTGCTCTAAGCGCCCGGCCAGCCTATACTCTTTCGGTAGCCAAAAAAATAATTTTGGAAACGGAAAAATACAAGAAAAGCCACGGTTTTTAAGTTGCAATAAAAAATACTTTTTGTTAAACTTGAGTTATAAACTAGCTCTAAATTATATGCAACTAGCCAGAAATAACTATATATCTTGGGACGAATGTTTTATGCGTATGGCCCATGTCATTGCCGAACGCTCCAAAGATCCGTCTTCTCAGGTAGGGGCTGTTATAGCCAATCAAAATAATGTTGTTGTGGGCATCGGCTACAACGGTTTTCCGCGTGGAATTGATAACGAAAAATTTCCTTGGGAACGAGAAGGTGGTTTTTTAGATACCAAATACGCTTATGTTTGCCATGCTGAAGAAAACGCCATCTACAACGCCAACGCCTCGGTAAAAGAAGGCAAAATTTACTCCACTCTTTTTCCTTGTAATGAATGCGTCAAAGCCATGATTCAAAACGGCATCACCGAAGTTATCTTTGAAAGCGATAAGTATCATGATGCTGACATCTGGGTCGCAGCTCGCCGATTGTTAGATGGAGCAAAAATTAAATACCGACAATATATTTGTGATTATGCCAAATAATACTAAGGTATTTTGTATATACGCTCGGAAATTAAAATAAATTTTATTTCTCTCACTTTATATGCAAAATACTAAAATAATTCTAGGATTTGTCGGCTTACCAGCCAGCGGCAAAGGGGCTTCTGCTGAATATTACCAAAAAAAATACGGAGCGAGCACATACCGTTTCTCTACCATGCTATTTGATCTGCTGCAAAGAATTTATTTGGAAGCTAACCGAGATAATCTGATTAAAATGTCCGAGGCTATCCGCAGTACTTTTGGCGAAGACACAATGGCTAAAGTAATGGCTAAAGACGCAGAGACCGATGAAAACAAACTTATTGTTGTTGAAGGCATTCGTCGTATGGCTGACATAGAATATCTTTCCCGCTTGCCAAATTTTGTTTTAATAGAAATTTTTGCGCAGCCGCGCACCAGATACGAAAGAATAGTTAAACGTTCCGAAAAATCTGATGATAAAACTAAAACTTTTGAGCAATTCATGGAAGACCATAAACGCTCTACGGAAATGTCTATTCCAGAAGTTGCCGGCCACGCCACCGAACATATAGACAACAACGGCACTCCTGAGCAGCTCTATAAACAGCTCGACGATTTAATCAACAAATACCATGCAAGTTAAAATAAAACGCCTAGACACTTCTCTACCCCTACCAGAATACCAAACTAGCGGCGCGGTTGCTTTTGATTTATATAGCCGAACAGATATGACTATTGCCCCAAAAACAATTGCTCTAATTCCCACAAATCTAATTATTGAAACTCCAAAAGACTACATGTTAACAGTCGTAACTCGCTCCAGTACACCCAAAAAAAAGGGCTTGCTGGTGCCACATGGAATTGGTATAATTGACCAAGATTACCATGGTGAAAAAGATGAAATAATGCTGCAGGTTTACAACTTTACTGACCAAGAAGTGGCTATAGCTCGCGGCGAACGAGTTGGCCAAGCCGCTTTTGTTCGGGTAGATAAAGGAGAATGGCAAGAAGTAGATGAAATGAACATAGACAGCCGCGGCGGGTTTGGCAGTACGGGATAGAATATATTAAATAACTTATTATTAATTTAAAAATTTATGGCAAAAGGAATGTTTGAATCATCAAGACCAAGAAAACCAGAAGGATATTTACCTGGGGTACATTCAGAACAAGACATACCCATGCTAAAACGAAAGGACGAAGCAAAAAAAATTAATACTGAAGTTGACACTGCCTTTAAAAAAATAACAAATGGAGCTGATGAAGAAATAGAACTTGAGGAAGAAGATTTAGAGAATGTAGCTTAATAAAAATTAACAAATATAATTAGAATAAATTTTTCTTAACCTATGCGCGCGTATTTGGATATTGTTCGCAACGTTTTAGAAAACGGTGAACGTAAAGAAAATCGTACCGGCACAGATACTATCGCTATTGCCGGCACTATTTTTGAGCACGATATGAGCAAAGGCTTCCCCATGCTTACTACCAAAAAAGTGCCCTTCAAAGCCGTGGCTTCAGAATTAGAATTCTTTATCAAAGGTATTACCGACAAACAATGGCTGCAAGACCATAATAATCATATTTGGGACGAATGGGCTAATCCAAAAAAAGCGCCTTATGGACACGACGAAGCGGCTAAAGAAAAAATGAAAAGTGAAAGAGATCTTGGTCCAATTTATGGATTCCAATGGCGGCATTTTAATGCTGAATATAAAAATTACGACAGCGACTATACCGGCCAAGGCATAGACCAATTAAAAAAATTAGTTGAGACTTTAAAAACCAATCCCAACGACCGCCGCATGATCGTTAATTCCTGGAATCCATCCATGCTGAGTCAAATGGGCTTGCCTCCTTGCCACTACTGTTACCAAGTTACGGTAATAAACGGCAAACTAAATCTGCTATGGAACCAACGTTCGGTAGATACTATGCTTGGTTTGCCCTTTAATATTTCTAGCTATGCTCTGCTCCTACATTTACTGGCCAAAGAAACCGGCTTACAGGAAGGCAAACTGGTAGGATTTTTGGCAGATACTCATATTTATGTCGATCACATCGCTGGCGCCAAAGAACAGATTACTAGAGATCCAAATACTTACCCCCTACCAACAATTGAAACTAAAAATTTTACTTCAATTTTTGACTGGAAATGCGAAGATAGTGTAGTTTTAAATTATCAAAGCTATCCAAAAATTGAATTCCCAATCGCAATATAAATTATGAGTTTTTCCCTAATCGCCGCCGTTGCCAAAAATAACTGCATTGGCAAAAATAACAAAATTCCTTGGGATGTCCCGGAGGATTTTCAGTATTTTAAAAAAATGACTCTAGGAAAAACTTGCTTGATGGGCCAAGCAACTTTTGAGTCTATTCTCGGCTATCTAGGCAAGCCATTACCTGGACGCCAAACCGCAGTGATTACTTTAGACAAAAACTTTAAAGCCCCCGAAGGCGTGCGGGTTTTTTATTCTTTAGATGAAGTTTGGGATAAACTAAAAGACGAAGATGTTTTTATCTGTGGCGGAGCCAGTATTTATAGACAAACCATAAACCGAGCCGATGTTTTGTACATCACCCTTATTAACCAAGAGCCTGACGGCGATGTTTTTTTTCCGGAAATAGACAAAACCATCTGGCAGGAAACTTGGCGTGAAGACCATGACGGATTTTCATTTGTAAAATACGAAAAACTTTAGAACTATGTTCATCATGATCGACGGCATTGATGGCAGCGGCAAGAGCACTATTGTTCAAGCTTGGAAAGATTATCTTACTGCTCAAGGCAATGCTATTTTTGATTTAAAAGAATACTGGCAAACCAACGGGAAATACCCGGAACTTCATGAACTAAAATCTTATGATTTTATTTTTAGCTGTGAACCAACTTATGCCGGTGTGGGCAAAGTCATTCGCGAAGAACTGGTTAAAACCGGCACCAACTACCCGCCTCGCGCTATTATCGAAGCCTTCTCTCTAGACCGATTAGTTTTATACACCAAAATAATAATTCCCCTGCTCGCTAACGGCAAAATTGTTATCCAAGATCGCGGCGTCAGCACTTCGCTAGCCTATCAAAGCTTACAAAATTCAGAATTTACCTATGATAAAATTGCCCAATTCCCGGGCAACCAGCTAGCTCTGGAGAACAGGCCAGATCATTTGATCATTGCCAAAATCCCTGCCGAAAAAGCGGCCGCACGAATAAGTTCCCGTTTTGATAAGAATGACAACGCTATTTTTGAAAAAATAGATTTTCTCAAAAAAGCGACAGAAAACTTTAACTCCGCCCAGTACCAAAAAATATTTACCGACCGAGGCACAGAAGTTCATTACTTGAACGCTGAATCTGAAATTGGTATAATGAAACAAGAAGGTACGGAACTTCTTAAAAGTATTATTAAACAATAATCCTTCCTTTACCTTAAAATTTAACCTTGTAATTTACAATTGTATGCTCAAGAGTCCTACGGAAATAATCGTCGATAGTTGGAATTTATACAAAAAAAACTGGCGAGGATTTCTGCCATTTATCATAATGCTATTTTTACCAACACTTATTTTGTCAGCTATTGGCACAATTAGTCTTTACCTGTCTGTCTATCTGCCTTCAGCTGCTTTATTTAGCAATATAATTATCATGCTTGTCTTTGCTGCCAGCATGGTATTTGCTATCTGGGTAACGACCGCTTTAGCCAGAACTATTCTTGACTCCTTGGTTGGCAATCAAATAAAATGGAAGGAAACATTCTCCACTTCCAGCGCTCTAATCTGGCCAGTGATACTTGTTTCTCTTCTTATTACCCTAAGCGTAATCGGCGGCACACTACTGCTGATTATTCCCGGAATAATTTTTGCTGTTTGGTACACCTTTGCTTCTTATGCAGTAATACTTGACGGAGCCAAAGGATTAAACGCTCTACGCGCGAGTAAAGCTTTGGTGGTAGGACGCTGGTGGGCAGTAGCTGGACGTATACTTTTTATTGCTTTAGTCTTTGGGGTTTTAAACGCTGCACTTACCTATCCTTTGATATTTTTAATTAAAATGATACCGCTGCCAACATTCATCCAATCAGCTTCTGCGGCTATCTTGTCTGTTGTTATAAACTCTTTTACCGCTCCACTCTCTGCCGGAGCTACGATAATTCTATATCAAAGTGCCAAACAGAATCCGGTAGTTTCTACTGCTCTTCCTCCTCAGATATAAAATCAAAGACATTAAAAACACCTTGGTTCAACCAGGGTGTTTTTAATTTTTAAATTTTTTTCACCTTTATAACCCTTCCTGTTACTTCTTCAAAGAAGTAACCAAGAATCGCTCGCGGTGGAAACTTTCGGATAATTTAGGATTCATTGTCATTCTGGTTGTGAACTCGCTCGACCGTTTCTAACGGTCGGCTCAAACAGCACAACCAGTCCTATTGGGCTC